>CAYNFY010000046.1:0-15319 GCA_964396585.1 uncultured Nocardioides sp.
GGTAGTCGTCGGCACCCGAGTCGAGTCCGTCGATCCGGTCCCGAACCTGACCACGGGCGGTCAGCATCAGGATCGGAATGCCCAACCCGAGCCGACGCAGTGACCTGGCCACGTCGAGGCCGTCCATGCCCGGCAACATGCCGTCGAGCAGGACCACATCGAACCCGGAGTCAGACAGAAGCCGGTCGTGGGCGTATTTGCCATCCCCGACCACCTCGGCCTGCCAACCCGCGTCCAGCAACGCTTCCCGCAACAGGCTGGCCAAGCGCTCGTCGTCTTCGGCGATCAGGATGCGCATCAGCACACGATATCGCCACTTCCTCCCCGCTGAGGGGGCACTTCTGCTGGACAGGTGTCTTGCAGAAGTGCCCCCTCAGCGGGGAAGAGACGTTGAGAGGGCGGTTTAACCTCCCCTCGGGTAGGCAGAACCGCCGTCTCAGCGGCGGCCGGAAGCCGCGGCCAAGGCGACCAGGTCGCGAGCCGGTCCCTGGGCCGGGTGCGCACCACCGGACCAGACGGCGTGCAATACCCGGGTCAGGGTCGCCCCGCTCACCTCGATCCGCACCAGTCGACCGATGGTCAGGTCATCGCGGACCGCATGGGCACCCAAGGCGGCCGGACCCGCTCCGGCCGCGACCGCACTGCGCACCGCAGCGGTACTGGACAGTTCCAATACCGGCGACGGGGTGTCACGACCGTCCAGCGCACGCTCCAAGACGGTTCTCGTGCCGGACCCGACCTCGCGCACCACCAGCGGGGTGGCCGCCAACATGTCCAGGGTGACCCGGCGGCGGGAACGCAGCGCCCAGGGGTGGCTCGGGCCCACCACGACCACGAGCTCGTCCACACCCACCTTGCGCCGGTGCAACCCGCGCGGAGCCTCGGGGCCCTCCACGAAACCGAGATCGACCTTGCCGGCACGCACCTTGTCGACCACGGTGGCGGTATTGGTCGCGGTCATGGTGACCTCGGTCGGAGCGGCGCCGTGGTGCACCTGCTGGGCACGCAGCGCCACCAGCCATCCCGGCAGCAGATGCTCGGCGATCGTCAGGCTCGCGGCGATGCTGAGGTGCCCGCGTCGATCGGCCCGGATCGCGGCGATACCGGCATCGAGCTGTTCGGCTGCCTCGATCACCCGACCGGCCCACTGCACGATGAGCTCGCCGGTCCCGGTGAGCTCGGAGCCTCGCCGGGTTCGGGTCACCAACGACTCCCCGATCAGGGCCTCCATGGTCCGCACTCGGGAGGAGGCCGCCTGCTGGGTGATACCGAGCTCGATGGCGGCGGTTCCCAGGCTGCCGGTCCGCGACACCACCTGCAGCAACTCCAGTGCCCGGAGATCCGGTACGTGTGACCCAAGCATCTCACAAGCCTACCTTGGGAGAACCCAAGTACAGGCCTGTTGTGGGGCACCTTGCGCGTGTCCACACTGGAGCACATGACACTTCGCATTGCCGTGATCGGTGCCGGACCGGCCGGGATCTACGCCGCCGACATGCTGACCAAGTCCGATGTCGATGTCCAGGTCGACCTGGTGGAACGGCTGCCCGTCCCCTTCGGGCTGGTCCGCTACGGCGTGGCACCCGACCATCCGCGGATCAAGGAGATCATCAAGGCGTTGCAGCGGGTGATCGCCAAGCCCGGGGTGCGATTCCTCGGCAACGTGGACTTCGGCACCGATGTGAAGCTGGAGGAGCTGCGCGAGTTCTACGACGCCGTGGTGGTGGCCACCGGCGCGATGGCCGACCGCGACCTCGGCATTCCCGGTGAGCAGTTCCCAGGTTCGTTCGGTGCCGCCGACTTCGTCTCGTGGTACGACGCCCATCCCGACGTGCCGGATTCCTGGCCGCTGGCCGCCACCTCGGTGGCAGTGGTCGGGGTGGGCAATGTGGCACTCGATGTGGCCCGGGTGCTGGCCAAGACCGGCGACGAACTGCTCGTCACCGACATTCCCGCTCACGTACATGCGGGCCTCGTCGCCAAGACCATCACCGACGTACACGTCTTCGCCCGGCGGGGACCGGCGTACGCCAAATTCTCCCCGCTGGAGTTGCGCGAACTCAACCACTCCCCCAACGTCGAGGTCGTCGTTCATCCCGAGGGCTTCGAGGTCGATGACGCATCGATGCGGCACATCGCGACCAACAAGCAGTCCAAGATGGTGCTGGACACCCTCGCCAACTGGGTCGGGCGTGAGCCGGAGGGCAAGGCGCACCGGATCCACCTGCACTTCCTGGAGCAGCCGACCGAGATCCTCGGCGACGCCGACGGGGTGCGTGCCTTCCGCACCGAGCGCACGCGGCTGACCGGTGACGGCGGCGTCGAAGGAACCGGCGAGTTCACCGACTGGGACGTGCAACAGGTCTACCGTGCCGTCGGCTACCGCTCCAGGGAGTTGCCGGGCCTGCCGTTCGACCATGGCCGGGCCGTGGTCCCCAACGACGAAGGACGCGTGCTCGACCTGGCCGGCGAGCCCATCCCGGGCCTCTACGTGACCGGGTGGATCAAGCGAGGTCCGATCGGTCTGATCGGGCACACCAAGTCCGATGCCGCGCAGACCGTGGCCCACCTACTGGCCGACACCACCCCGTGCGCCCCCGTACGGACCAGTGCCGAGGTGGACGAGTTCCTACGCGCGCGTGGCGTGGACCTGGTCACCTTCGAGAACTGGGAGCACCTGGACGCCCACGAGATCGCGCTCGGCGAGGCTCAGGGCCGACTCCGGGTCAAGGTGGCCACTCGTGCCGAGATGCTGGCCGCCAGCCAAGGCGACTGAGCGCTGGGTCAGGAGCGCATCGGGACCGGTTCGGCAAGGTATTGACCGAGCAGGTCCCGGAGCTCCGGATCGATCGGGCGAGGTCCGCGCTGCTCCCGATCGATCATCACCGCCGAGATGATCGCCCGGACCGCCGGATCGCTCGATGTCGCGCCGTCGACGCGCAGCTCGGCCGAGACCTCGAAAGACGAGGTGCCGATCCTGCTGACCCACAAGCGGACCAGTAGCGAACGGAACGGGTCGACATGCAACTCGCTGAGGTACTCGGCTTTCTGGCCAACCACCAGGTAGCCGGCACCCTCAGGGGACCCTGCGAACAGTCCACCGCCCTCCGGCCGGCCGGGCAGGTTGGCGTAGGAGAAGAACCGCTGCCGGGCCTCATCGATTAGCCGGATGCACTCCACCGAGTCGATGTGGTCGCCGATGTTCAGGTCCCGCAATCGGGTCTGGATCTCGAAGTCATAGGTCAGCGCATTCTGGGACACGTCCGAGAGGGTAGGCGACAGGACCGGGCGGCTGGACTCCCCGTCCCGATCAAGCACCATTCCCGCTGACACGGCACTTCTTGTAACCCGGGAGTTAACCAACACTGACGCGTCACCGCTGAGACGTCAGCACTAGTTACCGGCGGGACACCAAGAACTGACGTCTCAGCGGATCAGGCACTGACCTTCCAACGATTGGCGCGGGTCGCGGCGAGCATGCCGGTCGCGCTCATCGTCACCACGAACAGGACCGCGCCGGTCAGCACGATCGTGGTACCCGAGGGGACGTCGAGGTGGTAGCTCAGGTTCATCCCGACGAAACCGCAGACGGCACCGATCAGCGCCGAGAGCCACAGCATCGTGGCGAACCGATGGGTCACCATCCGTGCCACCACGGCCGGGATCACCAAGGTGGCCGCAACCAGGGTCACTCCGATCACGTTCATGGTGACCAGGATGGCCAGTGACAGCACCAACATCAGCAGCGCATCGGTCCGCGCCACCTTGACCCCACTGACGTCGGCCACCTCCGGGTCGAAGGTCGCGAACAGGAGCGGCCGATACTGCACCAGCACCACCACCAGGGTGAACAGACTGACTCCGACCAGAATCCACACGTCCGCGGTGGAGATCCCCAGGATCGACCCGAAGAGGGCCGCATCGAAGCTGGGCCCCTTGTTCCCGTAGACGCTCATCAACGCCACTCCGAGCGCGAAGGAGGCCGTGGTGATCACGCCGATCGCGGCATCGGCACCGATCCGATGCCGCCGTGCCACCGCATTGATCGCCAGCGCACTGACGAATCCCCAGATCCCGGCGCCGAGGAAGTAGTTGACGCTGATCACCGAACTGGCCGCATAGCCGCCGAAGATCGCGTGGCTGAGGCCGTGTCCGATATAGCTCATCCCCCGCAGGATCACGTAGACCCCGACCAGGCCGCACAGAGCGCCGGCCAAGGTGGCGACCACCACGCCCTTCACGAAGAACGGGTAGGCGTAAGGCTCACTGACGATGGCCCACCAGCCACTCACGAGACGGCCTGCCCGAGCCGACCGACCTGGTCCAGGACCACCGGCATGCCCAGATGCTCGAGCACCTGCATCGGCGCGCCGAAGGTCTCCTCCAGCACCAGCGGAGTGATCACCTCCCGCGGAGTGCCTCGCTTGATCACCCGACCGTGCAGCGCTACCAGTTCGGGAACGTGAGCGGCCACCCCGTTGAGGTCATGGGTGGTCAGCAGGATCGCGGTGCCCTCGGCATGCAGGTCACCGAGCAAATGCAGCATGTCGTGGCGGGTCGCCACATCAACGCCACTGGTCGGCTCGTCCAGCAGCAGCAACTGCGGCTCCCGCTGCAACGCTCTGGCCAGGAACATCCGCTGCTGTTGGCCGCCGGAGAGGTCTCGGATGTGCCGCTCGGCCAGAGCTCCGATGCCGAGCCGCTCCAGCAGTCCAGCAACCCGGGTGCGCTCGGCACGCCGGGCCCAGGGCCACGGGCCGCCACTGCCGGCCATCAGGACACACTCGGCGACCGTGACCGGAAAGTCCCAGTTCACCGTCTCAAGCTGGGGTACGTATCCGATCCTCAGGCCGGCTCGCTGCCGAACCTCTCCCCGTCGGGCGCGCGCCTTGCCCAGCAACAGGCGGAGCAGCGTGGTCTTGCCCGACCCGGATGGTCCCACCACTCCGATGAAGTCGTCGGGGTGGATCCTCAGGTCGAGGTCGCTGAGTACCTCACGGTGGTCATACCCGACCGCCGCACCACGGGCGCTGACCAGTGGCTCGCTCACGGTCCCGCTCACTGTGGGTAGCTGGCGTTGTCCGCAACCGCCGGGGCCACGTCGAGCGCCGCCAGAGTCGGGGCCTGACCGCCGAGGCCGGTGATCATGGTGGCGTAGTCATAGCGCATCAGGCCCAGCCAGGAATGGTCCGCATCCCCGGGCTTTCCGGGCAGGTCGTCATCGCGCAGCGTGTCCTCGTAGTGGGCACCGGTCGCCTGACCGATCTCCTGCAGCACCTTCGAGGGGAACACCTCCGAGCCGAAGATCACCGGCACCTTCTCGTTGCGCACCTGGTCGATCAGGGCCGCCACCTCCTTGGGGGTGGGGTCCTCGAAGTTCTTGGGCTGGATCGCTCCGATCACCGTCCAGCCGTAGGTCTTGGCGAAGTAGGCGTAGGCATCGTGATAGGTCAACAGGACCCGCTTGGCCTTGGGCACCGAGCGCTGATCGGTCTTCAGCGCCTCTGAGAGCTCGGTGGCCTGCTGGGCGAACGAGGCGTAGTTCTCCGCGTACGCAGACTTGCCGTCCGGGTCGATCTTGCTGAGCTCGTCGCGAATCACCGCGGCGTACCGGATGGCGTAGGTGGGATCCGTCCACAGGTGCGGGTTGGGCTTGCCGTCGGACTTGGGGAAGGAGAAGTCGTAGATCCAGTCCGACTCGGGCAATACCTGGGTGCCGATCTCGACCAACGGCGCGTTCTTCTTCTTGTTCTGCTCCGCCAGATCCTTGGTCGGATCCTCGAGCTTGAGGCCGTTGATGAAGATGACATCGGCGGTCGCGAGCTTCTTGGCCGCACTGGGTGCGGGCTCGAAGGTGTGCGAGTTGGTGCCCTCGGGCACCAGCCCCTCGACATCGGCTCGCTGGCCGGCGACCGCCGCGGCGATCGAGGTGATCGGAGCGACGGTCGTGACGACCTGCAGTCGACCGCTCCCCTTCCCTTCCCCGGAGGCGGAGCAGCCGCTGAGCGACAGGGCCGCCACAACGCTGGCGAGAAGTGCGGACACGACGGGTCGGGATCGATTCACGTGCCGATTTAATACCACACCAGTCGCTGTTGCAATAGAGTCGCAACATGTCCCGGACGCCGACCTCCCGCTCGCTAACCCGGAACACGGGCACCCTGAATCGGCCGATCACGACCTACTAGGTAGCGTAGTAGTCACCCGTTCCACCCTTCGAAGGACTTCGTGATGCCCGCCCTCGGCTCTCTGCTCCATCGCACCGGTGCCGCCGGCGCGGTTCTCTTCCTCTCTCTGCTGGCGCTGGTCGGTTTCGGGAGCCCGGTTCAGGCCCATTCCGAACTCACCGGATCCACTCCCGAGGTCGGCGCCCGACTCACCCAGGCACCCACCTCGGTGACCTTGTCGTTCAACGAGCAGGTACCGATCGGGATGGCACATCTGACTCTCACCCGGCCCGGCGGTGACGTGGAGAGCCTCCAGGCGGGCGAGGGGCTCCAGCCCACCGAACTCGTGGCGAAGGTACCGACCCTGACCCGTGATGTGCCCGCCGGAGACTGGGTGATCGGGTACCGGGTCACCTCGGTCGACGGTCACCCGGTGCAGGGGCAACTCACCTTCAGCGTCGGCCTGGTGGGCGGCGCAGCCTCGACAGGTGCCGATCCCACAGGTGCCGCTTCTCCGTCCGCGGCCCCCGGAGCGACCATCAACACCTCCAAGGACGACGACTCGACCGTCAGCACTCTGGTGATCGCGATCATCGTCGCCGTTCCCACGGTGTTCGGCTGCGTGCTGCTGGCCCGGGCCCGCCGCCGTAGCCAGCGCGGCGCCTGAACCGATGGTCGATACCCAGGACACACCCGCCGACACCGGTGGACAGGCCGCACGCCTCCTGGGGTGGACCCTGCTCACCCCGCTCCTGGCCCTGGTTCTGGTCGCCCTGGGCGGCGCCTGGGACGACTCCCTGCCGGGGATGCCGGACCCGGGCACGCTGACCCGGGTCGCCATCCCCCTGAGCCAGGGACTGCGCGACATCGCCGTCGTGCTGGCGCTGGGCATGCTCATCGCGGCACTCACCTGCATCACCTCGAGCAGCGTGCGCGAGCGACTCGTAGCGTTGTCGGGCAGATGGTTGCTGGTGTGGTGCGCGGCCGGACTGGTCCTGCTGGTCTTCACCTGGTCCGATGCCTCGGGCGAACCGATCAGCGCCGCCAACGCCTGGGACCAGATCTCGTTCTTCTCCCGTAACTACGATCTCGGTCGATACCTGCTCGCCAACGCCCTGTTGGCCGGGGTCGCCGGATTCTTCGCTCTGCTGAGCCGTACCCCGCTGATGCGGGCCACCGCTGCCGCGCTCGCCCTGATCGCGCTGTGGCCACAGGCTCTGGTCGCCCACGGCACCGGCGGCACCTGGCACGACCTGGCGGTCAACGCGCAGTTCGTGCATCTGATCGCGGTGGCCCTGTGGGGTGGCGGCGTGGTGGCCCTGGCGCTGATGTCTCGGATGTCTCGCAGGACCGAGGACCCGACGGTCGAGGACGCCGACCTGCGCACCGCGGCCCAGCGCTTCTCGAAGCTGGCCACCTGGTGTCTCGTCGCGCTGACGTTGGGTGGTGTGGTCGGCGCCTGGATCCGGCTCACCTCGTTCTCCGCACTGGACAGCAGCTACGGCCTGTTCCTGGGGCTGAAGGTACTGGGCACCGTGGCCATCGGCGGTCTGGGTCTGCTGCAGCGGCGCCGCCTGCTGGACCCGGCCCGGGGACGGTTGTCGATGCGTCGGCTGCTGCTGACCGAGACCCTCGTCCTGGTCACCACGGCCGGGGTCGCGGTCGCCCTGAACCGGACCCCTCCCCCGCCGCGCAACGAGGCGCCGCTGACGATCGCGCAGAGCCTGCTCGGGTTCAACCTGCCCGGTGAGCCCTCGTTCTCCGATTGGTTCACCACCTGGCGCATCGACGGCTTCTGGGGTCCGCTGTCGCTGCTCGCGATCGTGATGTACCTGGTCTGGATGATCCGGCTGCGGCGTCGCGGCGACTCCTGGTCGATCCTGCGTACCGTGGCCTGGGTGGCCGGTTGGCTGATGCTGATCTGGTCGACCAGCGGCGCCCCCGGCGTCTACGGCCGGTTCATGTTCTCGATGCACATGATCCAGCACATGGCGATCGCCACCACGATCCCGGTACTGCTGGCGGCCGGCGGGGCGATCACCCTGGCGCTGCGGGCCCTGCCCGCCCGCCGCGACGGTTCGATGGGACCTCGCGAGTGGATCAACACCCTGGTCCGCTCACCCTGGGCCTCGTTCCTCGGGCACCCGATCGTGGCCGGGGCGATGTTCGTGCTGGGGCTGTTCGTCTTCTACTTCACCCCGTTCTTCGAAGTGGCCCTGCGTACCCATACCGGCCATGTCCTGATGACCCTGCACTTCCTGGTCACCGGATACATGTTCAGCAACGTGCTGATCGGCATCGATCCGTCCCCGCACCGGCCGACCTATCCGGTCCGGGTGCTGCTGGTGATGGTGGTCTTCGCCATGCACTCGTTCTTCTCGATCGCTCTGATGTCCACCAACAGCGTGCTGGCCGAGGGGTGGTTCACCCTGTTCCCGCACAGCTGGGGCGATTCCCTGGCCCAGGACCAGCAGGTCGGCGCCGCACTGGGCTGGGCACTCGGCGAGATCCCGTTGCTGATGCTCGGGATGGGCATGGTCGCGATGTGGGTCCAGGCCGACCGGGCCGAGCGGGTGCGCTTCGACCGGCACGAGGACCGCACCGGCGATGAGGCCCTCGCCGCCTGGAACTCCCGCTTCGAGAAGCTCTCCGAACACGACCGTTCCTGACGCTCCGGCACCTCCCCGGGGTCCTAGTAGCGGCCTCGGGAACTGGTGGCGGGAAGCGGGTCGCCGAGCATGTCGCGTAGTTGTGCCTTGGCGCGGGCGTACTGGTTGCGCACCGTCGATGCGGGTCGCCCGATCACCTCGGCAGCCTGGGCGAGGCTGAACCCGTCCCAGTGGATGAGGCGGACCAGTTCAGCGAGTTCGGGCTCCAGACGAGCGATCGCGTCGCGGACCTCGATGCCGTGATCCGCGGGCAGCGTCGCCGGGGCCGATCCCAGAACGCTGCGCAAGCGCACGGAGAGGCGGCTTCGGCGTCGTTCCGACCGGGCGTGGTTCAGCAGGACGTGGTGTGCGATCCCGAAGATCCACCGACGGGCACCCTCATCGTCAGTCGGCAGCAGCGCGATCCGCCGCCAGGCCACTACCATCGTGTCGGCGAGCAGGTCCGGGGCGTCGTCGTCGCCGACCCGGCGACGGAAGTAGGTGAGCACGTCCGGCCCGACGCGGGCAAGGGCCTGGCTCGCCCGGTCATTCATCGCATCCAACTCGGTGTCGAGGGGTCGTCCTTACCCACGCAACGGACCTCGCTTTCGTGGCCCAGTCGAACGGGCCCTTCGGGCAGGCCGATCTCCTCGGTCTTGTCCCTGATGGCGATACCGATCGCTTGTTGCACCGCTTGCACGTACTCGGCGTCCACGTCGTAGTACTTCGTGCCGTATCCGATCTCGACCTCGGTCCCGTCCTTTCGGGTCCACACGTACCCGGAGCCGCGGAGTCCGCGAAGCGCACTGTCGACGTCAGCGATCTCGCCCAGCGTGTGGTCGTCCAGCCAGGTACGGAGTTTGTCGTTCAGTTCGGGATCGGTTCCGTTGATGTTGCCGATCCGGAACTCACACGGGGTGCCGCTAGGCAGTTGGAACCGGATCGCACCGTCGGGATCATCGGCCCAGGGTGCCGTCCATCCGCCGATGATCAGGGCCGCCGCTGCAGCGACGGACCCGGCCAGCACGATCCCGGCCGTGGAGGCAGCGATCGGCACACCCCACCGGCCAAGGCGCCTTGGCCGGCGGGTGGCACGGGTGTCGGCAACGAGCGCGGCGATGGCGGCTTCCACGTCGGGACTCAGCGCGAATTGCGGGGCGGACTCGTCGAGCCTGTGGTCCAGTTCGGGATTCATCGTGACTCCAGTCAGTGGGGCGCTGTCACCAGGTACATGTCCGCCACTGATGAATGTGTCCTCACCTCAGGCACATCTCTGCGCCCAGACATCCCGTCACCACCCGCAAGGACTGACGCGCCGTCACCTCCAGCACACCCGCAAGGACTGACGCGCGCGGCGCCAAGGCGAAGGAGGGAAGGCGATCTTGGAGCGGAGCGATCGCCGACCGACGAGAACGCAGGCGACGCGCCGTCACGTCCTTGCGGACGCTCAGGGCCAGGGGTTTCGGGTGCACTTCCCCAGCCCATAGGTCTGCTGCATCATCACCGGCGCCGGTAGCCCGTTGCCGGGGCAAGACACGTGGCCTCGGCCCAGGAAATGGCCGACCTCATGGTTGATCAGATAGGTCCGGTACTGGTCCAGATAGCCCTGATAGTCCTCGATGCCCTCCATCCACCGTCTGGCATTGAGCACCACGAGGTCACCGTTCCGGCACGAGACCCGCCCCCGGGTCTGCAACGGTGCGCACAGTTCGTCGGTTGTACCCGGGGTGGCCAGCAGGATCCGTAGGTCCCGGGCCGCTGCATCGGCACTACGGGTGAAGGTATGGCCCTTCCCGGACCAGCCACGCTGGTCGCCGAGGACCATCTCGATCGTGCTTGCTACCCGGCCGACCTTGACCACCCGATCGGCCAACTCCCGCTCGACCTCGACGCTGTACTTCCACCGCGCCTTCGGATCGGTCCGATCGGTGGCGCGGGCCATCGTGAACTCCCCGGATCCGTTGACCGGGACCGGTACCGCGCTACGCAGATCGCCCGACCGGGTCGGCGACTTGGCACGTGGCTCGGCTCCAGGTACCGCCGATCCGGAGACCCCTGGGGCGACTGCGGCACCAGGAGGACCGGGCGAGATCCGAGTCAGGTCCGTCGTTGAGGCGCTCTTCGGGTTCTGTTGCATCCAGGACCAGCCCGCCACCGCCAGCAGGGTAACCAGGACTCCGCTCATGACACCGGCCACGAAGGTGCCGCGTGAGGTCAGTCGCGGCCTGGTCCGAGCGGCTCGTCGCGAGGGCTGTGGGTCGACCCGACGTCGCCCCACTGCCGCGACACGCCTGCCCACCGATCCACCATCCAGTTCTTGCTGTCATCATCCGGCACCCACTGTGGACGGCTGGCTCACCGGCGTCCGACAGGTCACCGAACCCTACCCAGTCACCCGTGGCAGCGCACCGGTTGTTCCGTACAACATGGCGCATGACGCCAGTCGCTTCAGCCCGATCCCCCGTCGCACTCTTAAACACGTGCTCGTTTGTTCCGTCCGGGTGTCGGCCCACAGAAACCCGTGGTCAAGTGACGCTCCGACATCACTCCAGAGTGAGTCCGCTTGCGGTCGGGGAGACCGCTCTTGCGAGCCTGTACTCGGGAGCGCTTGGCCTCTCGGGACGACTGGCTGACACCGACACCCTGACCGACGGCCTGAGCGATCGAATCAGTCGAAGAGCTCGGAGAGCCAGCTCTCCTTCTTGCGCTTCTTGTACCCGCCCTGGTCATAGTTGCGATCGTCACGGCGCGGGGCGTCGTATCGGGACTGCTCACGGACGGGCTGGGCCGCCTGCTGCGGAGCGGGAGCAAGGGAACGATCGATGATCTTGTCCAACTCCCCGCGGTCCAGCCATACGCCGCGACAGGTCGGGCAGTAGTCGATCTCGATACCGCTACGTTCGCTCATCACGAGCACGCTGCCATCGGTGGGGCACTGCATGTGCGTCTCCTTGTTTGGGTAGGCGTTGCTTCGGTGGGCGGTGGGTGCAATGTAACGGGCCTCAGCAAATATTCAGTGGAGCGGATCAAGTCTGCTCACCCGTCTCCGGTGGCTCACCGACCGACGTGTGGCCGGGTGGGTGTGGCTACCCTCGACCTGGTAGCGCCTGTCATGGAAGCGCCCGTCGGCGGAGACGACGCGATCGGTGCAACTGATGAGGCCCAGGCGATGGGATCCGACGGTGGTGAAGTAGCCGCTCGGAAGGCGCTTGCCGCGTACGAAGGTCACGGTGTCGATGACCCGGTTGCGATAGATGCTGCCACCGGCGGTGCCGGCATCGCCCCGCCGATCACCCCGAACGATGAGTCGTCAGAGAGGACCGAAAACCGAGGACACCTCCGCCTGTAGGTCGAGGGTCTCGAGCACCGTGAGGAGCTGGCGCTCCTCGTAGCGGAAGTGGGACTCCATGAGGGCGGCTATCCCCTCGAGGTGTCGGTCGAGCTCCGCCGGGCCGGCCCGGTGGTCCACCGACTGCTGGAGGCCACCCAGCAGATGGGCGATCATCGAGTGGTCCTGTTCGAGGTGACGCAGAGTCTCTCGAAGGTTCGGGTGGGCGGCGGCGATCGCGGGAAACAGCTCGCGGTCCTCGCCCTCGTGATGCTGGGTCAATGCCGTGCAGAATCCGTGGCAGAACAGCAGGAGGTCGCGGGTTGCCGACACTGCGGCGTCCCCCTCGGCCACAGCCTCCCGGGTCACCCGCAATGCCTCGCGCAGCCGGTCATGGACCCCGCGCATCTCTCGGCTCCAGGCCACCAGCCTGATCTTCTCGCCCTCAGTCACGTGAGGGCGAAGGGGTGAACGACATCATCGACACGTCCCTTCAGGTTCCACGCCTCCATGCCTGACACGGTCTGCCACCGCACGCGACGCTGCGCCGAGGATACACAGCCAGCCGTCGAAGCGGATCTCGAAGCCTTCGGCGCCAGGAGCAACCTTGTCGTTCATGCCCTCTCAGCCGATGGGTGACGGTCTTCTCGCAGTAACAGCGCGAAGAGCGTTCCCAGGAGAAGGACAGCAGGCATGATCCACAACACCGATCGGTAGTCACTCATATCCGGATTGCTCGGCAGCAGATCGCCCGGCACCGCTTCCAAGACGCCCCGACGATGAAGCAGACACCGTTGACGATGGTTGAGGCAGAGCCGATCAATGCAGGCTTCACCGATTCGCCTGCCCCCAGAGCCCTTCCATGATGTCGATCCCCCTGGAGAGCCTCGGCGCACTGGCGGCCCTGGCGCTGGCCGACTCGCTGAGCTTCGGAACGCTCCTGGTCCCGGTCTGGCTGCTGATGGCCCCCGGACGGATCCGCGGATCTCGCATCCTGCTCTATCTGGGCACGGTCACCGCCGCCTACTTCGTCCTCGGCGTCGCCCTGATGGGCGGCGGACGCCTCCTGCTCGACCGCACAGACGGAATCCTGAACTCCCCACCCGTCCTCATCGCGCAGCTCGTGATCGGCCTGGCCCTGCTCGGGCTCAGCTTCGCCCTCGACACCAAGGCCGCCCGCGCTCGCGCCGCCACACGCGACAGCAGATCCGGAAGAGGCGGTCGCTGGCGCGAACGCGCGATGAGCAACGCGGGCGTCGGACCACTCCTCGTCCTGGCGATCACCGCCGTCCTGGTCGAGGTCGCCTCGATGCTCCCCTACCTGGCGGCGACCGGGATCATCGCCTCCGAAGCCTCCGACCGACCCGAAGCGCTGCTGCTCCTCGCGGCCTACTGCCTGGTCATGATCACCCCGGCCCTCATCCTGAGCGTCGGCAGACTCCTCCTCCGCGACCTGGTCCTGAGCCCTCTGCAACGCCTGGACGCCTGGCTCACCCGGAACGCACTCAGCACCACCCTGTGGATCATCGGCATCGCCGGATTCTTCCTCGCCGCCACCGCGCTCCAGACCCTCGGATGGCTCTCCGACTGACACCCGGGTTGCGAAACGCCATATACCCTGGGAGGGTATATGGCATGGAAGGTCACCAGCACTCCGCGAGCACCGCCTCGACGGTCGTAGACCCGGTCTGCGGCATGGACATCGACCCACGCACCGCACCTCACCATGTCGAACACGCCGGCACGACGTACCACTTCTGCTCGCCAGGGTGCCGCGAGAAGTTCCTCGCCGACCCCGGCAGGTACACGGGTCACGAGCACCATCCGGTCACCCGGACACCGGCGACGCACTCTCCGGACTCCGAGGACAGCGAGTACACCTGTCCGATGCACCCGGAGATCCGTCAGGTCGGGCCCGGTGCGTGCCCGATCTGCGGCATGGCCCTGGAACCGGTCCTCGTGAGTGCCGAGGACACCGGGCCGTCAGCGGAACTGGTGGACATGACCCGACGGTTCTGGATCGGCCTGGTCCTGGCAGTACCGGTCTTCGCCCTGGAGATGGGGTCGCACCTCTTCGACGGCCTGCACCACCTGGTCTCCCCCACCGCCTCGGGCTGGATCCAGGGTCTGCTCGCCACCCCGGTGGTGCTGTGGTCCGGATGGCCGTTCTTCGTCCGCGGGTGGGCCTCGGTACGCACCCGCAACCTGAACATGTTCACCCTGATCGCGATGGGAACCGGAGTCGCCTGGCTCTACAGCGTGGTCGCCCTGCTGGCGCCCGACCTCTTCCCCGACACCTTCCGTGAGCACGGCACGGTGGCGGTGTACTTCGAGTCGGCGGCGGTGATCACCGTCCTGGTCCTGCTCGGCCAGGTCTTGGAGCTGCGGGCCCGCGAACAGACCTCGGGCGCCATCAAGGCACTCCTCCAGGTCGCGCCACGCACGGCCGTACGGATCCTTCCCGACGGCACCGACGAGGAGGTCCGGATCGAGGACGTCAGCCTGGGCGACCGGCTGCGGGTTCGTCCCGGCGAGAAGGTTCCGGTCGACGGCAGCGTGGTCGAGGGCCGCTCCTCCCTGGATGAGTCCCTGGTCACCGGTGAGTCGATGCCGGTCACCAAGGAGTCCGGCGACCGGGTCATCGGCGGCACCCTCAACCAGACCGGTGCCCTGGTGATGACGGCCGAGCGGATAGGCCGCGACACCATGCTGGCCCGGATCGTGGCGATGGTCGCCGAGGCGCAGCGCTCGAAGGCGCCGATCCAGAAGCTGGCCGACCGGGTCTCAGGGATCTTCGTCCCGGTGGTGATCGCCGTGGCGGCCCTTGCCTTCATCGTCTGGGGGCTGGTCGGACCCGATCCGAAGCTCGCCCACGCGCTGGTGACGGCCGTGGCGGTACTGATCATCGCCTGTCCGTGCGCTCTCGGTCTGGCCACACCGATCTCGATCATGGTCGGCGTGGGCCGCGGCGCGCGGCTGGGAGTGCTGATCAAGAACGCCGAGGCGCTGGAACGGACCGAGAAGGTCGACACCCTGGTGGTGGACAAGACCGGCACCCTGACCGAAGGGCAGCCCTCGGTCACCGCGATCATTCCGGCCGACGGCTTCGATGCCGACGCTCTGCTGCGGATCGCAGCGGGGGTCGAACGGGTCTCCGAACACCCCCTCGCGGTGGC
>CAYNFY010000046.1:15329-31370 GCA_964396585.1 uncultured Nocardioides sp.
ATCGTCACCGCGGCCACCGAGAAGGGCCTGTCCCTGCCCCCGGTCACCGACTTCGACTCCCCCACCGGTCGCGGCGTCGTCGGGACGGTCGAGGGCCAGCGGGTCCTGATCGGCAGCGCCCGTTACCTGTCCGGCGAGGGGGTGGACACCAGCGCCCTGACCACCCGGGCCGACTCCTTGGGCGAGGAAGGGGCGACCGCGCTGTATGTGGGAGTCGACGGGCGGGTCGCCGGACTCCTCGGCGTCGCGGACCCGGTCAAGAAGACCACCCCGGCCGCGCTGAAGGCGCTGACCGCCGATGGCATCGAGGTCGTGATGCTGACCGGCGACAACCGGATCACGGCCGGGGCGGTGGCTGCTCGACTCGGCATCACCCAGGTCGAGGCAGAGGTCCTGCCCGACCAGAAGGCCGAGGTGGTCCAGCGCCTGCGCGCCCAAGGCAAGGTGGTGGCGATGGCCGGGGACGGCGTCAACGACGCACCCGCGCTCGCCGCGGCAGACGTGGGGATCGCGATGGGAACCGGGACCGACGTCGCGATGGAGTCCGCAGGGGTCACGCTGCTCAACGGCGACCTCACCGGCATCGTCACCGCGCGTCACCTCTCGAGCAGGACGATGGCCAACATCCGTCAGAACCTGTTCTTCGCCTTCGTCTACAACGCGGTCGGCATCCCGATCGCCGCCGGAGTGCTCTACCCGTTCTTCGGCATCCTGCTGTCGCCGATGATCGCCGCTGCCGCCATGTCCCTGTCCTCGGTCAGCGTCATCGGCAACGCCCTCCGGTTGCGTACCCAGCGGCTCGACTGACGACCCTGCATGGGAGCCAGGGCGGCACCGGAACCCTCGACCCCCGACCCCGGCGACCTAGGCTGCCAACGTGGCCTGACCGAAGCACGGGCTCGCGGTACCGGTCGGTACCGCGAGCCCGTGTCTGTCGGGAGGGTCAGGGGCGAGCATCACACCCAAGCATCCGTAGGCAGTTGCAAAGAGAGTGCCCCGCCGACCACCTGGACCGAGTCTGGCCAGACACCGATCCTGCAGTCGGGCACTGATCGCGGTCAGCAACCCTCTGTACCCGGATCTGCCGATCAGTGCATCTTCCCATCTGCACTGGGACAATCCCGAAGCGGGCCGACTGCAGGGGGCGCAGCTCGCAGGTCGGCCCAGATCGGCAATGCGTCGTAGAATCTGGCAATATGCTGCGACCATGGATCGTCGCACCCTGAAAACAATAGGCAGATTCGTAGTGGCTTCTGCTGCTGTTCTTGGAGCCGTCTTTGGTGGCCTAGCCCTTTTCGTACCTGATATTGGAGACCGGATCGCGTACCAGCTCCGGAAGTCAAGTCCGCATCCGGTGGAAGACCTCCAGCGAGGCGACTGCGTCCGTCTGACTCAGTCGTCAACTACCGATCCTGCATTTCCTAACTCACGAACGCCGCGGAACTCGTACGCCCTCGTCAATTGCGATCAGCGACACGAGCGAGAGACTTTCGCCGTACTGACGCGTCCAGGTAGTGCATCTGAACCGATGGTGGACAGCAAGACTTGGGAGGAAATGTGCAACCAGAGTTACTCCCTAAATGTCCGTGATGACATCCACCTTCCCCGGTACGTGTGGGACGCGCCGACAGAAACGTCCTGGAACACCGGAGACCGCAGATTGGTGTGCTTCGTCGTCGAAGAGGCAGGACTGATTTCGTCCGTTCTAAGGTAGACGAAGGCATACAGACCCCGCTGCATGAAGTACGACCGATCCGCGCAGTTGCCACACTGGCTCCGCTCGCTGGAGACGTCCCGGCCACCTCCAAATCACTCAAGATGTGGCCGGGACCGCTTGGTCTTAACCACCTGCCTGGACTGTATTCACACCTCAAGCACGAGCAACAGGTTGTCGTACGACAATCGTGATCAATCCATTGCCGATGGGGCTCCGGTCAGTCCCACTTCGATCAGGTCCGCCAGTGCCCTGAAGGCTGCCGAGTCGTCCATCCCGGCCAGGGTTCCCATCCGCCCTTGGTCGATGCCCTCCATCACCAGAGCGGTGACCGCCCCCAGGAAGGCCGAGTTCACCGGACGGTCCGGCTGTTCGGCGTCTCGCACCATCTGTCGCACCCGGGCGGCCGCCACAGCGGTGTTGCGGGCATAGATCTCGGCGGTGGGTGGCAGGTGATGAAGGTCGTCGTAGAAGGCCCGCGAGGCCGGGGCGAGTTCTGCGGCGATGCCCTCCAGATAGACCCGGATCCGGCGATTCGGATCGGGCTCTGCCGCCACTTTGACCTCCACCCGTTCGGTGGCACGACGGAAGAACGCCCGGACCACTGTGGTGAGCAGCTGCTCCTTGCTCGGTGCCAGCGCGTACAGCGTCGACTTGGAGCAGTTCAGTCGCAACGCCAGGTCCTCGCCGCTGACCTGGGCGAACCCCTCGGCCAGGAAGAGTTCGACGAGTTGGTCCAGGACCTGTTGCTGGCGCGCCGATCGGCGCATTCTGGAGACAGGGGTCACACCCAGAAGTGTACGCAAATCGAGACTTGCGTACAGTAGGTCGTATCCCACTGAGGAGGAGTACCTTGCCCGCGAACCGCTTGATGCCCACCGACGAATCGGCCGATCTGATCGAACTGACTCGCGCCATCGTCGACAAGGAACTGCGCCCACATGCGGCCCAGGCCGAGAGGGAACATCGCTTTCCGGGCGAGGTCTTCAAGACCCTCGGTCAAGCCGGACTGTTGAGCCTCTCCTACCCCGAGGAGTACGGCGGCGGCGGCCAGCCCTACGAGGTGTACCTACAGGTTCTGGAGGAGATCGCCTCCGCCTGGGCCGCGGTCGGAGTGGCCACCAGCGTGCATGCCCTGAGTTGCTTCGGGCTGTTCACCGCAGGCTCGGAGGAGCAGAAACAGACGTGGCTGCCGGAGATGCTCTCGGGTGACCTGCTGGGTGCCTACTGCCTCTCCGAGGCGCATGCCGGATCCGACCCGGCAGCCATGCGTACCCGGGCGGTTCGCGAGGGCGACGAGTACGTGCTCAACGGCACCAAGGCCTGGGTCACCTCCGGCGGGGTCGCCGACTTCTACAAGGTGATGGCCCGAACTTCCGACGACGGCGGTCGGGGCATCTCGTGCTTCCTGGTCCCCGCGGATACGCCCGGATTGAGCGCCGACGTACCCGAGGACAAGATGGGCCTGATGAGTTCGCCCACCACCACGATGCTCTTCGACAACGTCCGGATCCCGGTGGAACGCCGACTCGGCGACGAGGGCCAGGGCCTCCCGATCGCACTGGCCGGTCTCGACGCCGGTCGGCTCGGCATCGCCGCAGTCGCGACCGGGGTAGCCCAGGGTGCGCTGGATGCAGCGATCGACTACGCCAAGCAACGCGAGACCTTCGGCAAGCCGATCATCGAGCACCAGGGACTCTCCTTCCTGCTCGCAGACATGGAGGCAGCGGTGACCTCGGCCCGGGCCACCTACCTGCACGCCGCCCGGCTCAAGGACGCCGGCCGCCCGTACGGCAAGGAGGCCTCGGTGGCCAAGCTGGTCTGCACCGACAACGCGATGCGGGTGAGTACCGACGCGGTCCAGGTCTTCGGCGGCGCCGGATACACCAAGGACTGGCCGGTCGAGCGCTACATGCGCGAGGTCAAGGTGATGCAGATCTTCGAGGGCACCAACCAGATCCAGCGACTCGTCATCGGCCGCCACCTGACCCGCTGATGAGGCACTTTGCTGCCGTCTCGGCGCTGATAAGGCACGAAAGTGCCGCCTCACCCGCCGCTGATAGGGCATAAAAGTGCCTCATCAGCGTTCAGCACCCGCTACCACACCGCTCAGGAGCACTACATGGAACTGAACAACATCTCGGCGATCGTCACCGGTGCCGCCTCCGGGCTCGGCCAGGCCACCGCCAGGGCGCTGGCCGACAAGGGGGCCCGGGTCTTCGGTCTCGACCTCTCGATCGACGACGCCCCGGTGATCGACAACGTGACCTACCTGGCCTGCGACGTCATCGACGAGGAGCAGGTCCGAAACGGGGTCACCGCGGCAGTGATGGAGGGGCCGCTGCGGATGGTGGTCAACTGCGCCGGGATCGGTCCGTCGGCCCGGATCCTGGGCAAGAAGGGCGTACACGACCTCGCGCTGTACGCCAAGATCGTCCAGATCAACCTGGTCGGCACCTTCACCGTGCTCGCCGTGGCCGCCGAGGCGATCGCCGAGACCGAGCCGTTGGAGAACGATCAGCGCGGGGTGATCGTGAACACCGCCTCGGTCGCCGCCTACGAGGGGCAGGTCGGCCAGGCCGCCTACGCCTCCTCCAAGGGCGGTGTCGTGAGTCTCACTCTCCCGGCTGCCCGTGACCTGGCTCAGTACGGGATCCGGGTCAACACCATCGCGCCGGGCATCGTGGAGACTCCCATGCTGGCCACCGTCAGCGAAGAGTTCCGGGCCGGCCTCGCAGCCGGCGTCCCGTTCCCGCACCGACTCGCCGAGCCGGCCGAGTACGCCCAGTTGGCCATCTTCTTGGCCGAGCACGATTACATGAACGGTGAGGTCGTCCGGATGGACGGCGCACTGCGCATGGCGCCCCGCTGAACAGGAGAACGTGAGATGACCGAGCAGAAACTCACTCCGGACCAGCAGGTGGCAGCCTGGCTGGCCGCCTACGACACCCCGGACGCCGACGTCGCCTACCTGGTCTGTGACCGGCACGAGCGGGACCGGGTCGCGTTCACGTTTATCGCACTCGACCTGAGCACTCGGGATATGACCTACGGCGAGCTCACCGAACAGTCTCGCAGGTTGGCCACGGTCCTGGCCGAGCACGGCGTCAAGCGTGGTGACCGGGTCCCGGTCCTGATGAGCAAACGTCCCGAACTGGTCCTCACGCTGCTGGCTCTGTGGCGACTGGGTGCGGTGCATGTACCGCTGTTCACCGCGTTCGCGACCGGTGCGATCGAGGTCCG
The DNA here is from genome assembly GCA_964396585.1 of uncultured Nocardioides sp. Classification (GTDB taxonomy): domain Bacteria; phylum Actinomycetota; class Actinomycetes; order Propionibacteriales; family Nocardioidaceae; genus Nocardioides. The sequence goes on from CAYNFY010000046.1 coordinate 20,287, forward strand.
GGTCGAAGGCTCGGCCGCGAAGCTCGTTGTGGTGGAGCCGTCCCAGCGCGCCAAGTTGGATCCGCTGACCGGGTTCGAGGTACTCGAGATCGGCCCCGAACTCGATGCACAGGTCGCCGCTGCCCAACCCCTGGCCGCCAACGTGGCCGTGGGTGGCAGTGAGCCGATGTGCCAGTTGTTCACCTCCGGCACCACCGGCAAGCCCAAGGGTGTGCCGGTCCCGGCCCGAGCCCTGGCCGCGTTCCACTGCTACCTCCACTACAGCCTCGACGTCACCGAGGACGACGTGTTCTGGAATGGTGCCGACCCGGGCTGGGCCTACGGGCTCTACTACGGGATCCTGGCGCCGATGGTGGCAGGCAAGCGCAACCTGATGACCAGCGCCGGCTTCACCCCCGAGCACATGGTCGAGGTGATCCGGGAGTTCGGCGTCACCAACTTCGCCGGCGCGCCCACCATGTACCGGGCGCTGAGCAAGTCCTCCACCTTCGAGAAGGTCACCCTGCGCCGTGCCTCATCGGCCGGGGAGCCGCTCACTCCCGACGTGATCGGCTGGGCCCGCGAAGCGCTGGGCACCGAGGTACGTGACCACTACGGACAGACCGAGCTCGGGATGGCGATCTGCAATTCCTGGCATCCCGACGTGGCCCGTCCGCTCAAGGAGGGGTCGATGGGCCAGGCGATGCCCGGCTACACCGCCGGGATCGTGGACGGCGAGATCGCGCTCGACCTGGAGAACTCCCCCATCCTGTGGTTCACCGGCTACCAGGATGCGCCCGAGAAGAGCGCCGAACGGTTCACCGCCGACAAGCGTTGGTACCTCACCGCGGACACCGGTCGAGTGGACGAGGACGGCTACCTCTACTTCACCGCCCGCGACGACGATGTGATCCTGGCCGCCGGTTACCGGATCGGCCCCTTCGACGTGGAGTCCTCACTGGTCAAGCATCCAGCCGTGGCGGACGTGGCGGTGGTCGGTCGCCCCGACCCCGACGGCGTACGTGGCGAGCAGGTCGAGGCCTTCGTGGTGCTGGCCGCGGGTGTCTCCGGCACTGAGGAACTGGCCGACGAACTCAAGAAACTGGTGCGCGAAGACTACTCGAAGCATGCCTATCCACGTCGGGTCCACTTCGTCGACACCCTGCCGAAGACGCCGAGCGGAAAGGTTCAGCGCTACCTCCTGCGCGAACTCGACGCCTGATCCCCCTCACCGCTGAATTTCAGACCTGACTCTTATGAAACCGCCATGTCGGCGGGGGTGGAGGGATCGGGCCACCGGCGCGCGATCAGCGAGCACGCCATCAGCTGGAACTGATGGAACAGGATCAGCGGCACCACCACCGGACCCAGCGCCGCCGAGGGCAGCAGCACCATCGCCATCGGCACCCCGCTGGCCAGCGACTTCTTCGAGCCACACATCAGCAACACGATCCGGTCGGCACGCGGCAGTCCGATCAGGCGACCAACGCCCCAGGTCGTGCCCAGTGCTACCCCCAGCAGTACAAGCAGCACCACGACCAGGACGACCAGATCGGCGACGTCGAGCTGGGACCAGACTCCGGACTCACGGGCGTGCGAGGCGGCCGCGAACACCGCCAGCACGATGGCGCCCCGGTCACTGAGCAGCGTCGCCCGCCGATGCCTGCCCAGCGTCTCGGCTAGCCATGGCCGAGCCAACTGCCCCAGTAGGAATGGCAGCAGCAACTGCCCGGCCACGCTGAGCAACATCGAAACGGAGAACTTCAAGACCCCGCCCAGGAGCAGCGCTGCCAGCAATGGTGTGAGCAATACCCCCAGCACATTGGACAACGACGCCGAGGAGATCGCGGCCGCCACGTTGCCGCGGGCGATGGAGGTGAACGTGACCGAGGACTGCACCGTCGACGGCAGCAGACACAGGAAGAGCACCCCGGTAGCCAGATCCGACGGCAGCAAGGTGGTCGGCAGCGAGGTGATCGCCTTACCCAGCACCGGGAAGAAGACGAACGTGAAAGCCAACACCAGGCCGTGCAGCCGCCAGTGCAGGACCGCTTTCCTCGTCTCGGCCGGCGCGATCTTGACGCCATAGAGGAAGAAGAGCCAGAAGATGGCGACCACTACCAGCCGGTCGAACCACACGGCCGCGACGCCGGTCACGGGCAGGAAGGAGCCCAGCAGCATCGATCCGAGGATCGAGGCGATGAACGGATCCAGGCGTCTCAGCACAGTGCCCGACTATCCCATGCCCGACCGTCCCGTGCCCCGCTGGTCGCACCCGTTTCACGGGCGTACCGTCGAGATATGTGACGGGAGTCACTCGATGTCCAGAAGTTGAACAGCCTCGCAGCGTCGCAGCGGCGATCATCGATCTCATCGGATCGACGGTCGGACTGCCGGGACGATCGAGGACGTCAAGAGCCGGACCCACGGCCGGGAGTACAGGGAGTGACCACGATGACCGAGCAAGCGACCGGACCGTCAACGGTGGCAATCGACGAGAACCTCTCCTGGGCCCGCGGAGAGACGGACACGCCGCTGCTGGAAGAGACGATCGGAACGAACTTCTCCCGCACCGTCGCCGAGCACCGCGAGTCCGAGGCATTGGTCGAGGTCGCCAGCGGTCGGCGCTGGACCTGGGCGGAGCTGGAGGCCGAGGTCGATCTGGTCGCCAAGGCGCTGCTCGGGGCCGGGCTCGAGACCGGCGACCGGGTGGGGATCTGGGCCCCCAACTGTGCCGAGTGGACGATCGTCCAGTACGCCACCGCCAAGGTGGGCGTGATCCTGGTGAACATCAATCCGGCCTACCGGACCCACGAGTTCTCCTTCGTGGTGAACCAGTCGGGGGTACGGCTGTTGTTCTCCGCGAGCACGTTCAAGTCAAGCGATTACGCCGGCATGATCGCCGCGACCGCCGAGCACAACGAGGCCCTGGAACGGATCGTCTATCTCGACACCGACGACTGGACCGACTTCCAACTATCGGCCTCCAGCGTCAGCGACGCCGAGTTGACGGCCCGCTCCGCCTCACTGCGTCCCGAGGATCCGATCAACATCCAATACACCTCGGGAACCACCGGATTCCCCAAGGGCGCCACCCTGAGCCACCGCAATATCCTCAACAACGGCTACTTCGTGACCGAGCTGATCCGGCTGGGCCCTGAGGACCGGCTCTGCATCCCGGTCCCCTTCTACCACTGTTTCGGCATGGTGATGGCCAATCTGGGCTGCACCAGCCACGGTGCCACGATGGTGATCCCCGCCCCCGGGTTCGATCCGCTCACCACGCTGGCGACCGTCCAGGACGAACGCTGCACGGCGTTGTACGGGGTACCCACGATGTTCATCGCGATGCAGAACCACCCCGACTTCTCCGACTTCGACCTGAGCAGCCTGCGTACCGGGATCATGGCGGGCTCGATCTGTCCCGTCGAGGTGATGCGGAGGTGTGTCGAGGAGATGCACATGGCCGAGGTGTCGATCGCCTACGGGATGACCGAGACCTCGCCGGTCTCATGTCAGACCCGGACCGACGACGACCTGGAACGGCGTACCGCCTCGATCGGCCGGGCGCACCCGCACGTGGAGGTCAAGATCGTGGACCCGGTCTCCGGGCGGACCGTGCCTCGCGGCGAGACCGGCGAGTACTGCACCCGGGGCTACTCGGTGATGCTCGGCTACTGGGACGAGCCGGGGAAGACCGCCGAGGCGATCGACGCCGACGGCTGGATGCATACCGGGGACCTGGCCGTGATGCGCCCCGACGGGTACTGCAATATCGTCGGCCGGATCAAGGACATGGTGATCCGCGGTGGCGAGAACATCTATCCCCGCGAGATCGAGGAGTTCCTCTACACACACCCCGACATCGAGGACGTCCAGGTGATCGGGGTGCCCGACGAACGCTACGGCGAGGAACTGTGTGCCTGGCTGCGGATGCGCAGCGGAGCCACGCCACTGGACGCGGCGGCGATCCGAGCCTTCGCCGACGGGAAGCTGGCCCACTACAAGATCCCGCGCTATGTACGGGTGGTCGCGGAGTTCCCGATGACGGTGACCGGCAAGGTCCGCAAGGTCGAGATGCGTGAGGTCTCGACCCGGGAACTCGGACTGATCTGAGCCGGTGCCGAGCCGCTCAGACCTCGGCGCCAACCCTGGCCAATGTGTCCAGATCACGGATGGCGGCACAGGCGCGGCTCGCCATCACGGTGAACATCCGATCGCCCCGTTCGGTGGGCGTGCCGTAGACCTGACCGAGCACCGCCGTGAGCGGCGCCTGCAGCATGGCGAAAGCGTAGTCGTCCCAGCACAATTCGAGCGGGTAGCCGGCCCGCACCGCTTCAGGGAGCGCCGAGTGGTAGGCCGCCACCAGCTCACGCTCCCCGTCACGTCGCGGCTGAGGGTCGAGACTCGTGGCCACCAGGTAGGCCAGGTCCCGGGCGGGCAGCCCGATGCTCAGGGTCTGCCAGTCGACCGCCACCGACCCGGCAGCACCGTCGGGCGGGAACATGATGTTGTCCAGCCGGTAGTCGCCGTGGATCAGCGCGAACCGCTCCGGACGTGCCTCGATCCAGTCCCTGACCAGGTCCGGGACCGCCCGCAGGACCGCCACGTCAGCGCTCGACAGACCCGCGCCCAGACTCTCCAGGAAGCTCTCGGTGGCGGGAGCATAGACGGCCACCAGACCGGTCACCTCGTCTGGAGCGACCCGGCCGAACCCGGTGTTCTCGACCAGGCTCGGATCGCACCACCGGGGTCCGTGCAGTCCGGCCAGGTTGACCACCGCATCGAGGGCCTGGGGCATCTCACAGCCGGTGATCTGGTCGCCCTGTTCGGCCGGGGCCAGGTCGGCCAGCAACAGCACGAAGTCTCCGTCCTCCTCGAATTCCACGTGGTAACAGGTCGGCACCCGGATCGACACCGTGCGCGCAAGGTCTCGATAGAACCGTGCCTCGCTGCGATAGGCACCGGCGACCAGTCGACGGACCGCGGGATCGGGATGCGGCAGCTTCAGCACCACCCGATTCACCACCTCCGACCCGGTGATCCCGATCCGGTAGCAGGTGCCGATCTGGCCCGTACCGACCGGCTCGATAGAGAACGATTCCACGCTGCCGCCCAGAGCTCCGGCCAGCCAGTCGGCGGTGACCTCCTCGACGAGCACGGGGAACCGGGTCATATCAGGGCCTTTCCGGGATTGCTGGGTAGCCGGTCGAGCGCCGGGTCGCGCAGAGTGCGCCACTGAGCCAGCACCGGCTCCAACTCGCCCGGGGTCGCGCCATGCAGGATCACGCTGTCGGCACCGGCATCCAACTGGTCCTGGATCCGGCGGGCGCAGGCGACCGCGTCCCCACTGGCAGCCGCTGCGAGCCAGGACGCGGGAAGCACCCGGTCCCGTAGATGGGTGAGGTCGGCCACCGTACCCACCGCGTCGAAGGCACCCCGGTGTTGCTGAACCATCGCATCGGTTCGGAACCGCTCCAGATCGGCCGGGTCCCATCCGTTGGCCCGCACCAGGACCTCGCCGTATCCCTGGAGGTAGGTGGCCAGTCGGCCGACGAGCTTGCGCAGTCGCAGTTCCTCGGGCAGTGAGTCCTCGACGGTCGCCAGGACCGACCAGACCCGGACCGAGGCCGGGTCGCGGCCGGCCCGCTCGGCCGCAGCCCGGATCGTGGCCACCGACTCGGCCACGGTCTGCTCGGTCATGAAGGTGTGCAGTACCACCCCGTCAGCCACGGTGCCTGCCAGTTCGAGGCTGCGTGGGCCGATGGCCATCATCAGGATCGGAATGTCTTCATCGAAGGAGTCGTCCTGCGACAGGTAGGGGTACCTCCCCGCCGGACCGTCGTGACCGGCCACGGCCCGGCCGTGCCACAGGTCGCGGTAGATGCCGATCACGTCGACCAGCTGGGCGCCGGTCACCCGAGGCAGGCCCATCACGTCGAAGAGCATGTCGAACCCGCGTCCCAGCCCCAGCGCGTAGCGGCCCTGCGAGAGGCGGTGCAGGGTGCTGGCCATCGTCGCCGTGACCAGAGGGTGCCGGGTGTTGTGATTCGTCGCCGCGGTACCGATCCCGATCCGCTGGGTGGTTGCGGCGAGGGCGCCGGCCAGCACCGCGGCATCCTTCACATTGAACCGCTCGGAGAGGAACATCGCGCCGATCCCCAGCGCCTCGGCCGAGCGGGCTTCGTCGAGCAGGTCCCGGGGGCTATCGGAGTGCCCCGCCAGTCCATAGCATCCGATCTCCGGCAGGGATCTCTGCATGGATCTCTGAATGGCCGCGGGCATGCGCTCAAAGTAGAGTGATCCACCTCACTTGACAAGTGTTCAGTAGACGGTGATCCGCAGCGCCCGCATCTTCGCGTACAGGGTGGTTCGCGAGATGCCCAAACTCTCTGCGGTTCGGACCTTGTTGCCGTCGTGCTCCCGTAGGGCCGAGATGATCACATCTCGTTCGGCACGTTCGATCGGGGCCATCGGCCGGATCGGCTCCACCGAACGGTAGCCGGCCGGTAGGTCGTCGAGCACCACCCCTCCGGAGCCCCTCCGAGACAGTACCGAGTCGACCACCGCTCGCAGCTCGCGCAGGTTGCCCGGCCAGGGCTGACAGGCCAGCGCCCGCATCGCCCCCGGCGTGAAATGCAGTGACTCGTCGGCACCCACCGCCTTCAGCATCGAGCCGACCAACTCCGGCAGCTCCGCCATCTGGCTGACCAGCGGGGGCAGGACGATCCGCTCGGCGCAGTCCCCCACCAGCGCGGCCGCGCGACCGACCAGATCATCCACCGACCCGGTCACCAGCACCACCCGGGGCGCGTGTCCCGTCTCGATGTGGTGGGCCACCAACTCGAGCAGGTCATCGGAGAGCTGCTCCAGACCGTCGATGACCAGGCTCCCCTGACGCGACCGGGTGATCGCGCCGAAGTCGCGGACCCAACTCTCGGGCCCGTCCAGCAGCGCCGAGGCACCCGTGAGAACCGTGACCGGCGGGGTGCCGGCCGCCAGGCGGGCCCGGGTACTCCGCCCGGAGCCGGGTGGTCCTGAGACCACGACCGGGGCGCTGGGCCGGGCCTGGGCCGCAGGTACCGGGGTGGCCCGGACCCGATGGTGCACCTCCAGTTCGAGCAGCGCCCCACCTTGAGCCCCGCCGATCCGGGTCGCCCATACCCGGACTCCCTGACCGGACTCCAGGGTCACCTCGACCTGGGCCTGATCCCGCAGGTCTGCGGCCAGCATCCGAAGCAGCGCCTGATCGGTGGGCCCGACCAGATCCAGTGCCGCCTGGTTGGCGATCTGCAGGTCATGCCCGACCGCGACCACCGGGCGACGTCGGTTGCCGACCGCCTGGAAGGCCGCCAGCAACTGCTTGTCACTGACTCGGCTGCGGTCCAGCAGCCGCTGCTCGATGTCCTGTACCGCCCGGGCCACCAGCGGTGGGAGCAGCGGATGCGCCTCCGCCAAGAGTGCCGACAGGTCCAATACCCCTTCGATCCGGCGAGTGGCCGGGTGAAAGATCGGGTGGCCGTAGCAGCTGAACCGTCTCAGCGGCACCGCGAAGTGCTCGCCACCGTTGAGCACGATACTGGACCTGGTCTCCAGAACGGTCCCGGGCGCATTGGTTCCCACCACCTCCTCCAGCAGTGAGGCACCCACGTCGATGCCGATGTTGTCGAAGGCCCGCCGGGTCAGATTGTCACCGCACCAGCGGTGGGCGACCCGGCCGTCCCGGTCCACCAGGAGGGTGGAGAACGTGGTGCCGTGCAGGTGTCCGTTGAGCTCATCGAGCACCGGAGCCGCCGCAGCGAGCAGGGAGCTTCGCCGATCGATCTCGACATAGTCGATCCGGTCCAGCGCCGACCCCGGCTCCAGTCCGGCCAAGGTGGCGCGACGCCACGACTCGGCCACGGGTTCGCGCAGTATCTCGGCGTTCACGACTCCCCCTGAGGTTGTGGTGTAGATCACGCTAGCAAGTCACCGGGTGGGATGGGATGTCCAGTTTCTGTACATCCGGGCGGAGCCGATGCGAGCAATGTGGTCTACGTCATACCGCGCCGATCGAACTCCTCGGCGCGTGACCCGGGACGAAGGCTCAGTCCACGCACGAGTCACTCATAGCCAGCCGCATAGCCAGCCACAAGGAGAACTCCATGAAGACGACAGCAGCAGTGGTGTACGAGACCGGCAAGCCGATCGAGATCGAGGAGCTCGAGCTCGACAAGCCCCGTGAGGGCGAGGTGCTGATCCGCTACCTCTACGCCGGTCTGTGCCACTCCGACGTCCACATCGCACACGGTGACCTTGAGGCCCGGCTGCCGATGGTGCTCGGCCACGAGGGCGCCGGGATCATCGAGGAGGTCGGCCCCGGCGTGACCCGGGTCAAGCCCGGTGACCATGTGGTCTGCTCCTTCATCCCCAACTGCGGCACCTGCCGATACTGCTCCAACGGTCAGCAGTCGATCTGCGACATGGGCGCCACCATCCTGGACGGCTACCTGCCCGGCGAACGGTTCCCGATCTCCGGCCCGCGCGGCCAGTACGGCGCCATGTGCATGCTCGGCACCTTCAGCCAGTACGGCGTGATCCACCAGAACTCATGCGTCAAGGTCGACGACGATCTGCCACTCGACAAGGCCGTCCTGGTCGGTTGCGGCGTGCCCACCGGCTGGGGTGCCGCGGTGAACACCGCCGAGGTGAAGGCCGGGGACACCGTGGTGGTGATCGGTATCGGCGGCATCGGCGTCAACGCGGTCCAGGGCGCGGCGCTGGCCGGTGCCAAGAACGTGATCGCGGTGGACCCGCTGCCCAACAAACGGGAGAAGGCGATGGAACTGGGTGCCACCCATTCATTCGCCAGCACCGACGAGGCCATGGAGACGATCACCAACCTGACCCGTGGCCAGATGGCCGACTCCGCGATCCTGACCCCCGGCCTGATGACCACCGAGATCGTCAGCGGCGGCTTCAACGCGGTAGGCAAGGGCGGCAAGGTGGTGCTGACCGGTCTGAACAAGCTGGAGGAGACCAACATCCAGCTGCCCGGCTCGATCATGACCCTGTTCCGCAAGGAGCTGCGCGGCAGCCTGTTCGGTGACTGCAACCCCACCGTCGACATCCCCCGGATCCTGGGGCTGTACCAGTCCGGTGACCTGAAACTGGACGAGCTGATCACCACCACCTACACCCTCGACCAGGTCAACCAGGGTTACGAGGACCTGCTCAACGGCAAGAACGTGCGCGGCATCGTCATGCACAGCCACGATTGAGTCTGCCTCCTCGACCCGACCACATCGACTGAACAGGTGATCAGATGAACTCGGTTGACCGACCTGCCCCGGTGGCAGTGCTCGGCCGGGAACGGGAGACCGAGCTCCTCGAGGCGGCGTTGGCCAGCGGTGCCAATGTCGTCCTCGAGGGGCCTCCCGGGACCGGTAAGACGACCCTGCTACGGACCGTGGCCTCGCACCGGCACACCTCCTTTGTGCTGGTGGAGGGCAATGCGGAACTGACTCCGGCCCGGCTGCTCGGGCACTTCGACCCGGCCTTGGTGCTGGAGCGCGGCTACGACCCCGAGGTATTCGTCGAAGGACCGTTGCTGCACGCGATGCAGGCTGGCGGCCTGCTGTACGTCGAGGAGCTCAACCGGGTCCCCGAGGAGACCCTGAACACCCTGCTCGCGGCGATGAGCGAGCGGGAGATCGCTGTCCCCCGCCTGGGCACGATCATCGCCGCGGACGGGTTCGGGGTGGTGGCTGCGATGAACCCCTACGACGCGGTCGGTACCGCCCGGGTCTCGGGCGCGGTCTACGACCGCACCTGCCGGATCGTGATGGACTACCAGCCCGCCGAGGCCGAGCAGCAGGTACTGGCGATGCGGGTGCCGACCACCGACCCTGGCTGGGGCGCCCGGGTGATCGACCTGGTCCGGGCCACCCGCTCGCACCCGGACCTACGGGTCGGCTCCTCGGTGCGGGGCGCCATCGACCTAGCCGGGATGACGGCTCAACTGGCCGCGGTACGCGGTGTCTCGGCCGACGACTGGCAGACCGGACTCGACGCGGCCCACGTCGCGCTGAGTGGCCGGGTCCGCGTCGAGGAGAGCAGCCGGCGCAGCAGTGAGCAGGTAATCGAGGAGTTGTACCGCAAGATCTTCGGTGACCCGCCCCATGACTCATCCGACGACTCCGATGCCCCCGATTCTCGGGAGGCCCCGGGGGAACCCTGAGCCCGCCGGCTCCCGGAGCACCCAGCCAGGCGGGCCAGGACACCCCTGAGGGATCACCACGCGACACTCCCCGTCGCAATCAGTCAGACCGCACCAACGCCCGCTCCGAGTTGGCCTCCGATCCCCGCTTCGCCGACCTTTCCCCCGAGGTCGGCGAAGTGGACCCCGAAGCACTCGAATCGGCGATGGCAGAGGATCCCGATGCCACCCTGGCGCTGCTGATGCGGATGAGCCGGGCCACCGACGTCGAGCTGCGAGCCAAGGTACTTGCTCTGGTGCCACGCCTGATCCTGGATCGGGCTCGACGTGGGCCGCGCGGGCGTTCCGGGACGGGTCGGCTGAAGCGGATCCGCGCCGACCAGGGCGGTGACCTCGATCTGGATGCCTCGCTGCCCGCCATCGCGGCGGCGCGGGCCGAGCACCGCCCGGTCGGGCTGGACGAGCTCACCGCCACCGACTGGGACCGACCCCAGACCGCGTTGTGCCTGCTGGTGGACCGCTCCGGCTCGATGGAGGGTGCCCAGTTGGCCACGGCCGCCCTGGCCGCTGCGGCGTGCACCCTGCGCGCCGCCGAACGGGGCGGGGAGTTCGCGGTGATCGCCTTCGACCGTCGGAGCGAGGTCCTCGTCGACATCGCCCGCCCCGAGGCCGCCGAACAGGCCGTGGCCCGGGTGCTCTCGCTGCGCGGTCACGGGATGACCTCGCTCGACGCCGCATTACGCGCAGCCAGTATCCAGCTCCGCCGGGCCCGGGCTCGGCGCACCGTGTGCCTGCTGCTGTCCGACTGCCGGGTCACCGACGACATCGACCCCACGGCAGCCGCTGCCGGACTGAGGCTGTCGCGGTTTGATCTGGGTTGGTCGGGGTAGACGAAACCGGTGGGGCC
>CAYNFY010000047.1:0-31080 GCA_964396585.1 uncultured Nocardioides sp.
GCCTACCCGGCCACCGCCCCCGAATCGACCGCTACACCGTCAACTGCGATGAGCCGTTAATACGCGAGTAACCGACGACTGGTGGCACTTCGTATTCGACCTTGATGGTGTCGACCTTCGAGACCTCACGGATCAGGTCGAGTTCAGCGACGGTGAAGGGGTCCTTTCGGCTGGTTCCAAGGGTGATACCTGAACCTACGTCGGGGTCTACGAACATGAGGTCGAACCGGTCATACAGGCCAGCTCGTTCGATGGCCTTCGACCCGCGCTCCAACTCTGCTCGCGAGTAGGAAGCCTGTTCGATGGAAATCGCGATCCCCCGCGGTTTCGTTTCCGCCAGGTCGACCAGCGCCTGTGGGGGCTCGCCGGACCAGAAGACAGTCACAGCGCCCTTGTCGTGGTCGGTGTGGATCGTGCCGAACCCGCTCTCGTCCCTTTCGTCCAGCCGTGAGATCGTCTCGGCCACGTCCGTTACAGCGTCCGACCGGGCGACATCCGCGTCTGAGGGTCGCTCGGCGCTCGCGGTCGGCTCCTGCTCGGCTGTTCGATCGATGACCGTCGGCGTCTGGGGTGCATCGTCATTGCCCACTGCGACGCCGTAGATCCCGAGCGTCAACAGCGAAGCGGCTGCGCCCGCACCTATCAGTCTTCTTGCCACCATCTATGTGTCACCGTTCTCTAGGAGCCAAGTTCCTGGACAGTAGCGATCGGTGGCATCTCCGCCTACCTCTCCATGACAAATCGCTGGCCTAGGCATCGATAGTTGTGATGCTGATGACAAGTTCTGTCCGGCTGAGTATCGAAGCGTGCGCGCTCAGCGTCCACGGACCACAGAGCCCGTCGATCTCGACTGATCCGACGGATCTGGACTCTGCACGAGGTCCTTTGATGTGTTTTTGGTGTTTGCGCGGGAGGATTCAGGCATGACCACCACGGATCCTCCCGAACTGCTGAAGACCGGAGATGTCGCACGCATGCTCGGCGTCTCGCGTCAGCACGTCGTTGATCTGTGCGATCGCGGTGAGATCCAGTGTGTCCGCGTCGGCAATCACCGGCGTGTGCCCCGGAGCCAGGTCGACAAGTTCAAAGGCCCTGGTCGGAGGCTCACCCGCGAGCAGGAGAAGTCCCTGTGGTTACACCGCGCCCTCGTCACACCACTGGTGACCGATCCTGACCTGGTCATCAGCAAGGCGAAGGCCAACATCGTGCGCTGGAAGGGAAGCCATCGACCTGATGGCATGACGGTTCGATACCTTTCGGCATGGGAGAGAGTGCTCGACTCCGGCGTGGACCAGGTCATCGAGGTGGTCACCTCATCTGACCTCGAGTCGTGCGAGCTTCGCCAGAGCTCACCGTTCGCGGGTGTGCTGCCCGACGAGGTGCGTATGAGGACGCTTCGATCGTTCAAGCGTCACTGGGAGAAAGTGCACGAGAAGCACTCGGTCTCGTGAATCGGCAACAACTCGCGCACATCGTGCGGTCGGCTTGCCGGATCGCTGAGGACGACGAGGTTCTCGTGTTGGGGTCGCAATCGATCCTCGGGTCCTTCGATGAAGACGACCTCACTTCCTCGAACCGCACGACCTGGCGGTCTCGAAGTTGGCTCGCTTCGATGAGAAGGACCGGAAGTTTGTCAGAGCCCTGATCGAGGCACGCATGCTCGATGTCCAGGTGCTGCGTGAACGTGTTGAAATGCTTTCCGACGAACACGAGGGTAGGCGCGCTCTCATCCGTGGGTTCCTCGACTAGAGGGAGTTCATCGAGCGGAAGTAGAGCGAGTGCCGACTCACTGCGGCAGGTCAAGGACGGTCCCGAGCCGGGCCCGCCACTCGGTGAGATCCACGTAGTCGCGGACCTGGTGCAGCCTGGTCGCCGTGGCGTCCAGCACGAAGACGCCGTTGCAGGCGACCGCATACTCCGTGCCATCGATCCAGAACCGGTCCACCCGCTCCACCCAGGCGCGGGTCGCGGAGAAGGACGCACTGACGATCTGCCACTCCACCCGGTCGCTGCGGCGCAGGATCGGACCCAGCAGACCGCGCACGCCGGCCGGTCCCACGACCGGCGGGTGAGGGATGTTGGCATAAGTGGCGTCGACGGTGAAGCACTGCCCCACCCGGTCCAGATCGCGTTGCTCGACCGCCGCGATGAAGTCGCGCACCACCCGCTCGCTGGCACTCGTCATGACCGAGTACCCGTTCCGGAGCCGCAGGTCACCAGGACCTTGACCGCCTCGTCGGGGTGGTCGTGGGCGAAGGAGAACGCGTCCTGCACCCGATCGAGAGGGAACGTGTGGGAGACCAGCCGCTGGAGAGCGGCGCGCTCCGCGGAAGCGACCTCGAGGGCCTCTGGGAACAGACCGGCTCGGGCGCCCACGATGGAGATCCCCTCGAAGAGCACCCGCGGCACCGGTACCACCAGGTCATGGGAGGCGACGCCGACCACCACGAGTCGGCCACCGCGCCCCAGTGAGCCCAGGCACCCGCCGAGCCCGGCCGCAGTGCCAGAGGCCTCCAGCGCCACGTCCACACCGTCACCGGCGGTCCACTCCGCGACGGCCTCCGACAAAGAGCAGGCGCTCGGGTCGATGGCCTCCTCGGCGCCGAGGGCGAGCGCGAGCTCCCGACGCCGGGGCACCGGATCGGAGACCAGTACCGGCACACCGAGCCGGACCGCGCAGATGGTCAGGGCCAGCCCGATCGGTCCGGCACCGGCCACCAGCATCCGCTCGCCGCCGGTGAGTTCGCTGCGGCGGATGGCCATCGCAGCGATCGAGAGCGGTTCGATCAAGGCGGCCTCCCGGCCCGTCAACCCCGAAGCGGCGTGCAGTTGCCGGGTCGGGACGGCGACCAGTTCGGCCAGCCCACCGGGCAGCGCGACCCCGACGGCGCGAAAGTCGGCACAATTCGCCCAGCGTCCCCGCAGGCAGGGGCGGCATCGGCCGCACGGCAGTGCCGGATCCACCGCGACGACATCGCCGACCGAGAGGGTCCCGGTGTAGTCGTCGGGCAGCTCGAGAACGGTGCCACCGATCTCGTGACCTTGACGCACCGGAAAGGCGACGTCGTCTCGATGCCCGTCCCAGATGTGCAGATCCGTCCCGCAGATGCCGACCGCGTCCACCCGGACGACGGCGGACCCGTCGCGAGCCTGTGGGTCGGTCATCGTCTCGAGCGAGATCTCGGCCCGGCGACGGGTCACGGCCACCCGCATCAGCTGGCCGACCAGCCGCCGTCGACGGGCAGCAGCACGCCGTTCACGTACGAGGCGGCCTCCGAGAGCAGGAAAGCGACCACGCTCGCGATCTCACTCGCCTCACCCGGCCGGCCGGCCGGCACCCGGTCCATCAGCCACGCGGTCTCGGAGGCGTTCGACAGGCGATCGGCGGTCATCGGGGTGCGGATGATGCCGGGGGCGATGGCATTCACCCGGGTACCGGTGGGGGCGAGCTCGACGGCCGCGGCCCGGGTCATCGCGGCGATCGCGCCCTTGGCCGCGACGTAGTGGATCTGTCCGGCCACGGCATGGGTGGCGGCGACGGAGGCGATGTTCACGACGGCACCGGCGCGGCTCTCCGCGGCCCACCGGCGGGCGGCGCCGCGGATTCCCAGGAAGCTGCCGATGACATGAACGTCGAGCATCCGGTGGAACTCCTCCACGGCGAGTTCGGTGATATCACCCCGACTCCGGAACCCGGCGCAGTTCACGATCGCATCCACCGGCCACACCCGGTCGAGCACCGACTCCCACTCGGTCTCGCTGGTGGTGTCCAACCGGGCTCCTTCGGCCGAGGGTGTCAGATCGGCTGGTATCGCTTCCCAGCCGTCGGCACGTAGCCGATCACACACAGCGGCGCCGATCCCGGATCCGCCTCCGGTCACCAGAACAGTGGGCCTGGGGTTCTCCTCAATCGGTGGTGGGTCGGGTGTGCAGCCGCTCCGCGGGGAGGGCGCGCCGGGTGCGTTCGAGCAGGTGTCGTGCGCGTTCGGGCGGGGCGAACCGGGCGGAGAGATCATCGGACTGGACCTCGATCGTGGCGGGCAGATCGGCGGGCAGCGCCGCGAGCAGCCGAGCCAGGGGGAGCTGCCCGTCACCGGGGATCAGCCGGGTATGGCGGGCCTCCTCGGCCAGAGCCTCCGGGCCGCCCGGCGGGTCGAGCGGGGCGTCGCAGAGCTGGAGGTAGGCGAGGTGCTCGCGTGGCACGTCGGCCAGGGACTCGGGTTCCGCGCCGCTGCGCTGCAGGTGGAGCGCGTCGACGACTACGGCGCCACTGGTCCCGGCGACCAGATCCAGGGCCGCGTCGAGGGTGTGGATTCCGGTGAACACCATGAACTCCAGCGCGATCCGGACTCCGGCGGCGTCGGCGGTCTCGGTGAGCCGGCCCAGAGCGTCGGCGGACTCTCGCACGTCGTCGTACTCACTGACGGTGAGTAGGAACCCGGCGCCGAGAGTCGCGGCGAGGTCGACGAGACGTCGGCCTCGTTCCGGGTCCCACTGCGGGCCGAGCCGCACGACCTCGAGATCGAGCAGGGTGATCCCGAGGTCGGCGGCCAGCGTGCGCAACCCGGCCGCCTCCGGGGACGAGACCCGGTCCGGATCCAGGCGGAGTCCCGCGGCGTCGTAGCCGGCGTCGGCGGCCGCGCGCAGGATGTCGGCCGGTGCGGCATCCAGTACCGACCCCGCCGAGAGGGAGATCATGAGAGACACCCGATCAGTCGATATGGACTCACGTCGTTAGTTAAATAACACCGCTGAAGTGTGCTCATCAATGCACCCCCAGCACGCCCAGTAGATCGAGTACCGCACCGTGGACCGGTACCGGGACGCCGGCCTCGACCCCCAGTCGGTGTACCCCGCCGGCCATCGTGGACAGCTCGGTCCTTCGTCCGTTGGCCACGTCGGTGGCCAACGAGGTGAAGTGCTCTCCGGTGCCCTCGAAGACCGAGCTGGCGTAAGCCCACGTGGTCACCGCATCCAGGGTCACCCCCTGGCTTGCCGCGACGGCGAGCACCTCGTCGAACAGGGAGCGCACCAGATGGCGTCCCTCGGGTGTCGACCAGATGTGCCCGACGGTTCGCTGGAGCACGGCGCAGACCGGGCTCATCGCGGCCAGGGCGAGCTTCTCCCAGATCGGGATCGCGACGTGGGGACTGTGCACGGCAGGCAACGAAGCCGAGGTGAGCAGTTCGACGAGTTCGGCGGCGCGGTGCCCGCCGGTCGCGATCGCGGTGGTTCCGACATGAGTCAGTGACTCTCCTGCGGCGGTGGAGACGGAGACGGAGATCTGGCCGGGCTCCTGCAGGGTGGCACCGACGGTCGTCACCCCGACGAGGGTGCGTTCGCCGCCCACCGCCCGGGCGAGGCTGGCATCGCAACCCAGTCCGTTCTGGGGACTCATCACCACTCCGTCGGGGGTGAGTGCATGGGCGACCGAGGAGACCGCCGCACCGGTATCGAAGGCCTTGGTCAGTACGAGCATCAGGTCGACGGAACGGGCCGGCACGTCCTCGGCCGTGAGCCAGGTGTCGACCTCGACGGTCCAGGGGTCTCCCTGTGGCGGTCGCACGGTGAGCCCGTGTGTTGCGACCTGCCGGATGTGGGCGGAGCCGCGGCCGATCAGGACGACGTCGCGCCCCGCTCTGGCCAGCAGTCCGGCGTACGCCGAGCCGACACCTCCGGCGCCGAGAACCGCTATTCGTCCTGCCACGAGCACCACCTGCTCTCTCGGTCGGAACCCCCGATCGAGGCGAGGATTCAGGAAAGCGTCACTAGGGGTCTAGCGCCGCAATGTGATGCACCTTACAGTGAACTGTCAATGGCGGTGCCGACAACCGATCGGCCCCTCGATGTGGAGGAACTCATGAGCCTTGTAGACGACATCACCGCGCATTCGCCGCAGGATCTGGTCAGCGAGAGTGATCCACGGTTCCAGATCGCGGCCTCGCGCCGGATCCTGCACCGGGAGGGCCTGGACAGTCAGGTCGGCGGGCATGTGAGCCTGCGTGTCCCGGGAGAGAACGCCTTCTTGGTGACCCCTTTCCAGTACTTCGACGAGACGCTGCCCGAGCATGTGACCAAGGTCGGCTTCGACCTGGAGGTGCTTGAGCCCGGCACGCTGCCCGCTTCGCTGGGGATCAACTTCCACGCCTCCATCTATCGGGCCCGTGAGGACGTCAACTGCGTCATCCACACCCACGCCAAGAACCTGTCGGTGCTGAGCACCACCGACGTTCCTTTCGGGGTCTACTACGACTACGCCTCGCTCTTCATGGACGAGGTCGTCCCGTGGGTCGACGACCCGATGCTGGTGCCCTCTGAAGAGGGTGAGCTGATGGTCAGGGAGCTCGGCGCCCGGCATCACCTCCTGATGGGGCACCACGGCTCGGTCCACGTCGGCGACAGCCTCGAGAACGTGACCATGGAGGCGCTCCTGATGGAACTGTGCGCGGGCTATCAGCTGGCGGCCATGGCGGTCGGCGGCCGGCCGCTCGATGAGGGGATCGCGGGCAACTACCGGCACGCCTACCTCAAGGGAGGATTCCGTCAGCAGATGTGGCAGGCCAACTACCGGCGCCTGCTGCGCAGCGACCCGGATCTGTTCGCGGTGCTGCGCTCGCCCGAAGCCTGATGTCGACTCCGAGTGCGCGCGCCGTCACCATCGGTGATCTCGAGCGTGCCGCACGGCGCAGGCTGCCCCGAATGGTCTTCGACTTCGTCAACGGCGGCGCCGAGAACGAGTTCACGCTACGTGAGAACGTGCGCGCCTTCGACGAGGTCGCGCTCCAGCCCCGGGTTCTGGTCGACGTCCGAGACCGGCCCCAAGCGGTCACGGTGCTGGGTCGACAACTGGCTATGCCGGTCATCCTCGGGCCGGCCGGGCTCATCCGGATGGTGCACCCGATCGGCGAGACCGGGGCGGCACTGGCCGCCGAGGAGCACGGCACCGTCTCCGTGGTGAGCTCGGGATCGAGCGTGTCGTTCGAGGAAGTCGCCGGTACGGTCGACTCGCCCCAGTGGTTCCAGCTCTACCCCTGGGGCGACCGGGCGACGATCCAGACCCTGATCGGCAGGGCCAAGGATTGCGGTTTCGGTGCCATGGTCGTCACCGTGGACGTGCCGGTCCTGGGGCTGCGCGAGAAGGATCTGCGTAACGGGCTCACCATTCCTCCCCGGGTCAACCCTCGGACCGGCTGGGATGTCGCGAGTCATCCGCGCTGGTTGGGCAGGCTGATCACCTCGCCGAAGGTCACCTATGCCAACTTCGCGGACCTGATGCCGGAGCAGCGCACCACCAGCGGGCTGGCGGCCGCCACCAACGGCCTGCTGAACCCCGGACACACCTGGGCCGACCTGGCCTGGATGGTCGAACAATGGGGTGGTCCGGTCCTGCTCAAGGGCGTGATGACCGGCCAGGACGCCCGCCGGGCCGTCGAGGTCGGCTGTGCCGGGGTCGCGGTCTCCAACCATGGCGGACGCCAGGCGGACGGTGTGCCCGCAGGACTGGATGTGCTGTCGGAGGTCGTGGCCGAGATCGGCCGCGAAGCGGATGTGGTTCTGGACGGGGGAGTGCGCCGTGGTGCGGACGTGGTCAAGGCTCTGTCCTTAGGCGCCCGGGCCTGCCTGATCGGGCGGCCGTGGGTGTACGGCGTCGCCGCCGACGGAGCCCGAGGGGCGAGTCGGGTGCTCGAGATCCTGGGGGACGAGATCGACCGGACGCTCGCGCTCATCGGTCGCCCGGGGATCGAGAGCCTGGACACCTCGGCGCTCTGCGTCCGCCGCGACCGTGGGTGGCAGGCCGTCTGAGTTCTCGATTATTGTCGTAGTTAGGGACTTGACTACGCTTCGCGCCGAGCTCTATCTTGTTCGTGTTACGTGCATCACACCCTGTCACCCTGAATACCCGCGTAGGAGTCAATATGATGCGCAAGTTCTCAATCCTTGGTGGCGCGATTTTAGTCGCGTCTCTTCTAACGTCTTGTGGAAATGTCTCCGACGACAAGGCATCGGGTGAGACTCCCGGCATCACGGACGACGAGATCGTGATCGGCGCGACGCTGCCGCTGACGGGCACCGCGGCCATCGCCGGGGAGGGGCTGCAGGCCGGTCTGAAGATCGCTGCCGACGAGATCAATGCCGCCGGTGGTATCAATGGGCGCAAGGTGAAGCTCGTGCTGCTCGATGACGGCTACACCGCCGACCGGGTGGTCACCAATGTTCGGCGGCTGGTCTCTCAGAATCACGTGTACGCCCTGGTCGCGCCCTCCGGGTCACAGGGACTGCCCGGTACCTGGCCGTTCATCAAGGAGAGCGGAACCCCGGTCTGGGGTCCGGTGTCACCCGCCGACCCAGAGCAGCAGGAGGTCTATCTGCTGAGCGCGACCCGGGCCAGCCAGCAGGCGATCGCGATCGACTATTACGCGGCTCAGGGCCTGACCAAATTGGGCGTCATCCAGCAGGACAACGATCTGGGTGTCTCGATGAAGCAGGCATTGAAGACCCAGATGCCCAAGCACCCCGACGTCAAGATCGTCGCGGACGAGGCGGTACAGCCGGGCTCGACCGATGTCAGCTCGGCGGTCAACAAGGTGCTCTCGGCCAACCCCGAGGCGCTGCTGCTGGCCACGGACAACACGCAGGTGGCGCTGGTCCTCAAGCAGCTGAAGAAGCAGGGCGTGTCGATCCCCGTCTTCGCCGACCAGGGTGGAGCCGGTACTGGCGGCACCAGTGCCGTGGGTCCTGCCGGTGCTGCGGCCGAGGGCTTCATCGGGGGCATGCAGGCTGACACCGTGTCGACCGACAACCCGGACGTCGAGCACTGGCGTGAGCTGGCCAAGGCCTACACCGGCAAGGAGGGCGAGAGCGGATTCTCACTGCAGACCTACAGCTTCATGAAGGCCTTCGCCGAGTTGGTCGACCGGATGGGCGACGACGTCTCCTACGAGAACTTCCACAAGACCGCCGAGGCTCTGGTCGACGATCCCATCTCGCTGGGATCGATCCCCGACATCGAGTGCAGTCCTCTGCCCACCGGTCACACCTGCGTACAGCAGGCCGGACTGGCCGAGTTCACCGGCGGCAAGTGGACCGTCATCCAGCAGTTCAAAGCTCCGGAGTGACGGCGCCCGCCAACCGGCCACAGGTACGTCTCTTGAGACGTCATGACCTCAGTGGAGAACCATGATTCAGACAATGCTCAGCGGGCTCGAGTCCGGTAGCTACTTCGCACTGCTCGGGCTGGCGATCGTGGTGGTGATGAAGGCCGCCGACGTGCCCAACTTCGCGATGGCGGAGATCGGCCTGGTCGCCACCTATGTCGGCGTCGTGCTGAATGCGGCAGGAGGGAACTTCTGGGTCTCGGTGATCGTGACCCTGGTGGTGGGTGCCGCGCTGGCGGTGGTGATCGACCTCGCCCTGATGCGTCGACTGGCGAAGTACGGTCACTTCCCCCTCCTCCTGATGACGATCGGGCTGTCCCTGGCGCTGAACGCGCTGATCGGCCTGATCTGGGGGCACGAGCCGCGCAACTTCGTCGCCCCCTGGTCCGGCAACTTCGTCTCCGTCCTCGGACTCGACGTGAGCTGGGCACAGATCGTCACCATCGCGGTGGGTGCGCTCGGCGCGATCGGCATCACCGCGTTCTTCCGGTCCTCGACGGGGGCACAGATGCGGGCGGTGGCCGAGAACCGATCGACGGCCCGGCTGGTCGGGGTGAATGCCGGGCGGCTGTCCGCGATCGCCTGGGCCGTCGGGGGCGTCATCGCGGCGACCGCCGTGATGCTCCAGGCGCAGTCCACCCTGGTCTCCACCCATACCGCGACGTCCCTGATCATCTACGGATTCGTTGCGGCGACCATGGGCGGTTTCGTGTCCCTGATCGGGACCTTCTTCGGGGGCCTGTTGCTGGGCGTCATCCAGGAGCTGGTCGGTACCTACATCTCGAGCTCGGCGCAGTTCGCGGTGGCGCTGCTGGTCGTCTTCGTCGTGCTGGTGGTTCGTCCCGCCGGCTTCACTAAGGGTGTGAGTTTGCGTGAAGTCTGAGGGCGTCATGACCGAGTCGATGCCGGTGGCGACGCCACCGGCCGTCACCTCCCGCAGGGCCGACACAGCACGACGATGGGTGCCGGTGCTCAAGGGTGGCTGCGCGGTGGTGGCCCTGGTGGTGCTCTTCACGGCACCATTCGTGGTCAACAGCTATCTGCTCTTCGTGCTCAACCTGACCCTGGTCTACGCCGTGGCCACGTTGGGGTTCAATCTCCTGGTGGGCTGGTCCGGCCAGATCGGGATGGCACATGCCTCGCTGTTCGCGGCCGGTGCCTACGGCAGTGCGATCCTGATGGAGCACGGCGTCCCGTTCCTGGTCACCGTGCCACTGGTCGGGGTGGTCACCGGGCTGCTCGCGGTGGCCATCGGCTTCCCCGCGATCCGGCTGGTCGGGTTCTTCCTGGCCATCGCGACACTGGCCCTGGGCGTGGCCATCATCGAACTGCTGACGGCTGCGGGCGACATCACCGGAGGCGGTGGCGGTATGTCGGTGCATATCTGGTCGCTGCCAGGTATCACCGGCAGCGCGTCGACCTACTTCGTGACCCTCGTGGTGGCCGCACTCTCCTTCTTTCTGGTCCGGCGGGCGCTGCTCGGTCGGTTCGGACGCACTCTGCAGACGGTCCGCGACCTGGGAGACCTCTCCGGGTCGCTGGGGGTCTCGGCGCTGCGCTACCGGCTGATCGCGTTCGGCCTCTCGGGATTCCTGGCGGCCATCGCCGGGGCCCTCTACGCCCAGCTTCAGACCTTCATCTTTCCGGCCATGTTCGAGATGAACCTGCTGGTGCCATTGCTCGTCATGGTGTTCGTGGGCGGGGCGGGCTCGTTGTGGGGCCCGGCCATCGGAGCCGCCTTCGCCGTCATCCTCATCGAGTACTTCCAGGATCTGGGTGACCTCCAGGCGATCGCGTACGGAGTGGTGCTTATGGCCGCCATCGCCTTGTTGCCCGGCGGCCTGGCGTCGCTGGCCCACCGGATACGGGACTCACGTCTGCTCGGCGGCCTGCGCGGCCGGATCCGCACCGACACGTCAGGAGCGAATTGATGGCCCACGAGACTGGGAGCCAGGCCCCGTTGCTTGAGCTCCGCGAGGTCAAGAAGTCCTTCGGTGGGAACAACGTCCTCTCCGAGGTGAACCTCGAGGTGCGGCCGGGATTCACCGGCCTGATCGGACCCAATGGTGCCGGCAAGACCACCTGCCTCAATGTGATCTCGGGCTATCTGTCACCCGACGAGGGCCAGGTGCGGCTGGCGGGGGCGGATGTGGTGGGAACGGCACCGCATCGAATCGCCGCGCGCGGCGTCTCCCGGACGTTCCAGACACCCCGGCTGATCCCGAACCTGTCCGCGATCGAGAACGTCATGGTCGGCGCCGCGCGGCACTACCGGCGAGGGCATCTGGCGGAGCTGTTCGGGTTCCCGGCGGCCCGTCGTGACGAAAGGGCCCAGCGTGGCAAGGCGCTGGAGCTGCTCGACACGTTCGGTCTCGCGGCCGACGCGGAGCGGGAAGCCAGCGCGTTCCCGATCGGCAGTCAGAAGATCATCGAGGTGGCCCGGGCGCTCCTCAACGAGCCGGTCGTGCTCCTGCTGGACGAGCCCGCCGCGGGACTTGGCGCCGAGGACGTCGACCGGCTGGTGCTGGGCCTGAACCAGTGGCTGGACGGACAGCAGCGAGCGGTGCTGATCATCGAGCACGACCTCGAGCTCATCACCCGGCTGTGTCCCACCGCCGTGGTCCTGCACTTCGGGCGGATCATCCAGCAGGGAGCACCCGCCGAGGTGCTGCGCGACCCCGCCGTAGTAGAGGCCTACCTAGGAGCCGACTTTGCTGTTGGAAATTGAGGATGCCAGGACCGGCTACGGGCGACTCGAGGTGCTGCACGGCATCAGCCTGCACATCGCCGAAGGAGAGATCGTCACGGTGCTCGGCCCGAACGGCACGGGCAAGACCAGCCTGATGCGGTTGCTCTCGGGAGTGCTGCCACTGTGGTCGGGGCGGATCGGCTTCGACGGCAGGGAACTGACCCGGATCAGTCCCGAGAAGCGTGCGGCCCGCGGGCTGTGCCAACTGCCCGAGGGGCGGGGCATCTTCCAGACCCTGTCGGTGGGTGAGAACCTGAATCTGGGACTGGCCAGTCGCAAGGTGTCCGCGACCCAGGCCAAGCGCGACCGGGACCGGGTGCTCGATGTCTTCCCCGAGCTGAGCGGTCGACTCTCGGTGTCGGCGGCCTCCCTGTCCGGAGGGCAGCAGCAGATGCTGGCCCTGGCCCGGGCGATGATGAGCGCGCCCCGGCTGCTGCTGATCGACGAGCTGTCCTTCGGTCTCGCCCCGCGCATCGTCCACGACCTCTTCGGAGTGGTGAGCGAGCTGCGTGAGTCGGGCGTGACCTTCCTGATGGTCGAGCAGCAGGCCTCGGCGCTCAGGATCTCGGATCGCACCTACGTGATGCGCAACGGCCGCAACGAGTTCGACCGGCCCTCGGCCGAGCTGCTCGCCTCCGACGATCTCGTGGCCTCGTACCTACGATGAGGGAGCCCGTTCCCGATGCCCGGGAGGCAACCGGCGGTCCGCACCTCGTGCAACTTCCCGAGCTGGTGCGTCGCCTCGAGGTCGAGGTGGCACCCGAGGTGCTGGCCCTGGTGGATGCCGAGCACGGGGAATGGCGACGCCTCCACGACCGACTGGTCGCGCTGATCGCCTCCCTGCTCGACGTGGCCGTGCAGGACCGGGGGTTGCAGGAGGTCATCGACCAGATGATCGACGCCGCGTCGGTCGGGCTGGACGACCTGGTCGGCACGGCTCCGGGAGCCGAGCAGATCGCCGCCCTGTTGCGGGCCCACGGCTCCACCGGATCGGTCCGGCACGGTGCCGGGGTGACCACCTTCACCCATCAGTGCGGGAGCGGGTTGCGCTACTGGCGGGACAATCCCGATGCCGCCCTCATCCCCGACGGGGAGGTCGCCGGTGTGCCCGGCGGGCGGCCCCGCTACTGCTCTCGATGCATCCGCAGCATCACCCGACATCCCGGGACCTGGCAGGTGGCCCCACCAGCCAGTACCGAGGATGCGTGTGTCTGGACCGTGCCGGACCCTCCGGAAAGGTGACCTCACCCAGACCGGCCGCGGGTCCGTGGGCGATCGTCGCCCTGTCGGCCGCGGTGACCGGGCTCGGTGCCGGGCCGGGATTCCTGTTCGGCCTGGTCGGCCCGGCATTGCAGGCGGATCTGGGTCTCAGCCGCAGCAGCCTGGGGCTGCTGATCGGGTTGTTCTTCGGTGGAACCGGGCTGGCCTCCCTGGTCGCCGGCCGGTGGGGTGCGCGGTGGGGTGCCCGGGGCTGCCTGGTCTTGGACATGGCGGTGCTGGCCGCCTCGATGATCGCGGTCGCCGCGCTTCAGACGTTCCCGGTGCTGGCGGCAGCCGCGGTGGCGAGCGGGCTCGCCTATGCATTCGGCAATGTCGGCACCACGATGGCGGTCGTGCATGCCGCTCGCCCCGGGACCATCGGACTCGCGCTCACCTTCAAGACCGCCGGGGTCCCGTTCGTGGCCGCGCTGCTGGCCCTGGCCAGCGGGATGACGGGGTCCGGATGGCAGTGGCTGGCCTGGACGCTGGCCGGTGCCGGCGTCGTGGTGGGGTCGGTGGCGCTCCGGGTGCTGCCCTCGGTCGCGATATCTGGCCTGGCCAGCGTGGGTGAACCGCGGCTCCCGCGTGGCTTCTGGCTGCTGCCCGTCGCCGCGTTCGGATTCATCTGCGGGTCCCAACCGGTGCAGTCCTGGACCCTCACCTATCTGCACGACGTGGGGCGGGTGCCGACCAGCCAGGCGGGACCGATCGTTGCCGTGAGTACCGTCCTGGGGATGGTCGCGATGGTGCTGGTGGCTCGCCGGGCGGATCGAACCGGAGCCGGCCGACGGGCCTCCCTCGTCGCCTGGGTGTCGGCCGCGGCCGCCCTCGGTGTGTTGGTGACCGTGCTGGGCACGCCGTGGTGGTTGCCGCTGGGGCTGGCCGGGGTTCTTCTCGGCATCGGCGCGAACCTCGCCGGTGCCGGACTCATTCATGCGGTCGCGGCGGAGCGGGCCCCGGACTCGATCGCTCGAGGATCCGGGATGATGCTCTCGGGCTACTACGTGGGGGCGCTGGTGGCTCCGTGGAGCTTCGGGGTGCTGGCCGACCTGACCGGCGGCTATCTGGTGCCGTGGCTGGTCAGTGCCGTCATGCTGCTGGTGGCGAGTGCGGTGTTCTGGCGCGTCCAGGTCGCACTCCCGGTGCGACCTGGACGCTGATGCGCTCTTGAGCGGGTACCTACTTCAGTCGCAGCAGTCGGCTGGCGTTGGCAGACACCTGGGCGTGCAGGTCGCCGACGTGGGCCACGGCCTCGGTGCCCGAGTCCCACCCCGCGAAGTTGGTGCCCAGCACCAATCGCTCGGACCCGGCGACGTCCACCAGCAGGGCCAGCGCCTCCGCGCTGTGGACGTGGGTGTCGAGCCAGAGCCGGCGCAGGTAGTGCTCGAAGCCGTTGTCGTGCAGGAAGTCCGGTACCCAGGGTCGAGGCACGGCCGCAGCTCGGGCGAAGCGTCCCGCGACATACGCCACGGTCCCGCCTCCGTGCGAGAGGCAGACATCGAGCTCGGGATGTCTCTCCAGGACACCTCCGAAGATCAGCGCGGCCACGGCCAGGGTCTCGTCACGGGCGAATCCGAAGAGCAGATCCAGATCGAACCGTCGCATCCGAGCATCCTCCGGCGGTCCATCGGGGCCGAGGGGGGAGGGGTGCACGAAGACGGGTACGTCGAGTTCGACGGCCGCCGCGTAGAAGTCGTCCATGGCCGGGTCGTCGAGCGATCGGCCGGGATCGGTGTCGATATAGGCCGCGACCAGGCCGAGATCTCGCACGGACCGCTCGAGCTCGCGGATCGAGGCGGCAACGTCTTGCAGTGGCAGTTGCGCCGCACCGAGCAGCCGGTCGGGATGGTCGCCGACGAGCTCCGCGAGCGCATCGTTGTGTGCGGTGCAGTAGTCGACGGCGGTGGCGGCGTCCAGATGGGTGAAGTAGGTGAGCGGGTTGGGGGAGAGCAGTTGCCGGTCGATGCCGGCGCGGGCCATGGCCGCCAGTCTGACGTCCACGTCCATGAAGGGGCTGCCCGCGTACTTGACGCCCTTCAGCACGTAGTCGCCTACCCGGTAGAAGGGCGCCCCGTCGCTGGTGGTGCCGAGCTCGGGTCCGGCGGCACCCGCGGCGCCGAGACTCATCTCGAGCACCGCGTGGGCGTGGACGTCGATGACGGGGACGTGTGCGTGCTCTGGTTGTTGGGTGACCATGTGCGCTCTCCTCAGCCGATCAATCGGTGGCCATTCCTGGCCCGGTGTAGACGTACGTGCCTCGGTCATATTAACGTCGTTGGTGTTATAGCGACGCTTCCCCGCGCCGTGGGTGGGTCGTACTGATGAGGGAAACCAGAAGGAGCATCTGATGAGACGTGCGGTCGTCACTGGCGCGGGCAGCGGAATCGGGGCGGTCATCGCGGCCAGAGCCGCAGCCGCGGGATATCGGGTCGCGCTCTGGGACATCGATGACGTCGCGGTCAAGCAGGTCGCCGAGCAGATCGGGTCCGCGGCCACCTGGAGCGTGGTCGATGTCAGTTCCGAGGCCTCGGTGGCCGACGGGATCGCCGCGCTCGATGGTGCGCCCGATCTGGTGGTGAACAACGCCGGACTGGTCCGATTCGGTCCACTCAGCACGCTGAGCCTGGCGGACTGGGACGCGGTACTGCGGGTCAACCTCACCGGTTGCTTCCTGGTCTCCCGGGCGGCGGCGAGCGTGATGGCCGGACGCGGCGGCGCGATCGTCAACCTGTCTTCGGTCAACGGCATCTCGGCGGCCCCCAATGCCGGCGCGTATACCAGCACGAAGGCGGCGGTGATCAGGCTGAGCGAGCAGATGGCGCTCGAGTGGGCGCAGCACAACATCCGGGTCAACACCATCGCCCCGGGGCTCATCCTGGCCGGGATGTCGGATGCGATCTACGCTGACCCGGTGGTGAAGAAGGCCCGTCAGGATCAGGTGCCGTTGGGCGAGTTGGGTACCGCCGACCAGATCGCCGACAGCGTGTTGTTCCTCGCCTCGTCGGCCGCCGAGTACATCACCGGCCAGCTCCTGGCGGTGGACGGTGGCCTGACGAAGGCCGGTCTGCGGAACCTGTCACGACCGC
This sequence comes from uncultured Nocardioides sp., assembly GCA_964396585.1. Taxonomy (GTDB): domain Bacteria; phylum Actinomycetota; class Actinomycetes; order Propionibacteriales; family Nocardioidaceae; genus Nocardioides. The sequence continues at coordinate 16,251 of CAYNFY010000047.1, forward strand.
ACAGCGTCGACTCGGTCGGCTCATGAGCACCCACGGAGCGGTGGACGGGACCTCGGTTCTCATCACCGGAGGCGGCTCGGGCATCGGCGCGGGCGCGGCTGCGGCCTTCGTCGCGAACGGGGCCCGGGTGACCATCTCGGGGCGTCGGCTCGAGAAGGTTCAGGCAGTGGCCGACGAACTGGGTCCCGGGTGCCGGGCCGTGGCCGGCGATGTCACGGTCGCGGCCGACCGGGCCGCCATGGTGGCGGCGGCGGTCGAGCACGGCGGAGGTCTCGACACGTTGGTGAACGCGGCCGGGAATATGTACCGCAGCTCGTTGGAGGAGATCGACGAGGCGCAGCTGATCGCGCTCTTCCATTCGAACGTCGCCGGGCCTCTGCAACTGGCTGGTCTGGCTCTCCCCGAGCTACGCAGGCGGGCCGGCTCGGTGATCCTCTTCGGCTCGGTGCACACCCAGCGGGCGTTCCCGGGGGCCTCGCCCTATGCCGCCACCAAGGGGGCGCTGGAGGCGCTGACGGGCGTCCTGGCCGCCGAGCTGGGTCCCCAGGGAGTCCGGGTGAACTGCGTACGCCCGGGCGCGGTCTTCACCGAGATCAATCAGCGCGCCGGACTCGGCTCCGAGGACGAGGCACTGAGCCGGCTCCAGTCGCTCTCCGAGGCGCACGCCCTAGGCCGGATCGGCACGGTGGCCGAGGTGGCCGAGGCGGTTCTCTACCTGGCCACCGGAGCCTGGGTCACCGGCAGCATCCTGACCGTCGATGGCGGTCTGGCCCTCGGCGTCACCAACGCCTGAGGAGCCCCCGGAGTTCTATATCGAGGGGAATCAACTGGTCGTAAGGAAGAACACGACTATTGGCTATATGGCGAGAGGTGTGGACGATGGAGCTCTATCACTACGGGTTCGTGGTCGACGACATCGAGTCGGCGATGGCGACCTACGGCGCCCCGCTCGATCTGACCTGGGCGCCGGTCGCGACCAGGCGGGTGCGTGTCGTCGTGGACGGCGACGGCCCACCGGTCGAGGTGGAGCTGCTGGCGACCTATTCGCAGCAGGCCCCGCCCTATATCGAGCTCATCCAGGAGGTCGACGGCGGCATCTGGGCGCAGAGTGCGCTGGGGTTGAACCACATCGGCTTCTGGGTGCCCGATCTGGCGGCGGCCTTCGAACGACTGCGGACGGCCGGCCTGGACGCTAGCGTCCAGGCCGTCGATGAAAGCGGTGCGCCGACCCGCTTCAGCTACCAGGCGGTCCGCGGTGCGCAGGGCGCTCCGTGGGTCGAGTTGGTGGATGTGGCGATCAAGCCTCAGCTGACCGATTGGATCTGCGGTAACGACTACGTCGTCAACTGAGCGGGCACCGAGGTGAAGAGTTCCTGGGACAGGAACAGGCCGCGGAACACCTCGCTCGTCCCGGCCAGGAGGGCCGCCCAGGCCCGCTGATAGGCCGGGGAGGCCATCATCGTGTCGGCATCCTCCACCGAGTCGAACCACCACTCCAGCGACCAGTCGGCCACCCGGACCTCGCCGTCCGGCATGGTCAGCAGGCCGACTCGGATCGGCTGCGGATCAGGCTCCCCTACGACGTGCTGGCGAAGCAGAGGGTGCTCCCCGAGGCCGCCGGCACCGCCGTACTCGCGGACGTAAGCATCGAGTACGTCCGGCGAGGCCCCTGCGCCGTAGGCGAGTAGTTTCACCACCTGGCCATCGTCGGACCGGAATCCGCCGGTGACCAGATCGAAGGTCGCCGGTGCGGCGACCGGCAGGGACCGGTCTCGGGTGAGCGCCATCCAAGACGTATAGGCCAGGCCCGCATGGGCGACGCCGTCGCCGATCGTGGCCATGCCCTCGAAGCTGTTGAATGCCTCGGTCGCCGAGGTGACGTCGGCCCAGCAGAGCTGGGCGACTCGAAAGACCTTCGAGGCATCGGGCGGGCCCGGCTCCCCGAGGAGCCGGCTCACCGCATATCTCCGCAGCCCCGGCAAGCGCCGGGCCACCTCTGCGTGCGTGCCGAGGTACCACTCCTCGAAAGCATCGAGGTTCAATGTGGCCGGTGGTGCCATCAGCCACGCGACGGTCAGTCCCATTCTCTCAGCCCGCCCCGGCTCTCAGGCCGGCCGGTGCGGGAGCATGACCTGTGCGAAGACGGCCTCGGTGTAGGCGCTCAGGTCCGGCGGATCGTTCTGGATCATCTCGGCGAAGTCCTCGAAGCTGGCGACATCTTCGTAGCCGAGGTCCTCGGTGATCGTCTTCAGCCAGGCCGTCGACGACTCGGCGGCCGAGTCGACGAAGGCATCAGCGTCGGGGAGTGCCTTCGAGGCGCGCAGGTCGTTGAGAAGCGAGTTGTTCTTCTCGGCTAGTTTGGCGCCGGCATCGGCGTCGTACTCGGCGAAGGATCCGCCTGCCTTGACGATCGCGTCGATCGCCGAGGCCATCGCGCCCCAGGTGCCGGCGACGGAGGCCTCCAGGAACACATCGGTCCGGTCGAACAGCAACTGCTGAGCCACCAGGGGGAGGGACTCCCAGGTGTTCTCACCGACGGCGAGGATCCCGGTGGTGATCGCGTAACCGGAGTCGGGCCCGTAGGTGACGTTGTTGGCCACGGCCGCATAGCCTCCGAGGTCGACACCGAGCAGCGAGGAGACCGTGCAGTCGGCGATGCCTCGCTGCAGACTCTCGAAGACCTCGGTATAGGGGATGGAGAGGGGGGTGGCGCCCAGCGCCTTGATCTGATGGCCCTGCGTCGTGCCGCCGGACAGCACCTGGGCACCGTCGAAGTCGGACAGCCCGGTGCGCTGGTCGCTGCAGATCATGTAGCTGTGACCCGAATTGAAGGGCATCAACGCGTGCACCCCCGCCTGCTTCAGCTCCTCGGCCATCGCGGGCGTGTCATAGTTCGCGTCGAGCATCCAGGCGTGGGCCGAGAGGATCCCGACGAGGGGGGTCTGACGACCGATGAACGAGACGTCGTTGAGTGCGACATTGGCCGGGTACGCGGACGGCTCGTAGACCGGCATCACGTTGACCACGTCGAGGCGGCCGTCGTTCAGCGCGTCGTCCGATTCCTCGGGCGGTGCGAACGCGTTGGAGTAGCCCACCTCGAAGGTGATCTTCCCTCCGGACCACTCTTCGACCGCGGCCAGATAGGCCTCGTTCCTGGCCCCGGTCAGTGAACCCTTGGGGGCGGGTGTCTGGGAACGCAACTTGATCGGCTCGATGTCTTCGAACGCTTTGAGGTAGGCCTCCTTCGAGGCGCCGAACTCGACCCCCTCGCCGCCGCTGCTCGCGCTGTGTTCGCTCTCCGCGCAGGCCGTCAAGCTCAGCGGCACCACCAGCACACTCGCCACTGCAGCGGCCCGTACTCGCTGTTTCCAGACCTTTGGTCGCATCTCTGGCTACCCCTCTACTCTGTTGCATAACGGCGGTTGTATATTAGTTGTAATGTAACCACCGTCACACCATCTCTGGCAATGGTTTCCAGAGATCAACTGCGCACTCTCGACCTGCGTCACACTGTCCGTCCGACCGAATCTCACTGCTCGTTAGGATCATGCCGTGCCGAAGATCGTGGATGCCGATGACCGCCGTGCTGCCCTGGCCGCTGCCGCAGCCAGGCTGATCTCGACGGTCGGCCTGGACAAGGTCCGGCTCAAGGACGTCGCGGCCGAGGCCGGCTGGACGACCGGGGCGCTGACTCATTACTTCCCGGACAAGCGTGCGCTTCTCATGATGGCGATGACCACGGCACTCGACCAGCTCCAGGGGCGCAAGGAATCGATCGTCGACGAGCGAGGCGACGAACTGCGCTGGCTGCTTGAACAGGCCCTTCCGCTCGATGATGATCGGCGTCAGCACTGGCGGGTCAGCCAGGCGCTCTACGTGCAGTCCTGGGGCGACCCCGAGCTGACCGAGATCCGGGTACGGGCCTATCGCCGTTGGCGACGCCGGATCGTCGATCTGATCACCGAGGCCATGGCCTCCGGGCGGATCAGTACCGACCTCACCGCCGAGGACGCAGCGGACGAGACGATCGCCATCGTCGACGGCGTCGCGACCCAGGCGCTCTATGACCCCGAGCGCTGGCTACCGGAGCGGCAGCTGCGCCTGCTCGACCGTCACCTCGCGGCTCTGAGCGTCTGACCCGGATCCCAGACGAGCGGCAGCGTGGTGAGCGTCAGCTGTGAGCCGCGCTCGACCAGCGGCTGCGTCGTGTCGAGGCGATAGTCTGGAATCACCCGGTGCCACTCGTTGAGCGCGATCACCAGCTCATGGCGAGCCAGGTGCATCCCGAGACACCGATGCGGGCCGGCGGCAAACCCGAGGTGCTTGCCGAGATTCGGTCGGTGCGGGTCATATGTGGTCGGGTCGGCGAACATCCGGGGGTCCCGATTGGCCTGGGCCAGGCCCAGCCACACCACGTCCCCCTTCTTCATCGGACAGCCGTGGAAGTCGATGTCCTCGGTCACCAGCCTGCCGTCCTGCAGGATCAGCGTGTAGAGGCGGATGAACTCTTCGACCGCCTTGGGCACCAGGGACGGGTCCTCGACCAGGGCCCGACGGTCGTCATCGTGGGTGGCCAGGTGATGCAGGATGTAGCCGAGGGCGCTGCGGGTGGTGTCGAGTCCCGCGGTCATCAACGTCATGCAGATGGTGAGGATGTCGTCGCGCTCGAACCGCTCGCCCTCCATCTCCGAGTGCGCCAGTCGGCTGAGGAAGTCGGTCTCGAGGTCGCGTGGCCTGCGCATCCGGTCATCCAGTGCGTCCGCGAAGTAGGCCTTGATCGAGGCTGCGGCCTCGATCGCCGCGGTGCCACCGGAGAAACTGGAGAAGATCTGCTCGACCCATTCGACGAACTGCGGTCCGTCTTCCATCGGGAGCCCGAGCGAGGCCAGGAACATGTCGGTAGGAAAGCGGATCCCGAAGTCGGTCACGAAGTCACAGTTGCCGCGGGGCGCGATCTCCTGGATCAAGGTGCGGCTGTGCGAGATGACGGTCGGTTCCATCCGTCGTACGGCAGTGGGGGAGAACCAGCGGTTGAGTACTCGACGCAGGTCCCGGTGCGGTTCGCCGTTCAGGTTCTGCGGAAGGAACTGGATCTTCATCCAGGGCTGGAGGGCATTGATGACGTCGTTGCTGAAGACCTCGGGCATTCGTAGCGCCTCGGCCACGTGGTCGAACCGAGTCACCATCCAGAAGGGGTGACGGCCCGACTCATTCCACAGGAACGGGGCCTGCTCGCGCTCGATGTCGAGCAGCCGGTGCTGTTCGAAGATCGGGCGATCGAGCCGGTAGTCGGTATGGCTGACGGGACATCCGCCGCGCAGGGAATCAGACACGTGCCGCCACCACCCCGGCCACGATTCCGGTGTCGTACTCACCCGAGCGGAAGCCAGGGTCGGTGAGGAGGGCCTCGAAGAACGGCAGGTTGGTACGCGGCCCCTCGATCACGAAGCGGGCCACGGCCTCGCGTGCGCGCTCCAGGGCCTCGTCGCGGTCGGCTCCGTGTACACAGAGCTTGGCGAGTAGCGGGTCGTAGAACGGCGTCACGGTGGTGTCGGCGGTGTACCCGCTGTCGACCCGGACTCCGGGTCCGGTCGGCTCGATCCAGTCGGTGATCCTGCCCGGGGAGGGCAGGAAACGGACCGGGTCTTCGGCGTAGACCCGCAGCTCCAGGGCGTGACCGGTCGGCGTGACCGCTCGCAGGTTTCGGCTCGGGCCCACCCCGGAGGCGATCCGGAGCTGTTCCTCGACCAGGTCGAGTCCGGTGACGAGTTCGGTGACGGTGTGCTCGACCTGGAGCCGGGTGTTCATCTCCAGGAAGACGTAGTCCTGGGCCACCGGGTCCACCAGGCATTCGACGGTCCCGGCACCGAGGTATCCCACCGCCTCCGCCGCCCGGACCGCGCCGTCGAGCATCCGGGCCCGCAGCTCCGCGCCGACGCCGGGTGACGGGGTCTCCTCGACCACCTTCTGATGGCGACGCTGGACCGAACAGTCGCGGTCGCCCAGGGCCACCACGGTGCCGTCGTCCAGACCCATCACCTGGATCTCCACGTGACGCGCGCCGACGACATAGCGCTCCAGGAAGATCTCGGGCGAACTGAAGAATCGGGCGGCCCGGGCCGCGGCCGTGGCGAAGGCGACGCGCAGTTCTTCGTCGTCATGGGCGACACCCATCCCGATCCCGCCGCCTCCGGCCGCCGCCTTGACCATCACCGGATAGCCGATCTCACGGGCCGCCCGGATCGCGACCTCGGCGTCGCCGACGGCCTCGCGGGTCCCCGCCGAGACCGGCACCCCGGCGTCGGACATCGTGTTGCGGGCGCTGATCTTGTCGCCCATGGCAGGGGTCGCGAAGGGTGAGGGGCCGACCCATACGAGCCCGGCGTCGGTCACCGCGGCGGCGAACTCGGCGCTCTCGGAGAGGAATCCGTACCCCGGGTGCACGGCCTGAGCACCGGTACGCAGCGCCGCCCCCAGTACGGCCTCTGCCCGCAGGTAGGACGCTGCGGGTGCCGCGCCGCCGATCTCGACGGCTTGGTCGGCTTCCAGCACGAACGGCAGCCCGGCATCCACATCGGAATGGACCGCGATCGTGCGGATCCCGAGCCGCTGCGCGGTCCGGTTGATGCGGCGAGCGATCTCGCCGCGGTTGGCAATGAGTAGGGAATCGATCATGAGTGGCCTTTCGAAGAACCGTTCCGGGTCAGATGGGTTCGATCGCGTGAAAGCGGGGCGGGACATGGCGGGTGCTGCGCGGCGCGGAGTTCGCCAGCACCCGGCTGATCACCCGCCGGGTGTCGGCCGGGTCGATGACGTCGTCGATGCCGAACCCGGAGGCAGCCCGCATCGGGTTGACCTGCTGATAGAAGGAGTCGATCAACTCGGATCGACGCGCAGTCGGATCCGGTGCGGACTCGTAATCGCGGCGGAACGCGACGTCGACGGCGCCTTCGATCTGCATCGCGCACAATTCGGCCGTCGGCCAGGCAAGCGATGCCTCGGCGTTGAACGAGCGCCCACCGGCCATGGCGAGGTACCCCAGGCCGTAGCCCTTGCGTAGGACCACGCTGATCACCGGGACGGTCGCATTGCCGAAGGCGCTGAGCATCTTGCCGCTGTGCTTGACCAGCCCGGTCTCCTCGGCTTTGGTGCCGACCAGGAATCCGGGCAGGTCGATCAGCGACACGATGGGCAGCCCGAATGCGTCACACATCGAGATGAAGCGGGAGGCCTTGTCGCAGGCCGGTGAGTCGAGCACCCCGGCGAGCACCTTCGGCTGGTTGGCCACGATGCCGACGGATCGGCCGCCGATCCTGGCCAGGGCGGTCACCACATTCGCGGCGTGCAACTCCTTGAGCTCGAAGAACTCACCGTCGTCGACGAGCGGACCGATCACGTCGCGCACATCGTAGGCGCGGCGTCGATTGAGGGGGACGACGTCGCGCAGTTCGGGGCACGGACGGTCGGCCGGATCGGTGGCGGGGACGTTGGTCGACTCGGCGCGGCAGTTCTGCGGAAAGTAGGACAGGAAGGCCTTGATCGAGTCGATGCAGGCGAGGTCGTCGTCGACGGCGAGATCGACCATGCCGGTACGGGTCGCCACCTGGGCGCCGCCGAGTTCCTCGGTGGTCTTGACCTCGCCGATGGCGAACTTGACCAGTGGTGGTCCGGCGATCCCGATCGAGGAGGTGCCACGCACCATCGGGACGAAGTCGGCGAGCGAGGAGAAGTTGGCGGGGCCGGCGAATCCGGGGCCCATCATGGCCGTCACCTGGGGGACCCAGCCCGACATCATGGTCTGCTGCGGGAACGTCCCGGGGCCACCGAAGGCGAAGGAGCGACTGTCGAGCCCTTCCTGGATCCGGTGGCCACCGCCGTCGAGCAGCATGACCAGCGGAATGCCCTGTTCCAGGGACATGTCGACGGCACGCACCATCTTCGACAGACCGGCGTGACCGATGGAGCCGCCCATCACGGTGAAGTCGCTGGAGATCACCACGGCCGGGCGCCCCGACACGTCGCCGATGCCGATGATCACGCCGTCGGCCGGGCACTCGATTCCGGCCAGGTGCTCGTAGGACTCGTCGGCCGTGGCCAGCCGGCCGTACTCCAGGAACGTCCCCTCGTCGACCAGCGCCGCGACCCGCTCGCGGGCGCTCAGCTTGCCGCGGGCATGCTGGCGGGCGATCGCCTCCGGGCGGTTCTCGTCGAGGGTGGCCGCATGGGCCGCCATCACGGCCGGGAACCAACCACGCTCCGGGTCCTCGATCGTGGTCCCGCTGCCCGCCTCCTCGGCAAGGTTCTGGGTCATCGTAGGGCTCCGTCCTTGTTGGCCTGGTGATCCCAGGTGGTGGGCCGCACGCCGGCGGCGCGCAGTACGTCCTTCTTGACCTTGGCGGTCGGGGTCTTCGGTAGTTCCTCGAGGATCTCGATATAGCGCGGCACCATGAAGGCGGGCATTCGCGGCTCGAGGAAGGAGCGAAGCTCGGCATGAGTCAGCGCGCTGCCCGGCCGCAGCGAGACCACGACCATCACCTCCTCCTCGATGTGCTCGGACCGGGCCGGAATCGCGGCACACTCCTGCACGTCGTCATGGGCCAGTACCGCGCGCTCCACCTCCAGGGAGGAGATGTTCTCCCCGCGACGCCGGATGCAGTCCTTCTGCCGATCCACGAACGAGAAGGTGCCGTCGGGGTTCTGCACCAGGGCGTCCCCGGTATGCAGCCACAGGTTGCGCCAGGCCTTGACCGTGGCCTCCGGTTTGCGCCAGTAGCCCGACATCAGTGCGAACGGGACCTTCGCCCGGACCACCGCCTCCCCGGGAACTCCGGGAGGTACCTCGTTGTCATCGGGATCCACGAGCTTGAGCTCATAGAGGTCGGAGCGGACCCGGCCGCAGCACAACGGGTCCTGAGCTGGTTGGTCCAGGGGCGGCGGGGAGGTCACGCACCCGGTCTCGGTGAGTCCCCAGCCCTGGCCCAGGCGCAGTCCGAACCGTTGTGCGAACGCGGCCGAGTCCTTGAGCGCGGGAGCCATCGTGGCTCGCACCAGACTGTGCGAGTCGTCGTCGGGTCGAGCCGGTTGCTTCCAGAGAAACTCGGCCATCACCCCGAGCAGCGTGGTCTGGGTGACGCCGTACCGGTCGACGTCGTCCCAGAACCGGCTGACGCTGAACTTCCGTTTCAGGACGGCGCGGCCGTCGCAGAGCATGGCGGCGTAGATGCCCTGCCACTGGCCGCCGATGTGGAACAGCGGAAGTGTCACGTAGACGACATCACCCGGCTCTTGGAAGTGACAGCCGTGTGGGTTCGCGTACTGGTAGGCCAGGTGGTAGGGCACCATCACGCCCTTGGACGGCCCGGTGGTGCCACTGGTGTACATGATCGCCTGAAGGTCACCCGGCGTCCGAGGCACGCGGGGCAGTGGGTCGGGTCTGGCGCACAATTCGTCCCAGGTGACCTGTCCCGGCCCGGCCTCGGCGCCGACCACGATCACCCGACGCAGTTCGGGCAGGTCACCGACGATCTCGGCGAAGACGGAGAGGAAGTCCGCGTGGATGATCAGCGCCGCGGCATCGGCATCGGCCATCACGTAGCGCAGCATGTCGCCGCGATACGCCGAGTTCACCGGGACGCCGACCATGCCGCCCCAGGAGATGCCGAGGAACGCGACCACTGCTTCGACTGTGTTCGGCAGCATGGTCAGGACCCGGTCATCGATCTCGACGCCCAGGTCACTCAGACCACCGGCGAGGCGAGCCGCGGTGTCGGCCGCGTCGGCATAGGTCAGGTCCCGATCGCCGGTGACCAGGAGGGCGTCACCGAGCAGTGTCGCCTTCTCCTCCAGCACCAGCGACAGCACCCGCTGCTCGTAGGGGTACTCCTTCATCACCAGTTCACTCCAGAACCAGGAGCAGGGCGTTCTCGTCTACCTGGGTGGCCTCGGCCGTGTGAATGGCCCGCACCGAGCCGTCGACCGGTGCGAGGACGGGGATCTCCATCTTCATCGACTCGAGGATCATCACCTCCTGGCCGGCCGTCACCTGCTGGCCTTCGGTGACCAGCACCTTCCAGACGTTCGCCGTCATCTCGGCTCGTAGCTCCGTCATCGTCTTTCCTCTTTCAGTCGTGGTCTCGGACCGTGCGGTCCGGTGCGGTCAGGGTGGGTGGGCCCGCGAAGGCTTGAGCGATCTCGAGCCATTCCGCGGCAGCAGAGGTGCGAGCCCGCAGCTCGGTGGCCGACCAGTGTCGACGTTGGGTCACGACCGCACAGAAGTCCAGGGCGGTGCCGCTGACTCCGAGTGGGCCTTCACCCCAGGTCCATACCGTGCCGGTAGGACCCTCGAGCCGTACCGATAGCGGCTCTCGGTTCGGTTCCAGTCCACGGACCAGATAGCTCCAACTGCGGGTGCGGACCCCGAGGTCGGCCACTGCCCGGAGCCGCCCGGTCACCGGTGCGGCGATCCCGAGTGCGTCACGGATGTCCTGGCCGTGGGCCCAGGTCTCCATCAGGCGCGCGGCCAGGAAGGACATCGGCCGCATCGGTGGTCCGAACCAGGCGATCCGGCGATCAGGGGTGGTAGTCCTGATGCCGGCACCGAGGAGGTCTCGGGCCACGGCCCAGCGGTCCAGCAGGTCCACCGAGGTTCGTGAGCGCCCCAGCCGTGCGAGGTCGGACTCGAAGCGGAGGCTGTCGGCTGCCGCGGCGCTCGCGGTCCGGGCGAAGGCATCCGGGTCGGTCACCGCGCTCGCCGCCAGCTCCTCCACCAGCACGATGTGGGCGACCTGATCGTGGATCGTCCAGCCGACCGCGGGGGTCGACCTGGTCCAGTCGGCCGCCGGCAACTCGGCCACCAGCGCGAGGAAGTGGTCCTGCTCCTCGACCAGTTCCTGAGCGCGCAGGGCCGGCGATTCGGCTCCCGAGGCAGTCGCAGCGGGGGTCACAGCGGGGGGATCCCGTGTCGCTTCGGCGGCATCTGGGCCACCGAAGGGCCGACGTGATTACGCAGTGCCATCGCGATCCTGGCACGGCTCTCGGCCGGGTCGATGAGTTCGTCGATGGTGAACGCGGCCGCGGCTCGTACGGCGTCTCCCTCGGCCAGCAGCCGGTCGATGATCAGCTGGCGAGAGGCAGCCGGGTCCTCGGCGTTCTCCCACTGCTTGCGCAGTGCGACGTCGACGGCGCCCTCGATACTCATGGCCACGATCTCGGCCGTCGGCCAGGCGAGGGTGAGGTCGCTGCCGAAGGCTCGGCCGCCGCCCATCGCGTTCCAGCCGAGGCCGTAGCCCTTGCGCAGTACGATCGAGTAGAGCGGGACGGTGGAGTGCGCCAACGCGTGGATGATCTTCGCCGAGCGTCGCAGCACTCCGGCCTCCTCCGACTTGGTGCCCACCATGAAGCCGGGGGTATCGCAGAGAGCGAGCACGGGCAGGTCATAGGCGCTGCACAGCGTGACGAATCGGGCGATCTTCTCCGAGGCGTGCGCGTCGAGGGCACCGGCCAGGTGCATCGGATTGTTCGCCACCACACCGATCGCCTGCCCGTCGACGCGAGCCAGCGCGGTGACGGCGTTGCGTGCGAAGCGCGGGTGCAACTCGAAGTAGTCGCCGTCGTCGACGATCTGCTCGATCACCCGCTTGACGTCGTAGGCGCGGCGCCGGCTCTCCGGTAACACCGTGCGCAGCCCGTCGACCTGATGATCGGCGGCGTCACGGGACGGAAGCACCGGCACCGGTAGCGAGGCATTGGTCGGGAGGTAGGACAGGAACGCCTTGATGTGGGCGATCGCCTCGGCATCGTCGGTGCAGGCGAGATCGGCCATCCCGGTGCGCTCGACGTGGAAGGTCGCGCCACCCAGTGCCTCCTTGTCGAGGTCCTCGCCGATCGCCGCCTTCACCAGTGCCGGGCCGGCCAGGCCCATCGCCGACCTGCCCTCGACCATGACTACCAGGTCGGCCAGTGCCGCGTAGTTGGCCGGGCCGGCGAACCCGGGGCCGGTGATCGCACAGACGATCGGCGCCCAGCCCGAGAGCCGGGCGAGGTACTCGAAGCCCTCGACCCCTCCGTGCCCGAAGGTGCGACTGTCCAGGCCTTCGGTGATTCGATGTCCGCCGCCTTCCAGCAGCATCACCAACGGCAGTCCCCGGCGCAGTGCGATCTCCGCGATCCGAGCAAGCTTCTGGATGCCGAGCTTGCCGTCGGACCCGCCCGCCACCGAGAAGTCGCTGGCCGCGACGGCCACCGGGCGGCCCTCGACCAGCGCCGTGCCGGTCACCAGGCCGTCGGCCGGTGCATCGGTCAGGGTGGCGAAGTCGTCGGGATGAGCGAAGGTGCCGTACTCGTGGAAGCTACCCGGGTCGCAGAGCAGAGCGATCCGCTCCCGCACGGTCAGTCGCCCCCGGTCATGGGCCTTGGCGGTGGCGGCCGGGCGACCGGCGTCGGAGACTTCATGTCGCAACCGCGCCACGGTGGCGGCGGGGCGGGATTCCTCGTTCATCGGGCCACCACCGGGTCGGTGCTGCCCGCGCGACACTTGGCGACTTCGATCAGGTGCCGGTTGTTGGTGACGATCTCCTGTCGGCTCGCGCCGACTCCGATGCCACCGAGCATGACCCGGTCGACGATGCCGTGGTACCGGTCGAGTTGATCGGCCACGTCTTGTGGGCGACCCACGATGATGAAGCGGTCGAGCAGGTCGTCGCCGACCAGGCGCGCAGCCTGCTCCTTCCCACCCTCGCGCAGGGCGACGCGGAGCTTCGCAGGCAGATCCGGGAACCCCTCGTAGGCCAGTGTCGGTTCGTAGGCCGGTGTCGAGGCATAGAAGGCCAGGGCCCATCGGGCGCGTTCCCGAGCAATCTGCAGGTCCTCGTCGATCGAGGTCATCGCGGCAGAGGAGAGGAAGAGGTCACCGAGAGCCGGACGTACCCGGTCGCGAAGATAGCCCGGGGTGAGGACTCCGTGACCCAGCATGCCGTCGAAGCACTCGGCGGCGAGTGCCGTCATCTTCGGCCCGACCGCCCCTAGGTGCAGCGACAGCTCACCGAGTTCGGGTTCTGGAACACCGAAGAAGGTGAACTGGGAGACTTGGTAGTAGCGCCCCTCGAACGGTTCACAGGCTTCTCCTCGGCGGGCGGCGATCGCGCGCCGCATCACTTCGGCGTACTCACGAAGACGGCCGACCGGGTTGCTGAACTCGGCGCTGAATCGGCGCTCGATGACCTGTCGAATCTGGCTGCCGAGGCCGTAGAAGGTGCGGCCCGGACCGAGATCCATCAGCGAGTTGGCCTCCATCGCGGCCGCCATCGGGGATCGGGCGAAGGCGATGGAGATATTGGTGCCGACCGTGATCCTCTCGGTCGTGAGCAGAGCGGCGACGGCGCCGCCGAAGGCGGGGTGTTCGGTCTCGCCCACCGTGAACGCATCGGCTCCAGCGGCCTCGGCTTCCCGGGCCAGAGGCCCCGCATCGAGGGGTGAGCCGAGGTACGCGATCCCGATCTGCATGCGAGGCACCATCCGTTTCATCGACAGGCGGATCAGCTCCGCAATTCATTATTACGGTGATATAACCATGGTTTTGTAACCAGGGCAAGGGTCTGCCTCGCCGTGACCGGAGCTGTCAGGCGTGGCGGCCGGTTCTCACGGCTCGCGCCGCAACAAGGGCAAGAGCGCATCGCCGAGTCGCTCGACCCGCTTCAACTGGGGGCGTAGCTCCGCCTGGGGCACCAGGGCGCGGATGACGACGTGCACATTGGCCCAGCCTCGCAGCGGGCTCAGTGCCTCGATGACACGGTGCGCCACCTCGTCGACATCGCCGACGGCATGGAGGTACTGCTCGATATCGGGTGCGGACTCCGGGTCGGCACCGGCCGCGGTCTCCCCGAGCAGCCGCGTCGTGGCCGAGACGATTCCGGGGTCGCCGCGACCGATCAAGTAGCCGTCCTCGAACCGCTCGCCGCGCCAGGCGGTGCGCAGGAACAGCAGCAGATCGCGGAGGCGGGCGCCGCGGCGGCTGTCGGCGACGCCGAAGGTCTGGTATTCCTGCCGGGAGTAGCCCAGGCCGAGGCCCAGGGTCAGCCTGCCCTCGCTGAGTTGGTCGACCACGGCGGCTTCCTCGGCCAGCCGGATCGGGTGGTACAAGGGTGCTGTGGCGAGGCCGCAGGCCAGCCGGATCGTCGAGGTCCGGGCCGTCACCGCGGCGAGCAGGGTCAGCGGTGAGGGGAGGTAGCCGTCCTCGAGTCCGTGGTGCTCGCTGGTCCAGAAGGTGTCGAAGCCGGCATCCTCCGCGGCTCGGGCCAGGTCCAGGGCCTGGCGGTAGAGCGGGGGACCGCCGCTCGGGTGCTGACCGGTGAAGAGTCCCAGGCCGTAGGTGACGGCGCCCGGTCCGATGCCTCTGGTCATTTCTGTCATACCGGAGCATATTAGGCGCTAGATAAACAACTACGCATCCATTCGGTGTGACGAGGAGAGCCATGGGAAACTCGACGGACAGCATCGACCGCGCCGAACCGGGGCGACGGATGGCCGACGTGGTGGTGCTCGGCACCGGCCCCGCCGGGATGGCCGCGGTGGCGGCCGCCGCCGGGGCGGGAGTCGATGTGGTCGCCGTGGAGGCGATGGGACAGATCGGCGGCAACTGTGTCTGGTCGACGGGCTACCTGGCTTTCGTCTCCTCGGTCATGCAGCGGGACCAGGGGATCGTCGACGAGGTCGAGACGTTCGTGTCCGACTCGCGTCGGATGGTGGAGCTGGCCGGCGCCGAATACGGGGTGGTCTGGGATGAGGAGCTGGTGCGGCTCTTCGCCCGCGAGAGTGCCAGGACGTACGACGAGCT
>CAYNFY010000048.1:0-31013 GCA_964396585.1 uncultured Nocardioides sp.
CTGTCCAGGTCTGGATCGGTGTCGGTGGACCGGCTTCATGAAAGACCGAGGCTAGTGGCCGGGGTGAAGCCTGTTGTGCAGGTCGCCCAAACGGAGTTATATGGAAGGTCGTCAGTAGAGCCGATCAGCTCAGGGGGAGCCATGGCACACGGTGACATCACGCATCTCGACATCCCGGTCGAGGACATGACCGCGGGGGCGGAGTTCTACAGCGCGCTATTCGGCTGGCAGATCGCCGCGCCTCCCGGCTTCGAGGACTACCCGATGTGGCAGGCACCCAACCAGATCAGCGGTGGTGGGCTGGCCCCTCGCGGGCCGGGATTCGAGCAGCCGCGTTCCTACGTCGAGGTGGACTCCATCGATGAGACCCTGGCGCTGGCCACCGAACGGGGAGCCACGGTGGTGATGGCCAAGAACCCGATCAGCGACACCAGTTGGTGGGCCGCCTTCGCCGATCCCGACGGCAACGTGGTGGGGCTCTACGAGGGCACAACCACCCTCTAAGCCGAGGACAGCGAGATATCGGGACGGTTCAGCACCAGGCCCGACGGGCCCGGGGCCTCAACGCCCGGTCGGCCAGCACGACCGCGACCCTCGTACCGATGGTCTCGCAGGCAGCGTTGAAGTCACGCCGGCGGTACTCGATGGCCACGAAGTCGGTGCCGTAGTGCCGACGGTAGCGCCCACACTCGCGCCACCGGGCACAGGACTCGGCCACCGCGAAGTCGAATCCGACCCGGGTGCCGTTCCAGTCGGCCCGGTTCTTCTGTCCGGCGAGCAGGCCGTACCGGTGGGCTTTCCGGACCAGCCCCGCCGCATAGCGGTTGGCGGTACGGGCGCGCAGCAGTCCGCCGCTCCGGGAGAAGGAATCGAGGTTGTCGAACTCGACGGCGTCGAAGCCCGCTCGGGCGCAGCCATGTATCCACCGACCCACGATCCGCAGCAGCCCGCGCCGCTGCCACCGGGAGGAGTGATCCAGTAGCCACTCGTCGGGCCAGGCCCGGTCGGGTACCGGCGATCCGTTTCGGTGGAGCACCAGATTCCGATGACGTCGCCAGACACGTCGTTCGCCCGGCTGGGTCTGGAACGCGTTCACGTAGCAGATGTTGAAGCGGCCCGCGAGCGGAGCCTCGACGCGGTCTCGCACCACGATTCCGACGTGAGCGGGGACCGGGGCCGGCCCGCCCAACTGATAGTCCACATCGACACCGACCGGAAGTGCCGCGGGCTGCGCTGCGGCCGCTGGGACCAGGCCCGAACCCAGCAGGATCGAACCCAGCATTACCGAGAGTCGCACCGGAAGCATGATCCGATTGTGCGGGACCGCCGCTCAGGCGGCTGTGACCCGGGGGTCCAGTCGGCCGTCGCGGCACACCACGATCCGATCGCTCTCGGTCAGCAGCTCGGTGTCGTGGGTGACCACTACCGTGGCGGTGTTCAGATCATGAGTGATCGAGCGGACCAGCCGCATCACCGCACCCCCGCGCTCGTGGTCCAGGGCGCTGGTCGGCTCATCGACCAGCAGGACTCCGGGGGAGTGAGCCAGCGCCCGGGCGATATTCACCCGCTGCCGTTGACCACCGGAGAGCTGCCCAGGGCGGCGATCGGCGACGTCGGCCAGCCCGACCGCGTCCAGCAGTTCCAGGGCGCGCGCCCGGTCGACCGGATGGCTGCCACCCAGATGACCCATCACCTGGATCTGTTCGGTCGAGGTCAGCGAGGGCAGCAGGTTCGGCTGCTGGAACACGATCCCTATCCGCTCGCGGCGCAACGCCGCCAACTCGGCCGGGCGCAGAGCGTCGGTGTCCACGCCGTCGACCAACACCCGACCACGGTCGGGTCGGATCAGCGTGGCAGCCACCGCCAACAGGCTGGACTTGCCGCTCCCTGAAGGGCCGACCACGGCGGTGAACTCGCCACGAGCCACCGTCAGATTGACCTGGTCCAGGGCAGTCAGTCGAGACTGGCCGTCGGGGTAGGTGAGCGTCACATCAGTCAGTTCGAGACTCATCGTCATCACTTTCCGTTCAATGCGGTCAGGGGGTCAACGGTGGTCACCTGGCGCACGGCCAGACTGGCCCCGACCAGTCCGAGCAGCACCAACAGGGCGGCCGGCGGGAGCATCGTGCTCAGTCCCAGTTCGAACGGCACGACCGTACGAGCCACCAAGCCGACCAGCCAGGCGATCGTGGAGCCGATCACGGTCCCGATCACCAACACCACCCCGGCCTGCCCGAGGGCGTCGCGCAGCAGCGTCCCGGTGGAGGCCCCCAACGCCTTGAGCACCGCGATGTCACCACGGCGCTGGATCGTCCAGACCGTGAAGAAGGCACCGATCACCAGAGCCGAGATCGCCAGCAGGAACGCCCGGATCATCAGCAGTGACCCGTGTTCGGAGCTGTACCCGGGGATCGCTGAGACGGAGTCGTTGGGGCTGGCGGTGGTCCAGCCGTGAGGCAGGTCGCCCGGGACGCTGGTGACCGCGACGGTCGTGGCCTGATCGGCGCTTCCGGTCAGTCGCTGCCAGTCCGTCAGGTCGGCCCACACCACCGGCAGGTGGGCATAGGAGGCATCGCCACGGGTTTCGACGGTGGTGAAGGCGCTGTCGCCCAACCGGATGTCGCCGTGACCCAGCGAGTCGGCGGCGGCCTGGGACATCACGATGTGGCCCGGCTCGACCCGCTTCGCGTCCGGCGCCACCAAGGAATCCTGGGGGACCCCGATCACGCTGACCGCGGCGGCCCGGGTTCCGGCGGTGGCCCGCATGGTCGCGATGCCGATCGGGGTGCCGTCCGGAACCCGGTTCACCGGTACCGAGGACTCATCGAAGGTCGCTGCGCTGCGTACCAGCAGCGGCGTGTTCAGCCCGGTCACGGCCGAGGTGCTCTGCTGCCCGAGCCCCTGGGTGAGCCCAGAGAGCAGGCCCACCAGCACGGTGATCAGCACCACGACTCCCATGATCAGCGCGAACCGCCCCTTGGCCGCTCGCAGGTCACGCCATCCCACATACATTCCGACTCCTCACGTCTGCCTTCAGCCTGCCGTGCCGCGGACGTCGAGACATCGGCCGCGGGGATGGGCCGGCACTCATCCTTTTGGCCGATCCGGGTCGGAGCCGATTGCCTAGACTCACTGGGGTGAGTTCTCCGTTGCCGCATGCCTGGACCTGGATCCGGTGGGGTCTGCACGCGATGATCGCGGTCCTGATGTCGGTAGTGGTGCTCAACGCGCTCTCGGCAGAGAACGGCGCCCGGTGGCGCGAGGTGGCCGCCGCCGCGCTGGTGGTCGTGGTCTACGCGACCGGGATCACCGGGCTGCTGGGGACCGATCGTCGACGCGGGCTGATCTGGCTGCTGCTACTGGTGGCGGCCTGGTTGTGGTTGATCTGGCTGGTGCCTGAGGGCGTGTTCCTGGCCTTCCCGTTGTACTTCCTGGCCGCGCACCTACTCCCGGGCCGCTGGGCGGTGGTGGGCGTCGCCGGGCTCACCGTCTGTGCGGTGCTTGGCTTCGGCATGCATCGAGGCTTCACGTTCGCGGTGGCCCTGGGCCCGTCGCTGGGCGCCGTGGTGGCGCTGGCGACCGTGCTCGGGCTCAGGCTGGTCGACCGGGAGAGCGCCCGACGTGGAGTCCTCGCGGAGCGTGAGCGGCTGGCCCGGGAGATCCACGACACCCTGGTCCAGGGCTTCAGCAGCATCAATCTGCTGCTCGGGGCCGCCGGGGAACGGTTGCCGAGCGACCCGGAGAACAGCGACGCCGTCGACTTGGTTCATCAGGCCCGACAGGTGGCTCTGGACAATCTGACCGAGGCCCGCCGCTTCGTGCGCGCTCTCTCACCGGCGGCGCTGGACGGGATGCCGCTGCCCCAGGCGCTGGAGCGCACCGTCGCCGACTTCGACCGGGCGTCCTTGCAGGTGGACGGTGAGGAGCGACCCCTGGCCGAGCCGCAGGAGAACGCCCTGGTTCGGATCGCCCAGGAGGCGCTCACCAACGCGCACAAGCATGCGGGAGCGAGCACGGTGCGGGTCACCCTCACCTACCTACCCGACGCGGTGGGCCTGGACGTGGTCGACGACGGGGTGGGTTTCGACCCCGCCCGACCCGGTAACGGGTTCGGCCTCTCCTCGATGCGCCGACGAGCCGAGGACCTGGCGGGGCGGCTCGATCTGGAGTCAGAACCGGGGGCGGGCACCGCGGTCGCGGTGTCGATCCCGACCGATCGGAGTGCGAGATGATTCGGGTACTGCTGGCCGACGACCACCCCGTGGTACGCAGCGGACTCAAGGCCGTGCTCGCCCTGGACGAACGCCTCGAGGTGGTGGCCGACGTGGGCACTGTCGAGGAGGCGGTGCGGCGCGCGGAGGAGGCCGACGTGGTGCTGATGGACCTGCAGTTCGACGGCAGTATCCGGGGCATCGAGGCGACCGCCACGATCAGCGCCCTCCCGCACGGCCCTGCGGTCCTGGTTCTGACCACGTACGACAGTGAGGCCGACGTGGTGGCCGCCCTGGACGCCGGGGCGTGCGGCTATCTGCTCAAGTCCGCCGATCCGGCGGAGCTGATCGACGCAGTGATCCGGGTGCGAGCGGGCGAGACCGTGCTCGCCCCCGACGTCGCGGCCCGGCTGGTGCAACGGGTACGTCGACCCCAGACGTCGCTCTCGGCGCGCGAGTTGGAGGTCCTGGGCCTGGTCGCCGAGGGACTGTCCAACCAGCAGGTGGCCCAGCGCCTGTTCCTCAGCCAGGCCACGGTGAAGACCCATCTGGCGCACGTCTTCGGCAAGCTCGGGGTGGACTCTCGTACCGCAGCGGTGGCGCGAGCCACCGAGCTCGGTCTGCTGCGTGGATGAGCGAGCTAGCGGCTCTCGCGCTCGGCCCGGATATCCAGGGCCCGGCTCGGATGATTCGTGGTGACCATCCAGGCCCGGCCGGGTCTCATCCAGTAGCCGAGGCTTCGGGGCCGGTCCACCGTCCAGACCAGCAGGGGCAGCTTCGCCCGTCGGGCCCAACGACGCACGGTGAGCAGGGCGATCTCCTGGCTGCACACCACGACATTGGCTCGACTGCGGGCGATCCGGCGGGCGGGGAAGAAGTCCTCGTACTGCATCCGGAGCGCGGTTCGCCAGGGTCTGCCTCGGGTGTTGCGGCCCACGGACAGTCCCACCAGCAGATCCGGTTGCTGCTCGGCCGACCAGTCCCGCAGCCGGTGAACGACAGTCTCCTGGCCCGTGGTCACCACCAGATTGCTCACCCCCAGCGCGGCGACCGCCGTCCGCACGACCTCGATCTCGGGGACCGGAGAGTAGACCGACTCGGCGGGGGAGCGGAACTTGATGTCCAAGTGGGCTCTGCCGCCGTGCTCGGCGAGCACGGTCAGGGCCTCGGCCAAGGTCAGAACGTGCGCGGCGAGATCGGAGAACTCGGCGAACGAGAGCTGGGCGATGGGCCGGCGCCGCCCCCGATCGAACACCTGGGCATCATGGTGGACCACGAAGGTGCCGTCTGCGCAGCGGTGCACGTCGAACTCCACGTAGTCGGTCCCAGCCTCGATCGCGCTGATGAACGCCTCGACGGTGTTCTCGCGGAGTGCGTCGGCCCCGGCACCGCCGCGGTGGGCACTGACCAGAACACGGGACCGAGTCACGGCTGCAACGATAGAAGATCCTGGGCCGCCTTGATCCGGACGTGCCCTACTGACAGGCTCGTGTCTGTCGCCCGGCACGGCATTGCGGCGCGTCGCCCGGCGGTAGGCGACATCTCGGTGGTGTCATGGACGGGTGAGGATCTGCCGATGGGTGAACGTGAAGGGAAGCGTGTGGTGAAGGCTGCGGGACCCTGGGCAGCGGCGCTGACCCCGAGTGCGGCCAATCGTGTCCGGACGTGGGGCAACTGATCCCTCGTGAGTTCTAGCAGCGCCCGCCTCGTCCCTCCCCCTGTCCAGCCGGACCGTGAGTCCGGTCCCCCTACTCGGATCGTGGGGCTCGACACCCTGCGTGCCCTCGGGGTCTCCGCGGTGGTCGGTTACCACCTCCAGGTGCCGTTTCTGTCGGGCGGCTTCCTCGGAGTGACGCTCTTCTTCGTGGTCTCCGGATTCCTGATCACCCACCTTCTGCTGAGCGAGGTACGGCGCACCACCCGGATCGACGTTCTGGGTTTCTGGAAACGGCGGGCCCGTCGCCTGCTTCCGGCTGCCTATCTGGTGATCACCGTGTGCCTGGTGTGGGCGGCCGCGTTCCGGCATGAGTTGTTGCCCAGGCTGCGACCGGACGCGCTAGCGGCCCTGCTGTACGGCAACAACTGGTGGATGGTCTTTCATGACACCTCATACTTCGACTCCTTCGGTCTACCCTCGCCGCTGACACATTTCTGGAGCCTGGCGGTCGAGGAGCAGTTCTATCTCGCCTGGCCGGTGTTGCTGGTGGTGCTGCTGGCCTGGTCCGGGCGCCGAGCCCGGAGTGCGATGTGGGTGGGGGCGCTGGCTCTGGCCTCGACTGCGGCCATGTTCATCGGGTATCTGGCCGGATCGGATCCCAATCGGCTCTACCTGGGGACCGACACCCGGGCGGCCGAACTGCTGGCCGGAGCCACCCTGGCGATGGCATTGCACCTTGCCCCGCACCGGATCCGCCGGGTGTCGGAGCGGCTGGTGCCCTACCGATTCCGGAGGATCTGGCCGGTTCTGGTGTTCGGGCCCTCTCTGGTGCTGCTGACCGTCTTGATGACGTCGCTACGTGAGACCGCGTCCTTCACCTATCTCGGTGGGCTGGCGTTGGGCGCCCTGGCGTCGGTGGGACTGGTGGCATCGGTAAGTCGGATCCCGGGCATCGGCGCCGTGGATCACGGATGGGTGGGGGCGATCGGACGACGCTCGTATGCGATCTATCTGTGGCACTTCCCGGTACTCGTGGCGGTCTCGACGGCGACCGACTATGGCCGGTTCACCTGGTCGACCTGTGTCCAGGTGGTGCTGTTGACACTGCTGTTGGCCGAGTTGACCTTTCGGTTCGTCGAGAATCCGGTGCGCCGCTATGGCTTCCGGGGGTCGCTGCGACGGTTGTGGGTGAAGGTCGAGCGGCTGGCCGTGGTGCCGCGCCTGGGAGTCGCATTCGCGGTGGCGGTGCCGGCCATCTTGACGATGGTCGCGCTCACCGGTCACCTGGACCCGGCACCGGTCGACCACGGTCCCAGCACGGTACGAGTCGGGGTCGTCCCCGGTTCCGCCCTGGCGGGATCGTCGTTCCCCTCCGGTGGGCCGACGCCGATCCCCAGTGTGGGCCCCACCCCCGCGCCGGTACCGAAGGCGAAGCGGGTGCCCCCCTCGGCACCGAGTCGCCTGACTCCGATGTCCGGTACGAAGACGGTCGCGGTAGGGGACTCTCTGATGATCGACGTGTCCGGCGCGTTGCAGCGGGCGCTGCCGGGAATATCGATCGATGCCGAGGTGGGCCGCCAACCGTGGACCGGTCTGGAGGTGGCTCAGAAGTACCGGCAGTTCAACCGTCCGGACGGAACCTATGTGTTGGGGATAGGCACCAACGGTGCCATCGACGCCCGATCCCTGACCGCCTTCTGCCAGGCACACTCGCGGGCCCGGGTGGTGCTGATCACGCCCCGGGTGCCGCGGAGTTGGGAAGCGACCAGCGTGGCCGCGATCCGGCGGGCCGCGGACCGGTGCCCGAATGTCCGGGTCGTCGACTTCCACAAACTGGCGGCCGGCCGCAGTGGCTGGTTCGCGGCGGACGGGGTGCACCTGACCCCGGCCGGGGTCTCGGCGATGTCCTCGGCCATCGTCCGGGCCGGTAGGACCTGATCCCCGCGTACTCGGGGACAAGCACGAAGGCCTGGGTGTCACACGTCACCAGTGTTCCCGACCACCGTCGAGCCATGTAGCACACTGCTACACTGGAGTTCGGTTCGGGAGAGGACATCACATGGCTGCCGCAGCGACCACACCCACCCGGTTCGACACCGGGCTGTTCCAGTCCGCGAAGTCCGCCGGTCAGCGCTCCCAACGAAGCGCCGCCCAGCAGCTGGCACATTGGGCCCGGCTCGGGCAGGAGCTCGAGGCATCGGGGGCGGTGTCGGCCCGCGACATCAACCGGGTGCTGGCCGGTCAGATCTCCTATGACGAGGTGGGGGAGCGTGAGCAGGCGGTGGTTCGGGCCGAATGGCGCGAATCGGTCGACGAAGGCATCGCCGGGCTCGACCTGCGGTCCGACTTTGCTGACGAGGGACGCTCCCAGGCTTCCGAGGCTGACGCCGACGGCACGGTCCGGGTGCACGACACCCGCGGCCTGCATTCCCGCACCGCGTGAGCACGCCGGTCCTGCAACTGCTTGCGGGGTCGAATGGCTCGGGGAAGTCCACCCTGGCCGAGAAGGTGCTGGTGCCGCGGATGCGCCTACCCTTCGTGAACGCGGACGTCATCGCCGCCGACCTGTGGCCGGGGGACAGGGCAGAGCAGGCCCGACAAGCACTAGCCGTTTCGCGGTTGGCGGCCCAGGAGCGCGATCGCCTGATGGCGGCCCGAGCATCCTTCATCACCGAGACCGTCTTCAGTCACCCCAGCAAGGTCGACCTCGTCGCGGCCGCCCGTGACCTCGGATATCACGTCACCCTGCACATCACGCTCGTCCCCGAGGATCTGACCGTGGCCCGGGTAGCGGACCGAGTGGCCGCCGGGGGACACCAGGTGCCGGAGGAGAAGATCAGGGCCCGTTACGAACGGCTGTGGGAACTCGTAGCCCGGGCCCGGGATCTGGCTGACCGCACCCTGTGCTACGACAACTCCAGTCTGGACAAGCCATTCCGACGGATCGCGGTGTACGAGTACGGCCAACCGAACGGGACACCGATCTGGCCGACCTGGACACCCAAGGCCCTGCTGTGATGCCTGCCCAGGACCCGTCGAACTACCAAGAAGAGCTCGATGTCGCAGGCGACATCGCGGATCAGGCTGCCGCACTGGCCCTGGAGTACTTCGTGTCAGGTGTCACTTCCACAGCCAAGGCCGACGGATCGCCTGTCACAGAAGCCGATCTGGCAGTAGAAGGGCTTCTTCACGGCCTGCTCAGCAACGCTTTTCCCGATGATGCGTTCCTCGGTGAGGAATACGGACAACAGGGCGAGTCCGAACGGTTATGGATTCTGGACCCGATCGACGGCACCAGATTCTTCTGCCGACGTGACCCGAATTGGCGGATCCACATCGCCCTCGAAGTCCGAGGGGTCACTCAACTGGCGGTGGTCACAGCGCCCGCCCTCGGCATCCGTTGGTGTGCCGTCCGCGGGGAAGGCGCGTACGAGTCAGCATGGCCTGACGACGCCGGCAAGCGCCGCAGACTCGCGGTCAGCGGAGTGGCGACCCTGAAGGATGCGACCGTCGATGCGCTCGAACGCGCGGACGGGCTCGGTCTCCCCGCCGGTTTCCGCGCGCCTGCTAGCCCGTTGCCTTTGGTCGAACTCGTCCGGGGTGAGATCGACGGCTTCCTCGTCGAAAGATTCTTCAAATGGGACCACGCCCCCTGGGTGTTGCTTGTGGAGGAGGCTGGCGGTCGTTTCAGCAACCCAGCTGGTGGTGACTCCGGTGACGCTGGAGGTGGCCTCTACTCCAATGCCGTACTCCACAAGGAACTGCTCCAACTCGTGGGATATCTCTGACCCCGGGCTATCCCGCGTTGCTGGGCGGCTCCAGAGCTACTTCCACCACGGTATCCGGCTCGGGCTCTGCGGACCTGTGGCGGGGCAGCATCAAGGCTGGAACCAAGGTCAACACCACCAGTCCCCAGGCCACCCAATAGGTGTCCGCGAAGGCACTGGCTCCGTCGGCGAGACCCCGCACGATCACCTCTGGCCCGAGCTTGAGTGCCTGAGCGAGATTGGCGTACTTCTCGGGATCGGTCAGGGAGAAGATGGCGGCCTTGGTCTCGGTCAACCCCTGCGACCCGATCCCGGGTATCTGGTCGCTGCCGGGGATGACGGAGGACCGGTTGAGGTGATTGGTGAGCAGTACCGACATCAGCGCCACCCCGCAAGAACTGGCGACCTGCTGGACGATATTGACCAGGGTCGAGCCTCGTGCCGCCTCGTGATGCTTCAGGGTCTTGAGGGCCGCGGTGAACAGCGGCATCATGGTGGCCCCCATCCCGAGGCCCATCACGAATAGCATCGCGATGATCCAGATATACGGGGTGGTGGCGGTGATCTGAGTGAACCCGAAGAGTCCCACCAGGATGATCACCAGCCCGATCGGCGTGATCCGGCCGATCGGAATCCGGTCGGCGAGCGCCCCGGCGATCGGCATGGTCAGCATGGCGCCGATACCCTGCGGTGCCATCAGCAGCCCGGCGTTCAGGGTGGACTCTCCCCGGATCTCCTGGAAGTAGGTGGGCACCAACAAGAGCCCCCCGAAGAATGCGCCCGCGAAGAGGAACATCGTGATCACCGAGAGCGTCAATTGACGGTTACGGAAGAGTCTCAGGTCCAGCAGTGGATGCTCGGGGCGGAAGGAATGCCTGACGAAGAGAGCGATCAACAAGGCTCCGACCAGCATCGAGACCCATACCTTCGGGGCGGTGAAGGTGCCCTCCTGGGGGATCGAGGAGACGCCGAAGAGGAACAGTGCCAGGCCCGGCGACATGAGCGCCATGCCTACGAAGTCGAAGGACTCCGAGGGTTCGGGAGTGTCCTTCTCCAATACCCGCCACGCGTAGACGAGGGCGATGATCCCGATCGGCACGCCAATCAGGAAGATCCAGTGCCAACTTGCCACTTGGATCAGCCAGCCGCCGATGATCGGCCCCAGGATCGGGCCCAGCAGCATCGGCACCCCCAGCACGGCCATCAGCCGACCCATCCGGTGCGGGCCGGCCTCGCGGGTCATGATGGCCATTCCGACCGGCATCAACATGCCGCCACCGAGCCCCTGAAGCACCCGGAACGCGATCAACACTTCGATATTCCAGGCCGTCGCGCACAATGCCGAGCCGACCACGAACAAGAAGATCGCGGTCATGTACAGCCGCTTGGTGCCGAGTCGATCCGCTGCCCAGCCGGACAGCGGGATCACGGTAGCCATGGCCAGTGTGTAGCCGGTCACGGTCCAGGCGACGTGTGCGTAGGAGACCGGGTTATCGGTCGATCCGAAGACGTTCTGGAAGGTCGGCAGCGCGACGTTGACGACGGTGATATCGAGAATCGACATGATCGCGCCGAGCACGACCACACCGGCAACTTTCAAGACGGCGGCATCCAAGCCGTCGGGATGTACAGGTTCGGCAGAAGTCATGGATCCCCCTGAAGGTCTTATCGAGTGTAGGACCAACGACGTGAGCAGACACGTACTCGGCGAGACTGAATTCAGGCTGTCCCTGTGCTGGCGATCGGGTGTGCCACCGAAGGTCAGGCGGGTGGGACCCCGCGGTGCCCGCTCAAGGTGATCCCCAGCTTCAGCGCCTCCTGTGCCACCCACTCCGCATCTGCGGGCAGTGAGAAGACCCGCACTTCGGCAGAATCCAGAACGGGCAGGACCACTCCGGGACCGACTCGATCGCCGAAGAGGCAGAACCCCCGATGGGTGTTGTACTGCCTCGACATCCAGACCACACCCTGGGCGCCGGCGGCATGGGCGGCCGCCGCCCATGCCGCGGTCCGGCGGTAGGACCGGGCCGGGGTGTCGGTCAGATCCCGCGCAGTGAGGCCGAAGCGGCGGAGTCCTGTCGCGCAGAACGAGACCAACCGCACGTCGCGTACCACCTGAAGCACCGACAGAACCTTCGGCATCCAGTCCTGAGCGGCGATCGCACCGCGAGGTGGCGTGTCATGAAAGATCGACTCGTGCACGGCCGCCTCCGGTGTCTCGGCGGAGTAGTGCACGGGAATGGTGGGGTCACCGAAGGGGGACCATCGCATCCGAGAACGAGAGGAGGGGTTGAACAGTGCCCCGTCGTTCACACCGATCATCTTGAGATACGGCGCGTGCACCCGGTACAGCAGCGTGCCAGCCTTGAGCGTCACCCACTCCGGGTCGAACTCAGCGGGAACGTCCGGTACCTCCGAACGGTGCGTCACCACTCAGACTTCGCGATGGCCTGGTCCGCAGCGTCTGACAACTTGTCGTCTTCTTCTGCGCGAAAGGCAGCGAGAGGCGTCGCGTCGTCCTCGAGCCATCCATTGGGGGAGACCCACCACAAGATGATGTCCTCGTCGCTCCACCCGGCCGCACGAAGCCTCGAAGAGAGGGCACCGATCGTAGGATCGAGGTCGTTCCGAGTGATCTGAAACGCCGGATACAGGAGCCGGCCTTGCCGGGCGAACCCGACCATCCCGCGTTTTCGTGCCCTAGTTGCCAGGGAGCGACTGGTGGGGGAGCCGCCGACCAGTTCGGCGAACTCTGCCGAGGTCAGCACTCCATGCTCGGCCTCAACGGTGCGGAACAGGCTGTCGACCATCCCGATCTGCGCCAAGGTGGCTGGGCCGAGGGCATGGGGCAACGAGGCGACGGCGGACTGCACATGCTGGACCGCCTTGAGGCGACCCGACACAGCCTGCGCCAACTCGGTGAGCTGACGCGCATCCATCCCATCGGGCAGCGTGACTGCCGCCTGAGTCATGACGGTCTCCCTCCGAACGTTCGACTAGCTCCGACATGCACAACGATAACAGTCGGGGATGATGTTTCAATCGTTGCGAGTCGCACGGTGGTCGACGGTTGATCAGCCACGAGAACATCGTGAACGCAGCGTGCCGGATTCTTCCCGATTAAGGCACGGCACCGGAGAGCCGCTGCTAGCGTCGAAGTTCTCCGCACGACGAGTTGGGGGCACTTGGCGATCACGAAGGAGACGACCACGACGAAGGGACCGCGATGGGTCACGACCACTATGTGCCACGGCAGGCTGCGGAGGCGGGCACTGCCCGCCGCTACGGATCGGCCGAGGTGGCGGAGGTGGCCCAGTGCCTGCGCAGCACCTCGGTACTGCTGGCCGGTCGACCGGGCGTCGGCAAGTCCCGGCTGGTCACGGAGGTCGTCGCCCGGCTCGGGATCGAGCCCGCTGCCCAGGTCAGCGCCACCGTCAGCACGTCGCGGATACCGTTCGCGGCGGTCTGCGACCTGATCCCGATCGAGGCGAACGGAAGCAGTTGGCCCGAGTTGCGCCGCTCCGTCGACCAGCGGTTTCCGGCGAATCGACAGAATCCGCCGGTGGTGCTGATCGACAACATCAACCTGCTCGACGACTCCTCCGCCGCGCTGGTCCTGCATCTGGTCGAGACCGGCCGGGTCCGAGTGCTGGCCACGCTCCGCGTGGGTGTCGCCGCCCCCGACGCGGTGCTGGCACTGTGGAAGGACGGCCGAGCCGAGCGACTCCCGGTCACCGGGTTCACCGAGTCCGGCACCCGGCGGTATGCGGAGTGGAATCTCGGTGGTCCGGTCAGCGCGTGGCTGGCCTGTTGGCTCTACCACCGGACCAAGGGCAATCCGCTGCTCCTGCGCGAGAGTCTGCGCGCGGCAACGGCCGATGAGACGATCCGCGAGGATGACGGGCTGTTCGTACTTGACGGAGTGCCCGCTCCGGGTGAGCGGTTCGTGGATCTGGTCCGTCCGCAGCTGGAATCACTGCCCACCGAGGAGCGCGAGGCGCTCGAGCTGATCGCCCTGGCCGAGCCGCTGCGCTGGGAGCCGGCGTTAGCCGCCGTGGGGCAGCAGATCCTGAGTGCGCTGGAACGTCGTGGCGACATCATCGTCGAGTCTTCCGACGCGGGGCTGAGCGTGCGGGCCCGTCATCCTCTGCTGGCTGACCTGATCGGCGCCGAACTGCCTACCGGGATCCGCGCTGTGCGCCGGAACCGGCTGGCCACCGCGATCCTCGGCGGCCAACCGACCCGGGCCGAGCATCTGCGAGTGATCAACTGGCGGGTCGAGGACGGTCACGCCGTCGACTTGCCGGATCTGTTCGATGCCGCGGAGACTGCCTGCCGACTCGGGCTCGCAGGCGAGGCCACCCGCCTGGCCCGCGCCGCCCGTGCCCAGGGTGGCGGGGCCCGGGCCACCTTCCTCGCGGCCCACAGCCAGCTGATCTCCGGTGACCCGCACATGGTGATCGAGCTGCTCGAGGAGTTGCCCATCGAGGCGCTCGCCTCGGCATCGGGGGGCGCGGCGCTCCGGCTACGGGTCGCGGCCGAGGTCCGGGCCGGGCCCGTCGAGGAACTGCAAGCGTTCCTCGACGGGCCGGCGGTGCAACATCTCGACGAGCGCTTCATCGCTGCGGCACGGGTCACGCTGCTCGCCAATGCGGGGGAGTACCCCGAGGCCGTTCGCCTGGCCCGGACGATCTCGCATTCGGGGAGCGGCCAGGCCGCCGCATTCCTCGGCACCCCACTGGCCTGGGCGAGTCTGCACCGTGGTGCCGGTGCGGTCGCGCTCGAAGTCGCCGGGGAGGCGCCTCGTGAAGGCGTCAGCGGTGAGCCCGCCCGGCACCGCTTCGAGAGCTGGGCCGCGGTCCGGGTCGAAGGGATGCTGGATTGGGACCAGGTGGACGGCCAGGCACTGACGACACTCGCGAGCGCCGTTCGGACCGGTGACCGGGCGTTGGCGGGTTCGGTGACGGCCTATCTGGGCCGTCTGGCACTGCTGCGTGGTCGGCCGGGCCGCGCCGAGTTGTATCTCCTGGAGGCGCGCAATCACCTCCAGTCCGCTGATCCGGGTGGTGTGATCGGACTGATCGAGGCCTGGCTGGTCACGGCCAGGGCGCGGCTGGGCAAGGTCGATGAGGCCGGTCTGGCCCGGGCGACCCGTCAGCTCGGTAGCGCCACCGGCTGGCTGCGGCACTCCGGTGCACTGCCGCACGCGGGCGCCTGGTTGGCTGCCGCCCGAGGAGACTTGCGGGCGGCCCGGCAGATCGCGTTGACCGGAGCCCGAGCGATGGCATCACGCTCGGTCCTGGACGAGGCGACGCTGTTGCACGATGCGTTGCGCTTCGGGGACCGGGACCCCGCCATCCGCAGCCGTCTCTGCGAATTGGCCGAGGACAGCGATCTCCCGGCGATCAGTCTCCGCGCCCGACATGCGGAGCTGTTGGAAGATCCTGACGGACTCCTGGGACTCTCCCTCGACCTGGAGGCCGTGGGCGCGACCCTGTGGGCCGCCGAGGCCGCAGCCGATGCCGCCGTCGCGGTCCGAGCCCGAGACGGATCGAGCGGCACTGGCCGACTGTTCGCTCGCAGCCGACTGCTCGCGGACCGGTGTGAGGGCGCCAGCACACCCGCCCTGGGGTGGCGGACGATGGCACCACTGACCGAGCGCCAGCTCGAGGTCGTCGAATTGGCCGCTCGCGGTCACAGCAGCCCGCAGATCGCCGAAGCGCTGACCTTGTCGGCACGCACCGTCGAGTCACATCTGTTCCGGGCGATGAAGCGGCTCGGAGTGAACCGCCGTAGCGACCTCGCCACGACGCTGCCGCAACCGGTGCCGGCGACCGATCCGAGGCAAGTGCAGTAATCACTCCCGGTAGCCGCCTGGGTCGTCCGGCCCGATGCTGAACGTGCTCGAGCGCAGCAGCGTTCGGCCCTCGCCGCATCGCCGACCCTGGAGACCCCCTTGATGAACGCCGCCCGCCGTCACCGGATCGTACGTAGGCTGCGTCAGGGGTCGGTGGCCGCCGTCGCCACCGCCGTGGTCATCACCCTGCTGGCCGTACTCCCCGGAGCTTCGGCGTCCGCGGCCGAGGCTGACAAGGCGCCGTACCAGACCTCCGACGTGGTCACGATCGTGAACCGGCCGATTCTGCCTTCGCACCTGGTGGTCAGTAAAGGGCGGGCCCATCTGGTCCGGCACACCAAGTACGGCATCCTCAGCAATGAGTACGGCTACAACAAGAAGACCGACCCCGACCTCGACTTCGTCACCGAGCCCCTCCCGATGGGCGAGGAGCCCGACGCCGATCACACCGGTTGGGGCCCGTTGCCGCGCGACATCCGGTACGCCGAGGTGTTCCAGCGCTATCCCGACGCTCAGGGCGAGGATCCCGACATCATGCTGGCGGTGGTGGGCCGGATGGACGGCGGCAACCCGGCCGGCGATGCCGCCGCCACGGACTGGGTGCTGATGGTCGCCGGGCCGCTTCAGGACGGCATGCCGGTGGCGTACACGAAGACTCTGTCCACCGAGGGCGCCGGCGCCCCGCGGGGACTGGCGGTCACCGGCGACGAGCTGGACACCTCCCGGCCCTATTCGCTCGGCGACGAGCGCACGATCGTGGTCAACCTCGGCACCAAGCTGCAGCCGTTCGAGGAGACCCGAGCGAGTTCGGGCGGTGCGGTGACCCGCCTTCTGGCTACTCGCGGCCCCACGTTGCCCCCGACCGGCAGCGTCTTCGAGCACATCACCCACCGACAACTGTGGGACAACCCCTCCGACCCGGTGGCTCGTACCTTCGACAAAGCCAGCCGGGGAAACCAGCTGCTGGCCCTGCTCCGCTCCGGGGACGGGCTGACCGACAAACTCACCCCGACGGTGTACACCGCCGTCCCACCGACCGGTCTTCTCGTGCCGAGCTCGGAACAGAAGTACGACTTCGACGACCTGACCGGCGTGGGCAAGGACACTCGTGCGGTCGCGGCCTATGACTATCTCGGCAACGACTGGTGTTGTGCCGGGCAGGGCGGCGACCATCAGCACACCCTGCTGGACAACATCTCGATGATCACCCCGGTAGTGGCCCTCGTTCCGAAAGCCGGCGGGCCGGTCCAGACTCACGCCTGGTGGAATTCCGACAAACTCCTCACCGCCTCGTGCAGCATGAGCGCGGGTTGCGGCACCGGTATCGAGCGGCGCGACTCACGGCTCGGCCCGGACACCGGGTCCTGCGGTACCGCCGCCGCGGGCGAGGTGCCGGCGCTGGACGTCGGCTCCAGCCAGGTGCCCTGGGACGCGAGCGGCAACGAGGACTTCAGCAGCGACGTCCTGGACGTCACCTGCGCGGTCCGCGAGGGTAGCGGAAACGTGTTCAGCACCCTAGAGAACTGGTACGACGGAAAGGTCCGGCAGAGCGGGTCGATTCCGGTCGGTAAAGCGAGACCTTTCAGTGCCGTGGACGTGGCTCAGGTTCATGGCTGCGCTCAACTCAACCGGGTGCACGCGGCCTTCGAGGGCGACGGCAACCCGCTTACCTCCTCACCATTCACCGGCGTCGATCCCGACGCGATCAAGGACGGCGGGTCCGGCGACCCGATCAACTGCTCGATGGACGGCGGCAAGGTCCAGCCGAATGTGGCGACCAAGACTCCGCGGGGCGCCTATCCGGGGAGCGTCACCCCGCTGACCGTCACCGCCGGTGCGCAGGGCGCTAAGCTCGCCGCCCGGTCGCTACCGAGCCGGCTCAGCTACGAGTCTGCCGACTACTCCGACCTGCCCGGCATGAAGTATCTCAGCGGCAAGGTCAGCTTCAATATGAACGGGTCCCTCCCCGGCATCACGGTGCCGATCAGCAACTCGCCTGCGGGTGGCGCCTTGATCGAGGCACTCCCACCGATGACCAATGACATCGTCGTCGAACTGGACGACCCGACGCCAGGAACAGCCAAGGTGGAGCCGAAGCTGGTCGCCCTGGACCCGCAACCGGTGGCCCTGCTCGCGGCCCCGCCCACCGTGCAGGGGGCCGGCCAGGTGCAGATACAGGACCCACCGGAGTTCGCCTCCAGCTCGCACACCGGTGCGGGCTCCAGCACGTTCGAGTCCGAGACCGACTCGGCGAGCGTTGCGATCAGCATCGAGGACCCGGTACTGGGGCTCGGCGGCGCCGAATTCAAACGCACCTGGGAGAAGACGACCGAGGACGAGCAAGGGGTGGACACCTCGGTCACCATCGGGAATCTGTTCTACGGCTCGGCGGACCAGGACGTGATGGTCTACAACTCCACCGACGCCTACCGCTGGACCGGCACCGTGCTCTCTTCCTCGATCGGCATCGGGGAGGGCACCGAGACCTACATCCTGCAACCCAAACGGACCACCATGATGACCCAGAACGTGGAGGAGCTGGGGCGTCAGTATCCCGAGCTCTTCGGCACCGTCAATGGCCGTCCGGGGGCCTGGACCGAGGCGGTGCAGCACGCGCTCACCCACCGGATCGGGAATCCGGGCAGCTATCTGCACTACGACGGCAGCGAGGAGACCCCCGACACCGATGCCGTGGACGGCTATTGCGACGGCAGCGTCGCGGGGGAGCCGATCCGCGCCCTGACGGAACCGAACCCGTTCGTGCCGGCGCCGAATCCGGCGGTCCCGGACGTGTTGCTCTCCCAGGCCCACCACGTCAACAGCGGCGCCTCGAACAGTGAGGGCGCCTTCTTCGAGATCGACGAGACCAAGACCAGCAGCCGGACCAGGAGCCAGTCGATCAGCATGGAGGCCAGTGTCTCGGTCGGCTATGGCGGTGGTCAGGAGACCTTCTCCAAAGGAAATGCCAAGGGCTGGGGCAAGACGACCAGTACGTCCATGGGGGAGACCACCGGCTTCTCAAGCGCGATCGGCAATATCCCCACCTCGCTGCCGAGCGAAGAGTACGACTGGAACATGTTCATGTGCCGACGCACCCTGCTGCCCGGAGTCCAGGTCTTCGTCCTGAACTACACCACCGCCGGCTACAAAGGAGCGGGCGGGTTCGAGCCGCTCGATGAGGTGGTCCCGGTCTCTCCCGCAGGGATGGAGATCGCCTCGGACCGGACCCCAGACCTGACCTGGGAGCAGGACAGCGGCACCGTCAAGAAATACGACTGGGAGCTGCAGGCCTTCGGTTCCGACACTCCGGACAACCGGACCGGCAGCTGGCCGAGTGCCGCCGGCTTCGCGACGCCGAGGTTGGCCAAGGACTCTCGCCCGGACCAGATGACGGCATCGGCGGTGCTCGCTGGACAGCCGGCTCTCCAACCGGGCCAGCTCTACCGCTGGCGGGTGCACGCCACCGACTTCTTCGGGGAGGAACAGGGCTCGGAGTGGGAGTACTTCAAGACCCCCGGACTGCCCGTGCCGCCGGTCGCCGACTTCACCGTGAACCCGGCCGAGCCGGTGTCCGGAGCATCGACCACGTTCACCAGTACCGGTGACCTGCACGGTCTGAGCGCGACGTACGCCTGGGACTTCGACGACACCCATACCGCGACCGGCGCATCGCCGCAGCACACCTTCGACGCCCCGGGTCAGTACGACGTGCAGCTCGAGGTGACGACTGATGCCGGCACCGACCGGACTACCCATCGGGTGAACGTTTCGCCACTGGTGGCGGCCGACAGCTACGCCTACGACCAGGAGCAGCCGCTCCGGATCGATGAGGCCACCGGAGTCCTCGCCAACGACCTGGTCGGCAACTCGCCCAGCCTGGTCGTCAGCACCCAACCCAGCGGCGGGAGGGTGGAGTTGGAGGACGACGGCAGCTTTACCTTCACCCCTGAGCCGGGGGAGTGCGCCGACCAGAGCTTCACCTATGAGGCCAGCGCTGCGCACTACACCAGGTCAGGCACGGTCACGCTGACCGGCACCTGCCGTCCGGTGGTCTCGGGCACCTCTGCCACGCCGGACCCGGTCCAGCGCGACGGCACCGTCACCGTGTCCGCGACCTCGCAGGCCGACGCCGGTCGCACCATCGGCTCGGCCAAGGTCAGCGTCGACGGTGCCGCTCCGATCGCGCTGACTGCGGTGGACGGCGCCTACGACGAGGCCGGCGAGGACCTGACCGGTCCGGTCACCCTGACCGGCCTGGCGGTCGGGGACAAGACCCTATGCGTCACCGTCACCGACTCCGGCGGCCTCGAGTCTGCTGCGGACTGCACCGACGTCAGCATCGACTCGAAACCACCGGCGGCCGCCTTCGACCAGACCCCCGCCGCGGCCGTAGCCGGCACTGCGGTCACCTTCGCCGACCGTAGTGAGCGCGACGGACTGCCCGGGACCTATGCCTGGGACTTCGGCGACGGGGAGTCCGGTGCGGGCGCTGCGCCCCAGCACACCTATCCGGTCCCGGGGAGATACACCGTCAGGCTCACCGTGACCACCTCGGCCGGCACCGATACCACCAGTGAGCTGGTCACCGTCTCACCCAGTGCGGTCGCCGACGCCTACTCATACGACGAGGGCGCCCCGCTGATAGTCGACGCCGCAACCGGAGTGCTCGCCAACGACGTGACCGGGAGCGCAGCACAGGCCACCGTGCTCGCTCAGCCCTCCGACGGCACCGTGAGTATCGACGCCGATGGTGGCTTCACGTTCACCCCCGGAAGCGACGTGTGCACCGACCAGACCTTCGGGTATCAGGTCGATGACGCGCAGACCAGTGCGGTCGGGAGCGTCACTCTGGACGGGCACTGCCGCCCGGAGGTACCTCCGGTCACGCATGTCGACAACCATCCCGGCGATGGGACGGTCACGGTGAGCGCCCGCGCGACGGCCGAGCCGGGGCGCACCATCGTCGGGGCCGAGGTGAGTGTGGATGGCGGCGCCCCGATCCCGTTCGCCGCGAGCGACGGAGCCTTCGACGAGAACGCCGAGGGTCTGAGGGCGGATCTGCCCTTGACTGGGCTCGTCGACGGGGAGCACGAGGTGTGCGTCCGAGCAGACGACAGCGGCTCGCTGGGCTCGGACCCAACCTGCATCACCGCCTGGACGTTCCACACCTCCGTCAAGAGGACCCGAACCCGTCGGGTGGTGGTCACCAAAAAAGTCAAGGTGGTGCGCTCGCCCAGACGCGGCACCGTTCGGCGCGCGGTGGTCCGGACGCATCGCGGTCGGGTCTTCGAGGGCCACGGCGCGGCTGCCATCCGCACCAGGGGAGTCGGCAAGGCACGGCGGACCAAGAGGGGGAAACGAACCGCCACCCGCAGTGTGACGGCCTATTGCCTGGCCACGAACCAGGCCGACGCGGCAGCCTGCGCCACCACGGCTGCGGTCACCCGCAGCACGGCGAAGGCGAGCGCGGCAGCACGTGATCACGCGAGACGGACCGCCGCCAGGCGGGCCCACCGCCAGGCCCATCGTCGGGCCGCGCAGATTGCGACCTACCGCGGCCGACACAGCCCGATCACCCGAGCGGAGCGGAAGACGGCGGTCCGGCTGGCTTGGAAGCGGGCCAACGCCGACTGGAGGCGACAGGTACGTCTGCGAACATCTGGGGACGGCGGCAGCCGATGATGTCGGAGCGAGGAGACGCCGTAGGGGAGTGACTTGCGCATACCCGGGCTATTGCTGGCACGTGGTATCAACTGTGGTCGCATTCCGGCCTTCGCGGGTGACATCGCGATGACGCTGTGTAGATCCCCGGCGGAGCGTAACCTCGGCTCGGTGGTAGGGAATAGGACGCAACCCCGCGTCGTGATGATGTGTGGGCCTGGTGGTGCTGGCAAGACCACCTACGCGAAGCGCCTGGAGCGCGAGGGCTGGACCCGTTTATCGTTCGAGGTGGAATTCTGGGACCGTGGAATCACGACGATGCCCTCCGCCGAGGTGGTCGCCGAGGTGGCAGCAGACCTGAAGGCGCGCTTGCTGCACCATCTCGCGACGGGGAACGACGTCGTGCTCGACTTCGGCTTCTGGTTCAGGCGACAACGCGATGAGTTCCGCGCACTGCTCGCGCCCCAGGGCATCACCCCGGAGATTGTTTACATCGCGACGAGCCTTGAGACCATCCTGAGCCGGATCGGTGACCGACACGGCAGGCAGGCGGACGATTGGCCGCTCACCGAGCAGACGGCGACGGAGTACTTCGAGCGGTTCGAACCTCCGACTCCCGAGGAGGGGCCGCTCGAAGTGGTCCCCTGATGCAACACGCAGAGTAGTACTGGACACCCTGCGTATCAAGATCGATCGTATGGGGAAGCAGACGGAGCCTTCTCTCCCTCACAGCCGGATGTTCAACCAACGAAAATAAGCCACTCAGTCGTGCATGTGGAGCGGCACTCGGGACAGTGGTGGCCCCTGGACCCGAAAGTACGCCAATCATCACAGAGGCCATATCAATGCGTGGTTCAATTGAGCGGCAATGAAATGAGACTGAATATTAAGATGCGCCTGTCGATTACACTATCGGGGGTTGCGTGTGCTGCTCTGTTGCTCGCGGGCTGCGGAAATGAGGCATCCCCCCATGCGGTGAAGGCCCAAGCGGACGTGGGTGTCCTCGCCGAGGTACAGGGCGTGGGTGGCAACTACGCCCGCTCTGATGAGTCACCGGCCGAGCTCGCTTCCGCCGTGCCGGTTGCGCTGACTGGAACGATCGACAGGATCGCGCCCGGATTGACCATCGTCGCGTCCGACGCTGGCGATAATGGCCAGGTCCGCTCAGAGCATGCCATCGTTCGGGTCCGCATCGACCACGTCTATAAGTCAGACGGCGTCGGGTTGGGCACGTTCGCCTTTGTTGCGATCCCGCTCGGAGCCCAGTCAACCGACTTGTCCGGCAAACCCCTCCTCGGTGGGTCCTCAACCATCAAGCCGATCAGCGACCTACAGAAGGGACTGCCATCGGGCACACGCGTCGTGGTCGCGGCCTACGCGTTCCCCGACGCCGACCCCGGTACAAGGCACCTCAACGCTGATGCCGGCGCCGAGCCGGGCGAGCCGCTTCTCTACGGCTACGCACCGCAGAGCTTCTCCGTCGAGGACGGTACGACCCGCCGACTCTCGGGGTGGGACTCCCTAACCTACGAAGATGCGGTCCAGGGGCTGCAGAAGTCCTTCGGCTGACGAAGAGGTTCACCTCGGTAGGCGACGCCGGCGTTCCAGGGCGGTGATACTTGTCCGACCTACGGTTGGCGAGGCTAGACGAGTTGCAATGGACCTCCCAACGTGGGCGGCGCTTGAACTTCGCCGCCTACGTTGGGAGTCCTGCACTCGGGAACACACAACCTTGTAGGCCACGGCGTCGAACGCTGGTGGCCGCCCGCTGATCTACGGCGCCTGCGGTTCGCGATCTGGTCGGAGGGTTGCGGGATCACTGTGGTGACTCGCTTACTCCGGAGCAATACGCAGACCACAAATTGACATAATGTCAATTATCGGCTTCCCTTCAAGGGTGTCGTCTTCTGCGATCTCCTCGTCGGAAATTTCGTCTTTGTTGCCTTCCAGGTTCGGTGTCCAATTTCCAGCCGTCGTGTCCAAGGTGCTCAGGACGCTGTCCAACAAGGGCAGCGTCAGGGCGATCCGGGCGCCACGACGTTGCCATGTCGGCCCGCGTCTGCGACTTCTGGACACCGGCGCTGACGCGTGGGCCCACCGTGGACGCCACGAGTCCGGCGCTCGCAG
The DNA here is from genome assembly GCA_964396585.1 of uncultured Nocardioides sp. Taxonomy (GTDB): domain Bacteria; phylum Actinomycetota; class Actinomycetes; order Propionibacteriales; family Nocardioidaceae; genus Nocardioides. Next base: position 23,281 of record CAYNFY010000048.1, read on the forward strand.
GACTGGACAACCGGCTGACTCACTGGACAACGAACCTGGAAGGCAACAGCTACAGAACCCGGCTACATAACAGGTCTACGCAATCGGGACACACTGCGGTAGCATCAGGGGTGTGCCACCGGAATGGACCGACTCGACCAGCAAGCACGGAGTCTCGCGGGCTGACGCGGTCCACGCGATGCTCAACGCGACGTTCACCGACGTGCTGGTCGAGGAGCGGCACGAGAAGGGCCAGATTCGCCTGTTCATCGGGCCTCGGCACGCCCAGGCCCTCGTCGAGGACGAGATCGAGGTACTGGTATACGAGTTTCCCGACACCGGCGAGCAGGCAGTGATCTTCCACGTCATGGCCCTTGGGTCAAAGTTCCGCAACTACCGAGAGGAGCACCAGTGATGAACAACGACACCACCGACAGCCCCCGCATCGACTACGCCGCCCTCGAGGCGCACCTGACCGACCCCGCCGCCACGGTGGCGAGCGCCGGCCAGGTGGCGACCGGCGAGGACGCCGCAGCCGCCGGCCTCGACTTCCTGCTGCGCGAGTACGGATCGGTCGAGGCGATCCAGCGCGAGATCGTCAGACCCGGCCGACCGCGGATCGGCGAGCGCGCCGGCGCCTCCCCGACCGTTCGCGGGCGAATCGCGCCCGCTGAGTACGCCGCGCTCAAGGCCCTCGAGCAGCGGACGGGGCGCACGCAGAGCGACCTGGTCCGCGAGGCGATTCACCACCTTCTCGTCAACCACAAGCTCGTCAGCTGAGCGGCTGCGGACCCGGAGAACGACAACCGCGACCCACGGGGGCTAGGTTCCCGGCGCCTACGCTCGGCTGGGTGTGTGGTCGCTACGCTTCCTCCCGACCGGGTTCGGACCTGGCCGGCCTGTACGGCGCGTCCGTCCAGACCGAGGACCTTGGTCCCAACTGGAACGTCGCGCCCACGGACCAGATCTACGCCGTCCTCGACCGGCAGGACAAGGAGTCCGGTGTCGACGAGCCCTCATCCCCGCCGATGGCTACTACGAGTGGGGCAGCGAGACCGACGACGCCGGCAAGACCGTGAAGCAGCCGTACTACCTCCACCCCACGGCGAGCTCCGGCATGAGCTTCGCGGCGCTCTACGACTGGTGGCCCGACCCCACCAAGGACGAGGATGACCCCACCAGGTGGCTGTGCTCGGCCGCGATCATCACCTGCGCCGCAACCGACCCCGCGGGCGAGGTCCACGACCGCACCCCGGTCATCCTCCCGGCCGACCGCGTCGACGCATGGCTCGACCCGACGGTCCAGGACCCGCCCGCGATCTCCGATGTTCTCGCCGACATCCGTCCTCCCCTGCTCGGCATCCGCGAGGTCTCCCGCGAGGTCAACCGCGTCGGCACCAACGGCCCCCAGCTCATCGAGCCGATCAGCCTCGCTGGCCAAGACCGCGCCCTCCAGCTGACCCACGTCGCCTGAACATCGAGCGAGAGACAGGCGCGCTCACCACGGGCGGCCGGCGCTCGACGCAGGTAGGTTCGGCGGCGCCGCCATCTGACGACTACTTGTTCACCATATGCCGAACATACATTCGACCGCGCGAGGAATGGCGGTCGAGACGACCGCCTCGTTCCCCTAGCGGCGCCGGGGATCAGGGTCGCAGGATGTCGAGAAGGCAGCCAGTCCGCGCCGACTCACAACTCCGACGACTGGTGATCATCGATGATGAAGAGCTTGGTGACGGAGCGATCCATGAAGACGGCCTCGTCGGCCGCGATCGCCGCGGAGAGCTCCGGTGTCGTGAGCGCGAACATGTCGGCCGCGCCCGTGGGCTCCTTGAACACGATTTCGGTCACCACATCGTAGGAGTCGTCCCCGAGGACCGTGGGGTCGATGTAGTTCCGGGTGTAGCTCTCGTAGAGATGCCCGAAGTGTGACAACGCGAACGAGGCGTGATTGCCCTCGTAGTAGGCGCGGAACTCCTCAGGTGAGGTGCCTGACTTGCGCTTGAACATCCCTACCAACTTCGCCATGCTACTGCTCACTCTCCTGGGGTCACTCAGATTGGTCTTGGACCGTACTCCCCTGGTCGATGTGCGTGTGCGGACGATTTCGCTCTTCGGAGGCTGATCACGAGAACGGCGACACCGATGGCGGGGTGTTCAGATCGCTCCCTAGTCCCAGGCGGCTCATACTCCGGCTACGAGGCTCTCGTCGCCAGTTTTCCACCTTCTATGTGAGCGAACCCGTTGACACACGACCAGCCACATCATGGTGATTCAGATATGATGCAGACATGCGAACCACCGTCGATCTACCGCCCGCCGTGCATCGTCGCGCGAGCGAGCTCGCCAACCAGCGTCACCAGTCCCTATCCGCTGTCCTCGCGGAACTGACGACCAGGGGACTCGCGACTCTCGGCGAGCCGGTGTGCGTATCCACTGATCCAGTCAGTGGCTTCCCGGCCATCACCCTGGGGCATGAGGTCACCACGGCTGAGGTGGCTGAGGCGTTGGACGACGAGTGAGCGACCCCTACCTGCTCGACGCGAACGCGCTCATCGCACTCGCCGTCACGGACCACGAGCACCACGAGCGAGCGGCCGTATGGGCGGCGGAGGTCACCCGGGTCGCGCTGTGCCCGATCGTGGAGGGCTCTCTCGTCCGCTTCCTCGTCCGCATTGGTGAGAGCCACGCCACAGCGGTCGCCTGGCTCTCGGCCATGGTGGCATCACCACGATGCGAATTCTGGGAGGACTCCATCTCATACACGACAGCCGATCTGGGGCATGTGATCGGCCACCGCCAGGTCACCGATGCCTACCTGGCCGCCCTCGCAACGAGCCGGGGTGGCAGGTTGGCCACCTTCGACCAGGGGCTCGCCACCGCATTACCCGAAAGCGTCATTCTGATCCCTTGACGTCAGAACTCCCGCCGGGTGCGATACGACCGGGGCCACCACAGCGGGGTGCGTGCCGTGGCGGCGGCCAACCCTCCGGGAGTCTTTGAGACTCGCCATTAGGTTGGACCTCGTGCCCCAGAGCCAAGCAGCACATCCACCTGTGGGACCCAACCCGACGATCATCCTGGTCGCGCATGAGAACCAGGAACTGCTGAGCGACGAGTTCGGTCGCTACCGACGCGACTACGACCTTCGGGTGGCGGAGTCGGCGGTGGCTGCCCAGCACCTGGCCCGCGAGATCATCGACAGCGAGGGCAGGGTGGCCATGTTCGTCACCGAGTCCCGCCTCCCCGACCTGCCGATCATGGAGGCACTGACTCTGTGGCGTGAGGTCGTGCCGAGCAGCAGGCGGGTGGTGGCGGCCAGCTGGACCTGGTTCCGCGAGGACGCCGAGGCGCTTCGCCCAGGCCTTGTGGTCGGCAAGTACGACGCTTACCTGCTGATGCCGCGTGGTGTCCGCGATGAGGAGTTCCACACCGCCATCACCGAACTGCTCTCCGACTGGGGTGCCACCATCGGCGGTCCCGAGGTAGTCAGCGTCAAGCTGGTGGCCCCACAGCGCACTCCCCTGGTGCATTCGGTCGAGGACTTCTTCGACCGGCTCGGCATGCCGAATAGACGCTGGGCACCCGAGTCCGACGTCGGGAGACACCTGATCACGCAATGGCGTGAGGAGACCGGGGCCGATCCAGAAGCCGAGCCGGCCTATCCCCTGCTGTTCACCCCAGGGCGCGGGTTCATGACCCCCACCACCGTCCGAGAGGTCGCCGCCGCGTTATACGGCGCACCCGGCCAGATCGGCGTCGACTCCGTGGTGGATCTGGCCATCATCGGCGCCGGACCGGCAGGCCTGGCGACCGCCGTCTACGGCTCGTCAGAGGGGCTGTCGACCGTCTGCCTGGAATCGGAAGCGATCGGTGGGCAGGCCGGGACCAGCTCGATGATCCGCAACTATCTCGGATTTCCGCGTGGGATCTCCGGAATGCGGCTGGCCCAACGCGCCCGCAATCAGGCGATCCGGTTCGGCACCCGGTTCTACACCGGCTGGCCCGTGGTCCGGCTGGAGCCGGGGAACGCCGCGGCACCGCATACGGTGTGTACCGAGGGCGGGGATGTACGCGCTCGTGCGGTCGTGATCGCATCAGGTGTCGGCTATCGGCGACTGGGCATCGAGCCCCTGGAGGATCTGGTCGGGCGGGGCGTCTACTACGGCGCGGCGGCCGGCATGGCTCGGGAGATGACCGGTCGAGACGTGTTCGTCGTCGGTGGAGGCAACTCGGCCGGGCAGGCCGCCATCCATCTGGCACGCTTCGCCCACTCGGTGACGATCCTGATTCGTCGCTCCGACCTCGCCGAGACCATGTCGTCGTACCTGATCCAGGAGATCCGGTACACCCGAGGAGTCCAGGTCCGTCCCGCCAGCGAGATCGTCGATGGTGGCGGTGGGGACCTGCTGCACCGGTTACTGATCCGGGATCTGATCACGGGGCGCGAGACCGAAGAGCAGGCGGACGCCCTCTTCGTGCTGATCGGTGCGGAGGCGCATTCGGACTGGATCACCGATGCGGTCTGTCGCGATCCGCACGGATTCGTCCAGACCGGACGCGACATCCCCGCACATCTGTGGCCGAACGGAGTTCCGCCGGTCAACCTGGAGACCGCGGTACCGGGCATCTTCGCGGTCGGCGACCTGCGCTCCGGCTCGATGAAGCGGGTCGCCTCCGCGGCCGGAGAGGGGGCCTCGGTGGTGCCGATGGTTCATCAGTATCTGGCCGGATTGCCCCGAGCTTGAGGAACCCGCCCCCTCAGCCGGTCAGCTCGTCCACGAAGCACCACCGCCACTCCTCCCCCGGTTCGGCCGAGCGCATCACCGGATGTCCACTCTCATGGAAGTGTGCCGAGGCGTGTCGGCCCGGAGAGGAGTCGCAGCAGGCCACCTTCCCGCACACCAGGCAGACCCGCAGATGCCCCCACGCAGTGCCCGCGGCTACGCAGTCGGCACACTCGCCGGGCGTCCGCGGCTCCATCTCGGTATAGCGCCGCAGATGCTCGCAGTCACCCGCCAGACCGGTGACCCGCACCGTTCGGGTCCGGACGCGCTCGCGCTCGGAGTAGTCCAGCATCGACTCCTCCACGTCCAGCATCCCCAGCACCTCGCTGATCACCTCGTGCGGGACCTCGCCGGTGGCCCGAACCTCCAACACCCGGGCCCGCTCGGCGCCGATCATCTCGCGCCGGACACGGGAGTAGATCTCACTCGGAGTCTCCTCGTCCTTGGCACCGATCGATTCCCAGGCCGCCAGACTCCGCCGCTCCACGCGGTCCCGGATCTGGTCGCTCACGCCCAGGTCGTCCTGGATCTCGAGCTCCTCGAGCCGCCTGGTTCCGGCCGCGGCAGCCTGTTGCAGCAGGTTCGCCCGGGTCAGTGCGTCGGTGGCGAGATCGGGCGAGGGCACACCCAAGCGACGTGCCAACCAGGGCAAGGTCGAGCCCTGCAGGAACAGTGTGCCGGCGGTCACGATGAACGCGATCAGTAGCAGCACATCGCGATGAGGGGTGGTCTCGGGCAGGGTGAACGCCGCGGCCAGAGTGACCACACCACGCATCCCGGCCCATCCGACGATCAGCGTGTAGGCAGCCGAGGGGATCTGACGTCCTTCCCGATCCTTCCCTCGTCCGATCTGCACGAAGCGAGTTCCGAAGACCCACACCATCCGCAGTACGACCACACCGCACAGGGTCGCCACACAGACGGCGGCCACCCGGCCCCAGGACAGGTCATCGATATTGGCGATGATCCGGCGTGCCTGCAGGCCGATGAGCAGGAAGACCGCGCTCTCCAGTACGAACGCGATGCTCGACCAGTTCGTGCGTTCCTGGATCCGCGAACGTGCTGTCTGGATGATCGGCGCCTTGTGACCGAGGACGACCCCGGCGATCACCACCGCGATCACCCCGCTGGGGTGAATGCTGTGCTGAGTCGGCCAGTGAATGGCCTCGGCAGCCACATAGGCACCGAAGGGAATGACGAAAGACAGCGCACTGTCGAGCAATGGGTCGGTGATCTGGCGGCGGATCATCACGACGATCGCGGCCACCAGGAGGCCTACCAGGATGCCACCGCCGGCCGCGACCAGGAACCGCCCGCCCAACGCCACGGCGGACGCCGTGGCCGCGACGGCGGTGCCGAGCGCGACCAGAGCGGTGGCGTCGTTGAGCAGGGACTCGCCTTCGAGGATCGTGACGACTCGCCGTGGCAACCCGATCCGTCGCCCGATCGCGGTCGCTGCGACGGCGTCCGGCGGTGCCACCACCGCCCCGATCGCGAATGCCGCCCACCACGGCAGATCCGGGACCAGAGCGTGCACCAGCACCCCGATCCCCAGGGTGGTGAAGACAACCAGGCCGACCGAGAGCAGCAGGATCGGTCTCCGGTTGGCATTGAAGTCGACCAGTGAGGTGCCCAGCGCCGCGCTGTAGAGCAGCGGCGGGAGCAGCCCGAAGAGGACCACCTCGGGGCTGAGCCTGACCGATGGCACGAACGGCAGGTACGAGCCGAGTATGCCGACGGCGATCAGAATCAGTGGCGAGGGCAACTTCAGGCGCGAGCAGAGGCCGGTGACTGCGATGACGGCGACCACCAGTGACACCAGGACAACGACTTCGTGCACGGCGGGTCCTCCTGTGACGCTCCGGTGACACCGAGGTGGAACGTCAACACATTACGGCTTCGATCCCCTGAAACAGGGCGAGTCAGCGACACGAGCACATCCCCAGCACCCACGCCGTCGGTGCCGGGGCTAGCGTGTCAGGTATGCGCACTACTCCAGCCCTGGTCGTCGACTCCCCCAGCGCCCCCTTCACCACTCGTCTGGTCGATCGGCGCGACCTGCGAGACGACGACGTCGAGATCGAGATCGCCTTCGCTGGCATCTGTCACAGCGATATTCACCAGGTGCGCGAGGAATGGGGCAAGGCTCTGTTCCCGATGGTCCCGGGTCACGAGATCGCCGGAACCGTGACCGCGATCGGGCCCGGCGTCACCGCAGTCGAGATAGGTGACCGGGTCGGCGTCGGCTGCATGGTCGACAGCTGCGGGGAGTGTGAGTTCTGCAAGGAGGGGTTCGAGCAGCACTGCACCCGTGGAGCCGTGATGACCTACAACGGTCGTGGCTACGACGGGGAGGCCACCCTCGGCGGCTACGCGCGCTCGGTCGTGGTCTCGGAACGCTTCGCGTGCCCCATCCCGGACGGGATCGGGCTCGATGAGGCCGCTCCCCTGCTCTGCGCCGGTGTCACCACCTACTCCCCGCTGCGGCGCTGGGGCGTCGGACCGGGCAGCAAGGTGGCCGTGGTCGGGATGGGCGGGCTGGGCCACATGGGCGTCAAGTTCGCTCACGCCATGGGGGCCGAGGTGACGGTACTCTCGCGCAGTACCGCCAAGGCGGAGGACTCCAAGGCGCGGGGCGCAACCGCCCATCTAGCCACCAGCGACACCGCAGCTCTGGCCGCACATCGCGGCTACTTCGACGTCATCTTGAACACGGTCAGCGCCGATCTCGACATCGAGGCCTACCTGAAGTTGGCCAAGGCCCGGGGCGTGCTGGTGAACGTGGGGCTGCCGCCGGAGCGGTATCAGGTGCGACCGGGCCTGTTGATCGGCACCAGCAAGGTGCTCGCCGGGTCCAATATCGGCGGGATCCCCGAGACCCGCGAGATGCTCGAGTTCTGCGCCGAGCACGGACTGGGGGCCACCGTCGAGGTGATCGGTGCCGACCAGGTCGACGCGGCCTACGAC
>CAYNFY010000049.1:0-30840 GCA_964396585.1 uncultured Nocardioides sp.
TGAGCAGGTCAGCGGCCCTCGGTGCATCTACTGCGGCACGCCCGGGATGCCGATCTGCGCCGAGTGCACGCAGCGCTACGACCTCGATGATGCCGCCGTGGTGGACCTGGGTGCGTACCGGACGGAGCGTGCGGCATGAGGATCTGGGTGTGCAGTGAGTGCAGCGGCACTGCCGAGGGCGACCTCCGACGGCGTGGGTGCGGGCTACCGCGTGGGTGGGAGCACCACAATCCCATGGCGTGCACCGAGTGCATTGCCGTCGCCGCTCCCCGGACCCCTGTGGCGGACGCGCGGCCCGTGTGCGGTGCCTGCATCACACGCCTGATCGATGCGGTGCTGGACACCTTCAAGGCACCGGCGAAATGACCCGAGTGGACTACCAGCAGGGCCTGTTCGAGGCAGTCGGCCTACCGTCACGGGTGATGACCTGGACCCCAGCCCTTGCCCAATACGCGACTGCCCAACGAGCCGCTCACAGATCCCCCGGCACGATCAAGTTGCACCGGCACTACCTGAGCGGGCTGGCCGAGCAGGTGCAGTACCCGTGGACGGCCACGCCAGAGGCGCTGACCGCGTACGTCGCTCGGGACGGGTGGGCTGCGGAGACGCGTAAGAGCGCCAGGGCTGCGGTGCGCGGCTTCTACAGTTGGGCACACGGATCCGGCCACCTCGATGTGGACCCGTCCGACCGGCTGCCTCCGGTCACCGTGCCACGGGCGCTACCACGCCCGACGCCGGAGCACCTGGTGGAGCAACTAGCACGCCGCGATGATCGGTTGGGATTCATGGCTCGACTCGCTGCATATGCGGGTCTACGGGCTGCCGAGATCACCCGCGTCCACTCCCGTGACGTGCACGACCACCCCGGCCAGACGATGCTCCTCACGGTCGCCGGCAAGGGCGGCAAGACGCGGATCATCCCGATCGTCAAACCGCGGCTGGTGGTGCAGCTGCGGGACCTGGCCGGGTGGGCGTTCCCCTCCCCAGCCGGGGGCCACCTGACCCCGGGGCACGTGACCCGACTGCTCTCCGAGGCGATGCCGGACGGCTGGACTGCCCACACGTTGCGACACCGATTCGCAACGCAGGTGTACGACGGCACGAGGGACTTGCTCACTCTCTCGGAGTTGCTCGGGCATGCTCGACCGGAGACCACACAGCGGTACGTGCGGCTCTCGGCCGATGCTCTACGCGCCGCGGTTATGGCAGCGGGATAGTCAACAAAAAGACAAGACGGGCCCCCACCGAAGCCGGTGGCGGCCCGTCTTGTCTCTGACGCTACCGATTGGCGCGGTCGTAATCCGCTCTTCGAAGGCCGATGGCCACGCCCACGGCGATAGTCCCGATGGTCGACATTAGGCCACCCGCTACCCAGAATGCGATCGAGAGTACTGGCGCCCATGCTTGTTCGTTGAGGAGGATCAGCCCACCGAGGCCGGTGGCGATGATCCCACCGATAATGAGTTCCCATCCAGTGATTGGAGGGGCCGGGTCGTTGTCAGTCATGCTGGGAAGGGTAGGGGGATCGGGGGGTGAATGTGCCGTGATTGATCATCTTCTGCACGATCGGGCCAGCGAGAGACCCACCCCGCTTCCACTCGGGGTGGGTCTCTCGCCCGCTTGTGCAGCCTACGCCCGGACGGCTGCGGCGGAGCCGGGGTTGGCTTTGGCGATCCGTCGGCCTCGTTTGGTTTTGAGGAGTGCGAGCGCGACGGTGTTGACGACACGTAGGGGCGCGACGAGCTCGATGTGCATGGTGTCTTTGCGGCCGTTGTAGTCGCCGCCCCAGCGGAGCACGGCCCGGTAGCGTGCGTGCCCCAACCGTCGACGGATCCGCCGGACCGACCGGCCGGGGAGTGAGGCGAGCGGTCGTCTGCCGAGGACGTGCCGGGTGGCGTTGATGTCGATGGCCGTACCCGAGGCGTGGTTGCTGTACCCGGTGTCCTGCCCTCGGATGGGTCGAGATGCCCACCCCCAGTCATCGGGGATGGGGCCGGTGATGGGCTCGATCCGCTCGTGCCACCACAGCAGCATATGGATGAGCACGAATCCGGCGCATCCGTCGCGGAGCGGGATCACGATGCCGGTGCCGGGCACTGTCCACCGGCGGAGGCGGGGCAGAGCGCCTGTGGCGCGGCTGGTCAGGACCATCCACCCGTTTTGCGAGGTACTCATGCCGAGTCGCCCTCACTGTCTACGGGGCTGGTCTCTAGGGTCTCGATGCGGCCGGTGAGGTCGGCTAGCGCCGCGGTGTGCTCGGCCACCCCGGCCTCGATCCGGTTGAGACTGTCTTTGACGGACGAGCCGCCGTTGGTCTCGGTGAGCGTGCGGCCGAGCGCCTTGGTCTGCTTGGTGCCGAGGTAGGCGAGCACGGACGGCAGGCCGAGGACGAGGACCAGGAGCACGACGGTGACGAGTGCGCTGGGCCAGGTGGTGACGCTGGTGGGGTCAGGGATCTGATCCATGACTGATGACTCCTTACATAGGGGGCTAGACGAGGAATGGGGTGATGGATTCGAGGTTGATCGTGTTGCCGGTGGTGTAGGTGCCACCGACGACGACAGCGCCTGAGGTGGACACCGCCAAGGTGTGCACAAGGGTTGAGGTGGAGATCCGCACGAGGGCGTTGTGGGTGCGGTCGACGGGCCGAGCCCCGGTGGGGAGGGACGCGACGGTGGTGCTGGTGCCAGAGGTGCGGGTGCAGGATCCTCGGAGGTAGCAGGCCCCGCCGAGGACTTGGTATTCCGCTGCCGAGCTGGCCGCCCACCCGGACGCGAGTGGGAGGGGCTGCCAGCCGGGCAGTGTGACGGGGTTGTTGCGGACTGGGGCCACTGTGAGTGGGATCGCGACCGCGGAGGGCTCGGAGAAGCCGAGTGTCATCATCCACTTGTTGGGGGTGATGTCGTGCCGGACCCGGTTGATGCGGAGCGCCTGGTCTATGTCGGCGCGGGTGTTGGTGACGCGGACGACGTCGCCGAGGTCACGGGTGACCTGCCGGCCACCAGCGGAGGTGAAGGCCGTGAGGTCTTTGATGGGGTACCGGACGGACGCCACGCGGCGGGCGGGGGCGGCGTTGAGGTCGAGGATGGTGCGGGCGTGTGCGTAGGCTGCGGCCTCGGTGTCGGGGATGCCGTGGACGGTGACGGTGCTGGCGTAGCGGCCTCGCTCGGCCACTGACGCGGCGTCGACGTAGGGTCCGTAGGTGACCTCGACGGTCTCGCCTGTCGCGAGGTTGGGGCGACGGATCACCACTTTGACCTCGTTGATGCAGTCTTCGGTTGAGTAGGAGATCTCGGGGTCGGAGGTGTAGATGTCCTCGTTGATCACGTCGCCAGCCGGGACGGGTGCTGTGGGTAGGTAGAACCGGGACCAGACGCACAGGGTGCCGTCGCGGGTGATCCAGGCCCCGCCGTGGGTGGTGTCGCGGGTGATGATGACCTGGTCGAGCGCGGTCGACGCCTCGGACGACGAGGCGACCACGTTGGGGTGGGACAACGCGTTGTCTTGGTCCCAGTCGCCGTTGACGACGTAGGGCACCCCGGTGCCCTCCAGGACCCAGATGAGGGCCTCGACGGACGCCACGCCGTCAGCTCGCCCGGCTTGCGAGAGTGTGGCCAGCGCGTCGGTGGCGGTGATCTCGATCCGTGCCGCCTTGGGGGCGGGGATCTTGGGGTCTCCGAGGTAGGTGACGTCGGCTTTGGTGATGGTGGCGGTGATGAGTAGCCCCTGAGCCTGGTCTTGGGGCATGATCTTGGACCGCAATCGGATCTCTCGCCCGGGTTGTAGGAGCGCGTCGCGTGACGGGTCGAGGTCGGCGTCATGGAGGACCACGGACAGGGTTCCGGGGCCGAGGGTCTCACGGTCGACGGTGATGTTGTGGACCGGGGAGAGGATGTCTCGTGGGAGCCATGGGTCGGTGTAGTTGGCTACCTCACCGGTACCGAGTGGGACGTCGGTCTCGGCGAGCGTGGCCTGGGTGAATCCGGCGTTGGACTGGGTGGTGAAGATGACCCCGAATCGGGCGGTGACCGCGCCGGGTGGGGGCGACTCGTTGCGGGCGCCGTACCGGGTGCCGATGCCGGTGACTAGATCAGCCCAGACGGTGGCGATCAGGGTGCCGGTGACGTCGAGCCAGTGCAGGAGCATGACTGCCCCCAGGCCGGTGCCGGTGACGGTGAGGCTGGTGGAGTAGTAGCAGCCGGGCTTGACCTTGACCGGGTCGCTGAGCACGGTCCCGCCCCCGGTGGTGGGTTTGACGATGCGTAGGGGGCCGTTTTGCCCGGTGATCAGTGCGGTGCCGGGCTCGGGTGCCGACCATCCGGCGATGCTGCCTGCTGCGGTGGTCCGGCTGCGGCCGTGAGGGTTGGGGAGCAGGTTGCGGTAGGGCTGGTTGGGTGCGTCGTTGACCTCCAGGGCGAGCACCTGGGTGGTCTTGAAGGTCTGCTGGGTCATGCTCGTGCCCGCCCGCCACTGTTGGCTGCGGCACTGATGTCGGCTTGGTACATGCGACCGCGGGTGATCTGGTCCAGCTGTTGCCCGGTGAGCTCGAGCCGGATCACGATCGGCGCCGCGGTGGTGGCTGCTGTGGCTCTGGTGGCGGTCAGGGTGGCTGCGGGCAGGGTGGGGGTGCCGTAGCCCGTCAGGACGGATCGTGCGAGGTCGCGGCTGGCCTTCTCGACGCGCTTGGCGTCGAGGCCGATCACCACACCGTCGGTGGTGTTTTTGCCTTCCTTTATCATCTTGCGGCTGGGGCTGTTGGAGTCCATCTCTTTCTTGAACGCCCGGATCAGCACCTTGGCCAATTTTTTGGCGGCCTTGTCGAGTTGCTTGGACTTGGCGGTGAGTCCGTTGACGAGGCCCTGGGCGGCGTCGACCCCGGCTTGCTTCATCGTGACTGCTGTGGACTGGCCCATCGCTTTGGCGGTCTTGGCGAGGTCGGCCTGGACGAGGTTGAGTTCTGAGACCGCGCTCTCGCCGCCTGCGAGGATGGCTTTGGCGGTGCCCATCCCGGCCTCGGGGCCCATCTGGATCAGCTCGTCCAGGTCGGCCTTGTTGAGTCCGGCCTTGGTGAGCGCGTCGATGGTGGTCTGCCACTGCTTGGCCTCACCGGCGAGGGCCTTGCGTCGGGCGATCAGCTGGGCGACCGTGCCGAATCCGGTGCCCTCACCCAGCTTGCCGAGCGACGCGGACTGCATCACTCCGGCCGTGACTGCGGCCTTGTAGTCGGCTAGCGCCTGCTGAGCCGCGACGAGGTTGTTCCGGGCGTCTTGGAGGTTTTTCACCCCGGCGCGGGTCATGGCCTTGTATAGGCTGGAGGACTTGGACAGGTACTTGGTGTAGTTGCCGGTGGCGAGCGCGGCCTGCTTGGCGCCGACCGCGGCCAGCGCGGCCGACTCGTCCTTGGTGGACTTGAGGACCCGGGCGCGTTCCTTCTTCTGGGCCTTCTCGAACGCGGCGATCTTCTTCGCCTTGCCCTTGTGGGCCTTCTTGTACGCGGCCAGCTCCTGGGCGGCCTGGGCGTCGTAGGCCTTGCCGACCACGCCCTGGAGGGCCTTGGTGCCGTCGCGCGACTCGGCCAGGACGCTCTTCATCAGGTCCCGGACAGCCTTGGGCACCTGGCTGCCGTTCTTCTTGATCCCACTTACCCAGCCGAGGACGAGGTTCTTGCCGTCCTTGGTGGTCTCCCGGGACGGGGAGTGGATCTTGGCCTCGGCCCGCCCGGCAGCCAGAGTGTTGCGGACCAGGGCCTTGGCTGCGGCTGCCACGGATCCAGAGCCGCTGTTGATGCCGACCACCATGCCCGCGTCAAACGCGGTCCCGATGGCGGGGCTCTCGGACGAGGCGACATTCTTCGCGTCGCCAGCCGCGCGGCGGACGGGGTCCTTGATATTGGGTTCGCCGACCTTGACGGTCCGGATCTTGTCCAGCGACTTCAAAAAGCCCTTGACGCTGCCCTCGGCCTGCTTGGTGTTGGCGGTGACTTTGGCGTCAGCCTTGGTCTTCGCGGCTTCCTTAAGCTTTCCCTGAACCTTGATGACCTCTTTCTTGGAGGTCTCCGCGCCAGTCACCTTGATCAGGGTGACAACTTGCTTCGGGCTCAGCTTGTACTGATTCGCAACCCGAGCGATCCCCCGAGTGGTTGGGATGACACCCTTGGCCTCGATCTTGGTGACGATATTTTTCGGGATCGTCTTTTGTAGGCCGGTGAGGTCTTTGGTAGCGCGGATTTCTTCGCGCTTGGCGCGGGTCTGGTCCTTCCAGGCTGTGGACTCTTTGCCGATAAACGATGTGAGGGCGTCGGATTCCAGAGCGGAGAGTTTCTGGATTCCGATGCTCGACCCGACTTCGTTCGAGAAGTCTTTGGCGGCTTTCTTGGAGTCGAAGTGCGCGGTCTGGATTCGGCCGAGGGCGTCTACGTACTGCACGCCCCAGGACTGGCTGGCCTTCATGGCGGCGCTGACGGCGTCGATCGCGTCCTTCTGGCCGAGGGTGGCTGAGACCACGGTCCGTAGAGGGATGCCCAGCGTTTTGGCGTCGGTCGCTGCTCGCGATTCGACGACCTGTTTCATAACCAGGGCCTTGGTGGCTTCGGTGGCCGCGCCCGTTATGTCGTCCAGCGTCGATGCGTAGTCCGTGGCGGGCTTCTTGCCTGCATTCATCGCGTCGTTGGCTGACAGGGTGTTCTGAGCCAGCTTGAAAAGCGCGCCTGCGCTACCACCGATCGCGGCGCCGATTGGCCCGCCGAGGCTGAACCCTAGCAGCGCACCGCCCCCGGCCGACTCGAGTACTCCCAGCGCGTCGTTGGTGCCGGTTGCCGCCTCGGTGAGCAGCATCAGCCCACCGACACCAGCCGCGGCTTTGGCCGCGCCGGCCATCTTGCCCAGGCCACCCTTGAGTGCGGCGCTGCGGGTTTCGGCGTAGGTCATCTCGGCCGCGAACTGCTTCACTTTCGCGGCCGTCCCGCCAGCGCTGACCCCGGTCGCGTCGACCAGGGCGTTGAGCCGCGGCAGCACCAGCGCGGCCACGCCCGCCTCGATCGCGAATCGCTTCACCGGTGGCGGCAACTCGCCCATGAAGCCACCGGTGCTTTTGGCGATCCCGCCGAGGGTCTGTAGTGGCGGCAGGAGCCGGTCCCCGACCGCTTTCCCGGCGCCGATGATCGCATCTTGGTTACGGTCGAGCCAGTCGGTTGCCGACTCCAGCGCGGGCACCAGTTCGTCGGCGAATACGTCGGTGGCCTTCCCGGCGATAGGGATCAACAGACCGCCGAGCTTGGCCTTGGCGTCTACGAATTTAGCGTTCGCGACCTGCTGCTTGTGGGCGAGCGTATCGGTTTCGCGTGCGAATGCCCCGGCTGTCTTCGCTGACTTGCCCATCAGTAGTTCGACGCGGGCATTCATCTCGGCCTGCTTGAGGCCGGATCCGGTGAGCTTGTCGAGGCCCTTGGCGGCCAGGCGGGCGTTGACGTCGGACTGCTTGATCGAGATGCCGTATTTCTCGATCGGATCCGCTTCGCCCTTCAAAAGGGACGAGACTGCTTCGACGGCGTCCTTGGTTTCCCCGCCGAATGTTGCGGCGAGGTCGGAGGCCCGCTTGGTGAGGTCCTCAGTCAGCCCGGTGACCTTCTTCAGCGGCAACCCCGCACCACTCAGCAGCGCCCCGCTCACGTTGGTGAGTTCGCGGTACTCGTTGGCCGAGACCCCGAGCGCGGTCGAGGCCTCCTTGGACCGCTTGATCACGGTGTCGGCGTACTTGCCGAAGACAGTCTCGCTGGCCCCGATGGACTGCTCTGCGTCCGAGGCGGCGCGGGTGGCGTCGACACCGAGCTTGACGGCACCCGCGCCGATCACGAGCAGCCCCGCGGCGGCGACCGCGGCGCCCTTCTTCACCGCGGCGCCCATCTTGGACCCGGACGCGCCCACCCCCGCAAACTCGCCCTTGGCCTGGGTGCCGTTGGCGATGATGGCGATCTTGATGGGCTTACCCACGGGTGTCTCCTCAGTCAGTCAGTTTGCAGAGGCCGAGCGCTGCGGCCTCTTTGAGCCACTCCTCCCGCTGGAGCGTGGAGAGGTCGTCGTACTCCGCGCGGGTGCGACCAGTGGTCAGGCACCAGTTGGCTATCCCTCGCTCGGCGATTCGGAGGGCTCGGAGCCTTTTCCCGACTCGGTCCGGGGCGGGAACGGCTCAGCCTCGGTGCCGTCCTCCACACGCTCTACCGGGGACCAGTCGATGACCTCATTGAGGTCGGTCACGGTGAGGTCGGATGCCTGCTCGTAGGCGTCGACGGCGCTGAGCCCATCTCGGCGCCGGTTGATGTAGGCCACGATCTCGGTGGAGGCACGCAGGTCGAGATCGTCGCCGGTCAGAGCCTCCCAGTCGACGCCGTAGCGTTCCTCGATGTCACGGATCTCACGGCCGCTAACCGTCGCGACGAACTCGGCCCAGCGGGGCGCCGATGTCGTTGTCGGGGTGGTGTCAGTGGTGCTCATGTGGATATCTCCTAGGTAGAGGTCAGGTCAGGCCGAGTTGGGTGTAGATCCGTGACAGTTCGTCATCAAGCAGGCCGGTGGCTTTGGGTCCTGCGGTGACGTCGCCCTTGGCGACGTACTGGGCGCCGGTCTTGCCGTCGCGGCCGTAGTTGACGGGTCCGGCGTAGGGCACTGCGGCAGAGCCCACGTAGAGCACTGATCGGCCCTTGGGGCGACCGATCCGGTAGTTGCCCTTGAGCTTGCCGGTCTTGACTGGGGTGTGACGGGCGTAGTCGGGCTCCACCGCGGTCGCGATCCGGGCATATGCGTCCCGCATATCCTCGGGTCCCGCGCCTGCCCGGTTGAGGGCCCTCACTGTTCTGGTGAGGCCCTCAACCCGGACGGTGACGGTGGTGGATGCCATGGATCAGGGGGTGCCGTCGTCCAGCGCCCAGCCTGCGGGGATGTCCCATAGCACCTCGATCGTCTTGACCGCGTAGGCGCTGTTGGAGGTCTCTCCGCCGACCACAGCGCCCTCGGGGCGACGGATCACTGTCATCCCCGTAATGTGCGGTTCGGTCGCGGAGGCGACAGCGTTGCCGTAGGGCGCGAAGACGAACGCGACGCTGTCCCCGGCGTTGTCGATGATGTCGCGGTGCAGGGTCCCGACGCCGAGATCCTGCGCGATCGTCAGAGCGAGCTTGCTCTGCTTCTTGTCCTCACTGGCTTCCTTCATTGATAGGAAGTCGTTGTCCGGGGGCCCTTCGGTGATCTCGCACTTGGAGACCTCGTCAGATCGGTCCTCGGCCCCGATCATCAGCGACATCAACCGACCGCTAATACGTCCAGCCATGGGTACTACTCCTCTTCTCTGGTGCCGCTGATCACGGCGAATACGTGAGTCCCCCCGGTAGGGAGGGTGATCTGTTGGGGACCGGCGTTAGTGACGCCCATCTCGGCTGACAGGGCCTTAACCAGCTGGCTCAGGTGCTGCTCGATCGCCCGCTCGGCGTCGGCCTGGTCGGAGGGCAGGTTGATGACGACCTGCCACGTGACGACTCCGCCGAACCGGTTGGGGTACTCGGTGTGGTCGTACCGCACCCGGCCCACACCCGGCGTCAGGTCCTGGTTGTAGTACGGAGAGACATGGATCCCCGGCACCGTGTTCGCGGCGGCCGCGATCGCCTCGCGTGCACCCATCACCCGCACACCGGCCTACGGCGCCAGGGGCGCTCTAGGCGGCGTACCTCGGGGTCGCGACCGCCGACGCGAGCTACGACCCCTCCGGCATCGGAGATGGATGCCTCGATGCCTAGGACCAGCGGGCGCAGGCCGAGGTTGACGGCGACTCGGCGGCATAGTGCCTGGGCCAGGTCGGGCGGCCAGTCAGCATCCACAGCGGGGACCCGACAGTGGCGTGACTGGGCGGCTTGCTCGGCTGCCAGCGCGTTGGTGACGTCGTCGGGCGGCTTGGTGACGCCGTAGACGCTGCGCAGGTAGCTCTGCACCTCCTCTAGGTCAGGCGCCGCCATCGGCCTTACCCTTGGTCCGCTTGATCGGGCCGACCTTGGTTCCGTCTGCCTTGATCCGGCGATGGGTCGGCTTGGGGGCTCGCTTGGGCGGGTGTGGGTTCTTGATCCGCTTAGCGACCTCGGCGGCGGCGATCTCGCCCGGGTGGGGGTTCTTGAACTCAGCCATGTCGCTCACTCCTCGCTGTAGGCGAACTTGAGGACACCGGACTCGTCGTAGACATGACTGGCTGCGTAGAACCAGAAGTCCACGAAGTAGCCCGCTGCGGTCTCCTTGACCCGGTCCAGGCGCGACAGGCCCGAGTTCCACACCTTCACGGCCTGCGGGTCGGCGTAGAACGAGTTGTCCTGGGGGCTGGTCGACCAGGTCGGGTCGAGCTTGATCCCGGCAACGTTGATGGACCCCAGGCCCGACGCGGTGGTGCCGTCGGCGTTGGACGGCGACAGGATGGGGTACAGCGGCCGACCGGTGCCGGTCGTGATGACCTCATCCTCGGAGTTGATCGAGGTGACCGTCTCCTCTGCCTCAGACAACGCCTTGTACAGAGCCTTCGCGGCGAAGAACTTCGTGAACCGCTGACCGTCGGCGGTGTAGCGCAGATCGACCAGGCCGCCCTTGAGGGCCCGGCCGATGGCGGCACCGCCCGCGCCCGCGGCGATGGTGGCCAACTCGCCGTAGCTCGCGACCTTCGACTTGAGGACCGTGGCCGCGATCGCCTCCAGCTTGAGGCGGTGGGTCCGGAGGACCTTGTTCCAGATCATCCCTGAGACCTGCGGGTTGCCGCCCTGGTCGATGACCTCGCGTGTCAGGCCGAAGCGGCCCGATTCGAGGGCCGGGGTGATCGTGGCCCCCGTCACGGTGTTGAACGACCCCTCGGCCGGTTCCTGGCCCTCGGTGTGGGGCTTGGTGCCCAGGTCGTAGGTGCCGAGTTTGGAGTAGAAGAACGGCGTGTTGTCGGCGACCGCTCCGGCGTAGAAGGTGTCGTACAGCGGGGACGGCAGCGGCGGCGCCTCGTCCTTGAACATGTCAGGGCGGTACTTGGCCGGGTTCACTGCGGCGGTGTCGGCCTGGTCGACCATGAACTCCAACGCCCCGGCAGGGTTCATGATCGAATCGTTGGCGAAGTCGATGACCCGCTTGCCGGCCGTCTTGTCGCCCTCGCAAACTGCGGCGATGAGGTCGGTCGAGAAGTCGTGGCCGGAGTCGGCAAGGGTGCCGTCGAACCGGTAGATCTGCTTCTCGCGGACCTCGAACTGAGCACCCGTCGCCCCGGGGATGGGGATCTTGATGTCAGCCAGCCCATCGACCTTCTTGGTGAGTTCGCCGAGCTGGTCAGTGAGCGCCTTGCCCTCATCAGCCGAGAACGCGGGCGGGATGGTCTGGCACTCGGTCACGCCGTCGGCGTGTACCTGTCCACATGTCGTGCACTTCATGGGTACCTCCTGGTTGTCGGCCGATGCGGCCACAGATCGAATGGCGGCGTCGGTGAACGCCGGGATTGGGGTAATGGAGACCTCGCGGACGGTCCCCTTGGTGACGTGCCGAACGCCGTCCCGCTCGACGTACTTGACGTCGTCGGCAAGGCCGATGGACAGGCCGGAGTAGGTGCCGGTGGCGGCGAGCTCCAGACCCTCGTCACCTCGGGCGGTGCGAGCGACCCGCCCTGCATCGAGCTGCAGACCCTCGTCGGTCTCCGTGAAGTCGGCGGTGCCGATGGCGTCGGCCCACTTGTGGCCGATGAGGAGCTTGGCCCCGACCCAGTCGAGGACACCCTTTGCGAATTGCCACTTGATGCCGGGAGTGTTCGAGGCTGAGGCGGCCCGCCCGTAGGGGACAGCCAGGCCCCGGATGGTGCGTGACTCGGCCTCGAAGGTGAGGGCTGTGGGTGAGTCGATGATCATGCGATCTCCTTGGGTCGATCTGTCGCGGGTGTTGGCGCGACGTCACGCGCTGCGAGGCCACGCCGGGCGCGGATCTCGGGGAGGGTCTCAATGTCAGCGCGGAGCAGGATTTCGTCGGTTTCTGCCGCGGTTTTGTCGTCGGTCGCGAGAAATCCTTGGGGGTCGACTCGGACGGTGTATCCAGGTGGGGTGACGTCGTCCATGGAGAGCCGACCTTCCAGTGCTCGCGCGAAGGGGCCGAGCGTGAAGTCGAGCCGGTCGCGGCGGCGGTCTTGGCCGTTGAAGTAGTCCCGGCTGGTGGTGTGGACGGCCAGGTCCTCGGGGTCGACGCCGGTGAGGCGAGCTATCTCGGTGATCGCCATCTCGCGGCCCTCGACCAGCTGCAGATCGCGGGGGTTGATCTGGTTGGAGTGGTAGTCGACCCCGGTCGGCACCCAGCCGGTCCGTCGGACGCCGCGGGCCTTGGTCCAGTCGTCCAAAAACTCCTGAATCAGCCTCGCCTCCTCGTCCTCGTCCTCACCCGCGAACGGGTTGTCGCCGTCAGAAGTCGGGGTGAACCAGTCCTGGGGCGGCACGCCGTCGGACGCGTCCAGCGCGGCCCGCTCTAGGCGGTACAGGGTGCGGATCGCCCGTGCCCCGGCCACCCGGATCGGGTCGATCGGTGAGTCAATGCGGATCAGCAGCGGGTCGGGGGCGTACACCTGGGCGGTACCCGATCCCGTGTGTGTCTGGACCGTGATCGTGTGCTGCGGTACGGACACCGAGTCGGGGTCGAGGCGGAGCACCTCGGCTGGTCGGCCGTGGACCCCGTAGGCCCGTACAGCCAGCCACGCAGCACCGTCAAAAAACATGTCGTCGGCCACGTTGGTCCACGTGATGACGGACGCCACTGAGGTTTCGGGCTGGTCCAGTAGCGCCCACGGGACTACCGCCCCTGCGGGGTCGTAGAGCCGTAGCGGCAGTGACCCCAGTCCAGCGCAGACGATGTCTCGGGCGCGTTTGATGGCGGGGACGCTGATCGCGGTGGACCGTGATACCCGACGCTGGGGGGCCTCCGCCAGGGCCTCATCGAGCGATGCGACGCCGTACAGGGTGCCGGGGTCGATGGAGGTGCCCGCGAATACCGGCCCGCGCCGGGCGATCGTGGCCGGGCCGGGGTCGGCGGTAGCCGGGGTCAGTGCCCGCCCGCCGATCAGCCTCTCGATGATTCCCACGCCATAAATCCTCGGCCACGATCAGGGGCTGATCTGTCGCGTTTTTAGGCCGGGATTGTCAAGTGGCGGTCATCATCCGTCGCACGCGGGAGCGTTTGGGGGTGCTGCCTCGTGCGATCGTGGCGGCCCAGTTGGCCGCTTTGATGGCGTCGGTGCGGGCCTGGCTGGTCAGGCGTGGCCCGTCGGTGCCCTCGATGGTCCGCACGGCCAGTACCTGACCGCCGAGGTGCTCTGAGCCGTCGTGAGCTAGCTGCCCCTCGGTCAGCAGCCGGGTGAGGCCGCTGACTGCCGAGATCGCGGTGCCGGTCGCTGCGGTGATCTTAAGTCCGGCCAGTGCAGGGTCGGCGGCGATGCTCTTGCCGACCGTGACGCCGGTGACGCCGAGCGATCGGGCGATCGCCACCACAGTCGCGACGTCGTCGCCCGGTACGACGCGGACCACGGCAGCGCCGTCGGGTAGCCGCCAGGCCAGGGCCAGTGACGCACCGGTGGCAAACCATGTCTCGATGGCGGCACCATCGGGTAGCCGGTCGGGCAGCTCGGCCACGAGATCACCCCATGCTGCGGTGTTGGTGAGCGGCGCACCCCGGACCATCGCCCCTGCCCCCAGGGGCCACAGGTTGAGGTACTGACAGCGGAATCCTTCCATGGGATCTGGGTCGTCGAACTCGGGGTCCTGCTCACCCCGGAGCGCCTTTTCGTACTTCCGACGTAGGTATGCCTCGCGCTCGGGGGTCCAGTGTGGTGACGCTGCGCGCCAGGTCTCGACCGATCCGGGATCCTGGTCCGGTTGCGCGGCCCACAGGAGTATCAGGACCCGGTCCATGCCTTCGCCGGCTAACGCGCCAGCGACCCGGCCCCGCATCAGCGACGTGGCGCGGCGGTGGGCGGTGCTGATGAGCAGCAGCTGCGGGCTGACCCGCTCCAACAGCGACGGCTCTAGGTCGTCGTCCACGATCTCGGGCGGGCATTTCCAGGCCTCATCCACGATGCCCATGCACGTATCGAGACCCGCCGTCTTGTCCGGGGGCACGACAAACCACCGGTGCCCGCCGACCTTGTCCTCGATCGCGTAATTGTTGTTGTTGGTGTACACCTCGTACCGCTCGGGCGACTCGGTCCACCGCGACGCGGTCCGGGCCGCGTACCTCATCGGCTCCTTGGCGATCTTGAGCGTCGATGCGCTGTGCACGATCAGCTGCTCCTCGCCAAACAGGGCCGGGGCGAAGACGAGCCGCCAGACCGCGAGTAGCCGCACGATCACACTCTTGCCGGACCGGCGTGAGGCCGACTTGACGACCTCCTCCCAGCACAGCGACCCGTCGGCCCGGTGCTCCAGGATCCGCACGATCGCCAGGCCCTGCCACCACCGGACCGTGACCCCCAGCGTCTCAGCGGCCCAGGTGATCAGCTCGGGCCCGTATGAGCCAGTCGTGCCCGGCTGGGGTGGGGTCATCGCCAGGGGCGGGGTCGCCTCGGGGGGCAGATCGAGGTACGGCACGATCCACGGGTACTCAGCGAGCCTGTCGGGGTCCCACACCAGGTCCGGAGGGATCGGTAGCGGCTCTCGTGCTCCGGCCGTCTCGCGGGTCTGGCCCAGCCGTGGCCGTGTGGACCCTCCGGGGAGAGAGACGGGACTGCCCGGCTGGTCCCGTGTGAGCCCGGTCGCCGGAAAAAGCCCGGCCTGTCCGGTCTCAGCCTCGACCGCAGCCAGCCGAGCGAGCGCCTCCCGCGCCCCGGCCTCGCGCAGGGCCTCATGGGACGCTCGTGAGCTACACGGCGGGCACTCGATCTGCCAGTTGGTCGGGTCCCACGTCAGCTCGGGGTACGCCACACGGGACTTGATGTGGCCCAACACCCACTCGTCATCCGTGGTGAGCGGCACCCCACACCGGGCGCATGGTCCCGGGAGGTGGTGCACAGCCATGTAGGCACGAGCGCGTTGCGAGCGTCGCCCGCCCCATGCTGCACGACTCACGACCTCACCCGGCTGTACAGCGTCCGAGCCGAGGAGTCGTGCGTGATGATGCCCTCGTCCTTGGCCCTGGTGATGGCCCGGCTCAGCGCATCCGGGGAGGTCTGCATCACGCTGGCCAGCCTGCCGGGAGCGAGGTAGACACCGTGGTGCTCCTGCGCATACAGGCCCACCCGTACCCACACCGCCATTCCCGCGCACTCCCACATCCGGGTGAGGGCAGCCCGTCTACTCACTGGCCTCCCACCTGTCCCATCTGTCGCCCCTGCCTGTACGTCACATGTGCTATATCCACGGTCGGCTCGGGACCTCACCCCGTACCGCCTCCCCTCGTCGCTGCGCTCTTCCCCGGACCACGGCCACGGTTGGCCGCGGTGATGGCCTTGAGCTCCGCCATACGGGCCGCGATCGTGGAGCGCGACGCGGGAGCGTCGTCCTTCTTGTCCTTCCCTGCTCCCCCGGCACTAGCCGGGGCTCTGGATACCTCCCCGTTAGGGGGAAGGGCGGACAGGAGTTCCGCATGGTGTCCAGCGCGGCGTGCCCGGGGTCCGTTTCGCGGTCTGGTCTTACCTGGGCGCTGGGTGTAGGAGGTCCGCAGACGGGCCACGCGGCGGCGTGTCTCGCGCTGCTGCTCGAGCTTCCGCTCGCTCTGCTCGGGCCGGGCGAGTTGGACCAGGTCGAGCAAGGTCCGCTTGGACACCCGGACCCAGGACGGCGTCGGTGAGCCCTGCACGATGCCGCCCCGAGACCACTCGATGATCCCGGCCTCTTCCAGCAGCGCGAGGTTTCTCCGCACCCACCGCTCGCTGTAGTCCGTGACCTCGGCCAGTTGGGGTGCAGTGACCTTGCCCGCGCCTGACCGCGCGTCGAGCAGCACCGCCAGCCCATCCAACACAAGCCTGAGCCCACGCATGGTCTCGGTGGCCAGGCTCCCCCAACCCGCACGCTTGAGAGCCAGGACCAGCACCGGGAGCGGTGCGCCAGCAGTCAGCGCCATGTCGGTACCTCGGAGACCAGCACCCGCGCAACGTGGGCCGCGTGCGAGGCCAGGAGCAGCTCGAGCCAATGAGCTGTGTCGCACGGGTCCGTGCCTCGAGGCAGCACCTCCACGTCCCCGCACGCACAACCCCACGGCCGGTTGTCGGGGCCGAGTCGGAGCTGATGAGCCGCGAGGATGCCGTCAACGGCCTCCCGAGTGTCGTCGCCGGTCGGGATAAGGGTCTGCACCCCGTAGGGTGCGAGCCCGTCGACCTGGCCCGTGCCGTCGCGGGTGGTAGCGCGACGGGTGAGGAGCCGGTCCAGCGTCTCGGCGTCACGTGCGGCTCTACGGGCCTCGGCCTGCTGGGCACGCCAGCGGCGTTGGCGGCACACCTTGCTGCACGTGACCGCGTCGGCTCGGCCTGGCGTGAACGCGGTGCCGCAGTGTGCGCATCGCATCATGGTCGCGGTGCTCACTGATCCGGCCCCCAACAGCACGGGTGGACGTCGCTGGCGAGCTTGCGGGGCACCCGTAGACCGCACTTGCGGCAGCGCGGACCCATGTCCTCGGCGGTGTAGTGACGCCCGGCCATCAGCCGATCACCGTCCCACAGCTGCTGCACGCACCGGCCATGTTTAGGACGGGCTCGGGGCAGCACTGCTCCGCGTCGTCGTCCAGGTCAGCCGGGCGGGGTTTGGGCTCCTCCCACTCGTGATCCTCGGACCACAGCAGGCGGCACCGGACGTAGCCCTCTTGGCAGTGGCCACACAGCCGCGCAGGGATCCGCTTGCCGGTCGGCTGATGGGTGCCGGGGGCGCGTAGGTCTGCCCCCACAGCATCGAGCACCCTCACCAACCGCGGCTCGGGCAGGGCCCGGAGTAGCGCCACTAGAGCAGCCGTGTCAGATGCCCGATCTCGGCGTCCTCGGCGGCGCATCAGTCGGCCGCCACTTTGGCGACGAGGCCCCAGTGGTCCGACCCGGGCATCCGCCTCCGTCTGATGGACCGCACACGACCAGTCGGCAGCACGATGCCGTCGATCCCAGACAACCGGACGACCAGTTTTGGGGGCGCGAGGCGGGCGAGGTGATGTGGTGTGCCGTTCTTGGCCGACTCATCCGTTCGTCGATTCCAGTCACCCCCGATGATGGGGGTGTAACCGCCCGCGTCAGCGACCAAGGCGGCGACCCCGCGTACATACCGGGCGTTCTGCAGAGACGACAGCGTGTCCCGGCCAGGGTTGAGGTGCACGCTCACCACCAGCCAGCACCGCCCGCCTTGGCGGATGCGTGCCCAAGCGGCGTACCGGTCCTCGGCATACAGCACGCCAGGGACAGCCCGGGCGAGCCGCACCACGCCGAAGCCGTGCACCTCAATACCCGATCGGACATACACCGCCACAGCACGAGCCTCGCGCGGCATCCACGCCGGGGCCCCGAGACGCCGGTACCCACCGATCCCACCGAGGTTGTTGGCCTCACACGCGAGCAGCACGTGAGGGTTGATCCGGCGCACCTTACGGCGGTACGCCGCCAGACGTCGGTTACCGCGGTACGTGTTGGAGATCAGGACCTTCACGACGCACACTCCGTGCAATACCAGAAGGCCAGCTTGTCGTAGCTCCAAGGCTCACCGCACTCGCGACATTGCGACACGTAATGTGCATCGCAGTAGTGCCGCTCGACACCGTCGATAGTGATCACCTGGCCGGTGGTCTCGCTGCAGCCCTCACGGTCGCACTCGATCCAGCAATAGGGCGCGCTCTGGAGACTCATACCGCCACCCCCGTCGGGCCAGGGCAGCCGGGACACCCGCGCGCACAGGCGATCTCGGAGCCACAGCCCGCCATCACTGCCGGGAGCGCCTCCCACATCCAGGATCCCCGGTTCCACCTGACGCGGAATCGACGGCGTTGGGCCCGGGCCTGACGATCAGCCCAGTGCATCGCGTACGTGTGGTAGTGGAAGGTCCGCTTCACCGTGCCACCGCCTCAAGGCCTGCGTAGGCCAGCCACGCCAACGGCGACAGACCCAGCACCAGCACGCCCAGATCGAGCGCCCTCACGAGATCCTCGATCCGTCATCGCCTCGATCAACGGGGTGGGAGATCGCCCAGGCCGTGGCCAACTGCGCATTGATCTTCGCCGCCTGCATCCCTCGGTTCGCCATGTTGTACAGCCCGCCCTTGAGAGCCGCATCATCGGTCGAGTCGGCAAGGTCGTAGGTCGCGAGCGCCGATTCCAGTTGCCGGTCAGCACGATCGAGGTACCGGTTGACCGAGGGGCTGGGAGTCTTGTTCGACATTCAGACCGTCCTCCGCCGCGATACCTTCACCGCATGACTGATGAAAAGACGGTCCGCGACCTTCTTGACGATGCCTACGAGACGCTCGACGCGGCCCTTGACCGAGTTGGAGCCCGCAGTGACGAGGACATCCCGGCCCTCTGGGAGGTCCTCGCGGCGACTGTGTCCGCGCTGGCCACACAAAACGAGGCGATCGCGCAGATCGCGGACCAGATCGGGATCCCCCATCGGGCGGCCGGTCTGGAGGGCCAAGCGGAGCCGGGTGACCCGGCAGTGGGTGCATGACACCAGTGGAGTTACATCGTTGTCGTTCATGGTCGGATCTTGTCGGATTTTTTCCGACATAACAAGCGTTGAGTCCTACGTCGGCGTGTCTGCTTGCGCGAAGGGTGGCGATCCGTGCCCCTGTGTCACTAGAATCGCCCCATGACTGTTCACCAGATCAAGCAGAGCGGGATTTCTGCCGCCTCGGCAGCAGTGGCCACGGAGGTGCGCGTCGAGATGGCGCGCCAGGGCATCAACCAGACCGAACTGGCGCGGCGCATGGCAGTAGGTCGCGACTGGGTCAGCAACCGCATCGGCCGGAGCGCGTTCATCGACCTGAAGATCGACGAGGCTGTGGAAATGGCGAAGGCCCTGAACGTTCCCGTTCAGGGCCTTCTCTCCACGCTCCCCCGGTTGGACTCGAACCAACAACCCTCCGGTTAACAGCCGAATGCTCTGCCAGTTGAGCTACAGGGGATCAGCACCCGACTACGTCGAGTGCGAGATGAACATTAGCAAGACCATCCACCTTGCGCGAATCCGGGGGTGAGTCGCGGTGCTCAACCCTCGCCAACCTCCTCGCGGGCCTCGACAAGGGCCCGCTGAGCGGCGGCCATGACGACCGGGTCGTCCGGGTCCACTCCTTCATCGAACTCGAACAGCCACGCCAGCTCGCCGGGGCCGGACGGCGCCCGGCGAGCGATCACTCGCACCCCCCGGCGCCCCGCTACCGGCACGTGTCGCTGCAGCACCACGCTGGCGGTGACCCGCTCGTTCACCAATCCCAGCAGCGTCGCGGCGTCGGTGAGTTCGACGCTCCATTCGCCCCGAGATCGCCCATAGTCACCGATCTCGCTGATCTGGAACCGCCCCGTGTCGGAGTCCCAGGTCGCCGCCTGTACCTGCGCCCACGGAATCCGAACCGCCTCCCCACCAGGTGAGACCAGGTGGAAGGCGCTGCGGGTGCCGCCCAGCGCGGTGCCGTCGGCGGACACGCTCCAGGCCAATACTTTCTCGCCGCCGCCGAGACCAACCGGTGGGCCGGACCTCCGGAACCACCCGCCCATCACTGGGCTCCCACGGCACGTTCGCGCAGGGTACGACGGTGCTGCTCCAGCGCCACCAGCTCACCGAAGATCCGGTTGTACTCGAGTTGGTCGGCGGTGGGGTCGGTGCGCTGCAACTTCGACTTCAGCTCCGCGATCCGGCGGTCGGCGCTCAACTCGCGCAGCCGGTACACGTGCGCCAGCGCGTAGGTGTCCCCCGGATCACCGGGGGTGAACAACGCTTCGACGCCGAGCTCGGCAACCGCCGCGGCCACCAGCACGTCACCCGCTCCCGAGTGCACCTTGCCCGCCCAATGCTCGTCCCCGGCCGCGGCCTGCGGGCCCCCGGTGGCCAGCACCCGCTCCCATACGGCTCGATACACCGGATGAGTGAAGTCTTCGGCAGCCACCTCGGCCACCCAGGAAGCCATCGACTTCGGCTGCTGGAGTACCAGTTTGAGGAACTCCCGCTCCACTCCGAAGCGGGGATCCTTCAGGTTCGGCAGCAGGCGGGGCGCAGGGGTGTTCTCGGCACCGGGGGTCTCCGGTGGACGTTGACGATCCCGTTGCCGGGGCTGCTGACGGCTCTCCGGACCACGTCGGGCGGCACGCTGTACCTCGGCCCGGGCCATCTCCATGTCAACTCCGACGAGTTGGGCGATCTCGCGGCTGAACGCCTCCACCTTGGAGCGGTCCCGCACCGAGGCGACCAGAGCAGCCGCCTCACGCAACGCATCGATCCGGGAGTCGGCCCGGTCCAAGTCGTATCGACCCAGCACATTGTTGAGGACGAAGCGGTACAGCGGCTGCCGGGTGTCGACCAGATCCCGGACCGCCTCATCTCCGGACTTCAGCCGCAGGTCACAGGGATCCATCCCCGAGGGGGCCACCGCCACATAGGTCTGGGAGACGAAGTTCTGGTCCAGCGAGAAGGTCTTGAGTGCGGCGTTCTGACCCGCCTGGTCACCGTCGAAGGTGAAGATCACCTCACTCTGGTTCCCACCCCGGTCGTCGAGGAATCGGCGCAGGACCCTGACGTGATCCTCCCCGAACGCGGTGCCACAGGTCGCCACGGCGGTCGTCACACCGGCCAGGTGGCAGGCCATCACGTCGGTGTACCCCTCCACGATGACCGCGCGCGAGCTGTTGGCGATCTCCTTGCGGGCCAGATCCAGGCCGTACAGCACGTGTGACTTCTTGTAGATCGTGGTCTCGGGCGTGTTCAGGTATTTGGCGCTGATCTTGTCGTCATCATGCAGTTTGCGCGCACCGAACCCGATCGGGTCTCCACCCGGCTCGCGGATCGGCCACATCAAACGACCCCGGAACCGGTCGTAGACGGTGCGCCCCTGGGCCAGCAACCCCGAGGCGATGGTCTCCTCGTCCGAGAACCGGCGACTGCGCAGGTGCCGGGTCAGCGCCTCACCGTCGCGCGGCGAGTATCCGATCCCGAAGTGCTCCGCCGCCGCCTGGTCGAAGCCGCGCTCCGCCAGGAACCGACGGGCCACGATCGCCTCGGGTGAGCCGAGTTGCTCCCGATAGAACTCCTCGGTAACCCGGTGTGCTTCGATCAATCGTTTGCGCTGCGGCCCACGTGGACGCTCGGGTGCCCGCCCCTGCTGACCCGGCGACTCCTCCCGACGCAGGTCGACGTTGTACTTGTCGGCCAGCCGCTCGACGGCCTCGGAGAAGGTGAGCGCATCGATCTTCATCAGGAACGTGATGGCATCACCGCCCTCGCCACAACCGAAGCAGTGGAAGAACCCACGGGCCGGGGTGACGTTGAAGGACGGCGACTTCTCGTCATGAAACGGGCACAGACCCTTGAGCGAGCCACCGCCTGCCCGTTTCAGGGTGACGTAGGAGGAGATGACATCGTCGATCCGGGCGCGATCCCGCACCTCCGCGATGTCTTCCTCTCGGATCAGACCAGCCACACCACGATCCTACGGGCCGTCTGCATCCGGCGAGCCGGGTGCTCACAGGCTCGCCGGACCTACCGGCCCACTCGGGAGATCAGTAATCGCCCGACATGACGTTGGCCAGGGGCTCCCCGGAGGCGAAGCGCTGCAGTTGTTGGCGCACCAGCCGATGGGCCCTGGGCCACATCGCCGACGAGGCGCCTCCGCAGTGCGGACTGATCAGCAGGTTCGGCGCCCGCCACAACGGGTGCTCGGCCGGCAGCGGCTCCGGGTCAACCACGTCGATGGCCGCATGGACGCGGCCCTCGACCAGGGCCTGCAGCAAGGCGTCGGTGACCACCACCTGACCGCGGGCCAGGTTCACCAGCAGCGCGCCGGGCTTCATGGTGGCCAAGAACTCGGCATCCACCAGACCGGAGGTCTCATCGGTGAGCGGCACCAACAGAATCACCACGTCGGCCGTGGGCAACAGACTCGGCAGATCGGCCACCGAGCGCACTGTCGGCGATGCTGCGGTGGCCGGGCGGGCGGATCGGGCGACCCGGACCACGTCCACCTCGAAGGGCGTCAGTCGCGCCTCCACCGCTTCCCCGATCGAGCCGTACCCGACCAGCAGCACCCGCCGATCGGCCAGCGCCGGTCGCCAGTGCGGGGCCCATCGCATCTCGTCCTGACTGCGCACGAAGTCCGGGATCCCGCGCAGTGCGGCCAGGGTGAGCGTGAGCGCGAGCTCTGCCGTAGAGGAGTCGTGGATCCCTCGCCCGTTGCACAGGGTCACCCCTGCCGGGATCCGGCCGCGCATGTTGTCGACGCCCGCGCTGAGCGTCTGCACCACCCGCACGTCTCGCATCCGGTCCAGGACGTCGGCCACGGCCGGCCCCATCTGGTAGGGCGTCACATAGAACTGGACATCGGCCACGCTGTCGGGCACTCCCTTGGTGGGGTTCACCACTTCATAGCGCAGCCCTGAGGGCACCTCGCCCAGGTCGGAGGGGTCGAACGGCAGCCAGACGAGAGGGTCACTCATGGCCCCACCCTATTCGGTACCGCAGGCGTCGCTACCGGTGTGTCATGGCCTGTACTCAGGAGCGACCGGCGACGAGTCGGCGGTGCCAGGCCACAGCGCTGGCGTCGGTCAGCGACGCGATCTGGTCGACCACCACGCGGCGACGTGCGGCGTCGTGGGCAGCCTCGGCCCAGTCGGTCGCGAAGACCGGTTGCAGCGCGCTCGATCCGCGGCGCCACACCGCCTCGACGAGCTCGGCCAGCAACTCTCGCTGCCGAACCATCTGGGCCACTCGATCGGTGGCACTCATCACGTAGTGCGCCGCGATCCCCTTGAGTACCAGGATCTCGAGTCGGGTCTGCTCAGGCACCACCAAGTCGCCGCGGTACCGGACGAAGGGCCCCTCGCCACCTTCGAAGGTGGCGCCCTGGGCCGCACCGCAGAAGCGTCCGATCACGTCCGAGGTGAAGTTCTTCAGCGCCGCCAGCGCCGGCCTGGACCCGTCGTAGCCGCCGGGTCCCCAATGTGCCACGGAGAGCAGGTCATCGAGAGCCGCATCGAGCCGACCCTCGGATGCCTCCGGGTGGTACCAGTCCCGCACCGTCTGCCACAGCGCCGCCCGGTCGATCCGATGCAGGTCGAAGCGGCCCGCCACGATCCCGTCCTCCACATCGTGAACGGAGTAAGCGATGTCGTCGGCCAGATCCATCACCTGGGCCTCGAAGGACTTGCTGCGCGGGTCCACTCCCGGGGGCACGCTCGCCCGCATCCAGTCGAAGACGGGTCGATCGTCGGTGTAGACCCCGAACTTCACCACGAAGCGCGGGCTGCCGTCACCGTGCACCCCGACGGCGGGAGCAGCCTGCTCGAGCCCCCAGGGATATTTGGTGCAGGCGTCCAGCGTGGCTCTGGTCAGGTTGAGACCGACCGACCGCCCCTCGGGGTCGAAGGTCTTGGGTTCGAGCCGGGTCAGGATGCGCAGGGTCTGGGCGTTGCCCTCGAAGCCTCCGGCGTCCGCACTGAGTTCGGCCAGCACCTGCTCACCGTTGTGCCCGAACGGCGGGTGCCCCAGGTCATGGGCCAGTGCCGCCGTCTCGGTGATGTCCGGGTTGCAGCCCAGCGCCTTGGCCAGGTCGCGGGCCACCTGAGCGACCTCGAGGGTGTGGGTCAACCGATTACGGACGAAGTCATCGCTCTGCGGCCCCACCACCTGAGTCTTGGCCGCCAATCGGCGGCTCGCCGCCGCATGCACGACCCGCGCCCGGTCCCGCTCGAACTGTCCGCGGATCGGCGCATCGACTCGTTTGGGCGGCTCAGGCACGAGCCGCTCATGGGCGGCCTCGTCGTAACCGGATTCGAGTTCCATCGCGGTGAGGGTATCGAAGAGTCCCGACACGGCGAACCGAGGGATGAGACCGTCAACCCTCTGGCCTGCAAAGGAGTCCACCAGTCATGACCAGAACCGCGCTCTTCGTTGCCGGGGGCTTGATGGCACTCACTGGCTGCACGGATCAAGGCCCCGCGACCGCAGACCCCGACACCGACCGCGAACGTGTCGGCCTTCTGATCGGGCAGCGCGGCGACTCGGCCGCGCGACTGGTGGTCGACGCCGACGGCGTGGTGCGCTGGCGACTCCACAGCGGATCGCTGATCTCCTTCAGTCCGAACGGCTCCAAGGCGCTCGCCTACACCGCTGGGGGCGTCACGCTCTTGCACGCCGCGGACGGCTCCGTCATCAGCACGTTCCGACTGCGACCGGGAGCGGAGCAGTCGACCACCGTCTGGGAGACCGGTCGCACGCTGCTCACTCAGGTGACACGCGCCGGAGAGGTCGCGATCACCCGGGTGTTCCTCGATGGCGGTAGCGAGCTCGTCACCGCACCGGTCCGGCTCGAAGACGACCGCTCGCCCTATGTCCTGCTGAAGCCGGCACCGACCGAGCGTGGCACCCGGATCGTTCGTCAGTGACTACTCGGGAAGGGTCAACTCCGGGCTTGCAGCGAGTTCGACAAGTGTGTCGATCTTCGGCAAGCCTCGTGCTGGCGGCGAGCCTGGCGCAGCATTGTTACCCCAGACTCCAGCGGCATCGACTGCGACGGTGAGGCCGTCCTGGCGCTTGACCACGACGGCGCGGCCACCGCCATCCTCGACATAGTTGGCGACGCGGACATTGCTGACGCCGCCGGGGAGCGGTGCGGTGGTTCGCCAGTGTTCCCAGGTCGCGTGAGTGATGAGGACCTGTGGCTGCTCGTCGTGTTCGGGCGAGACGACCTCGATCTGGATCATCCCGAGTGCGCCGCCACTGGTCCAGCCGATCTTGGTACCGAGTGAGGTGAGCTGGTACCCAGTCTGTGGGTCACAGTGGACCCCGCTCTGGATGCTTCCGGATCGCCTGCTGTCGACGGGGTCGAGGTGCTTTCCGGATGGGTCGAGGATGACACCAGCGGTAGTTCGGTAGCCGGACACGACCGCATCGACCTTGGGGTCGTTCTCGAAGGGAAGGTCAGGAATGTCGTTGCCCGGCACAGCCTCGGTGCTTTCACGATTCCCGTTCTTGTTCCCGTGGGAGGTCAGCGCGCCGGTCGGAGATGTCGCCTCGACCGTGCAGAGGTCGGTGCCGCTGGGAGTCGGGGTGGTGGTGCTCGGCGTGGTGAAGGAGGTAGCGGTGTCTCCCGCGGGTTGGAGCTGAGTGCGGTTGACGCTGTCTCCGCCGAGCAAGTGCAGGCCGGGGAGAGCCGTTGCGACCGCACCGACCGCCACCAGTGTGGTGGTGACCCCGGCGGCCCGGCGTGCATGCCGCTGACGGAGTGCTGAACGTCCACGTCGGATGTCCAGGAACGGGTCGGCTGCGGGGACTGGGGCACGGCTGCCCAGTTCGTGCATCCGGTCGGTAAGTTCGTCGAGTTCATTCATTGGGTTCTCCTGTCGGGCCGCGGGTTGTGGAAACCGAGCTGGTGACCGATTCGGTGCCGAGGATCCGGCGTAGTTGTTTGAGGGCGGCAGCGGACTGGCTCTTGACGGTGTTACTACTGACTCCGAGATCGTTGGCAGTCTCCTCGATAGAGAGTCCCCAGTAATGGCGCAGGACAACTACCCGCCGCTGCCCCGCGGGGAGTGCACGTAGCGCGATCCAGAGGTCGTCACGCTCATCGGTGGATTCGGGCAGGGATGAGTCGGGAAGATCCGCGGTGGGCCGTTCTCTGCGCCATGGTCGGCGACTGTCGTCGATGTGACCGTTGACGAGCATTCGCCGGACATAGCCGTCGACGTTCCCGATGCGCGAGACTCGTGGCCAAGCAACATAGAGCTTGGTGAGCGCCTCTTGGACGAGGTCCTCAGCCCGATGCGCGTCGCCGCAGAGCAGCCAGGCACTGCGGTAGAGATACGGTCGGCGCCCGGCGACGAACGCGCCGAAGTCTTCGTCTCGTGTCACCGAGACCCCCTTTCCTCTTCATCACCTTGACGGAATCGGCGGCGCGAAAGGATGGGAGCTTCACGAAGATTCTTGTTCACGGGCCTGTTTGGCCGGACTGCGACGCGGTTGGCCAGTGCCGCCTCGGCTCTGAGTCGATCGACGCACCATCCCCCTGTGGCATGCTCGACCGATGCTGCGGCACTCACAGTCACTGAAGGTTGACTTCAAGAAGTCGCTCGATGCGTATCAGGCCCGGCACCAGGAGTTCCGGATCGTGGAGGTGCCTTCACTCCAGTACCTGATGGTGGATGGTCACGGGGATCCGAACACGGCACCGGAGTACGCCACCGCGCTCGGGGCCCTGTATCCGATCGCCTACACGATCAAATTCGTCAGCAAACGAGAGCTCGGGCGCGACTATGTGGTCCCACCATTGGAGGCGCTCTGGTGGGCGGCCGATATGCGAGTGTTCACCACCGCCCGGGACAAGTCCCAATGGGACTGGACCCTCATGATCATGGTGCCGGACTGGATCACGGTCGATATATTCGACGAGGCTATCGCCACGGTAGCCGCCAAGAATCGCCCTCTAGATCTAGCCCCGGTCCGCTTCGAGCGGCTCAACGAGGGCAGGTGCGTACAGACGCTTCACGTCGGTTCGTACGACGATGAGACTGCGGTACTCGCGGAGCTGCACGAGGAGTTCATCCCGAAGGCCGAACTACGGATGACCGGCAGACACCACGAGATCTATCTCAGCGACCCGCGTCGGGTCGAACCAGCAAGACTCCGAACGATTCTGCGGCAACCGGTGCGGCCATCCGACTCGTTCTCGGTCTCGGAACCCGCCCGTCAGTAGACCGAGACGTGCACGTGGTCGAAGTGGTTGGCCGTGATCGAACCCCGGTTGGACATGCCGCGCCAGCCCTCGCCCGAGCGCTCCACCGACCAGATCTTCTGTTCGTAGATCAGGTAGGAGATACCGAAGGCCTGCCAGTTCGCCTTGAGGTACTCGGCCACCTGCCACCCGAGCTCGCCCGAGAGCATGATGTCCACAGCCCTGCCGGTCCCGTGGTCGCCGCTCCCCGTACGGGTTCCGTAGACCTGGATCTGCGGGAACCGAGCACACACGGCCTGATGGATCTGCTGGAGCTTCGGGCTGACCCAACTGGCGATGGTGGTGCCGTTGGTGCACTCGCCACCCGTGCCGGACGTATCCAGGGGCTTCTCGTCGGTGACGTAGTCCGCGTTGACCCAGCGCGACTGACCGTTGAGCACGATCTCGACGCGCCCATCGGCCTTACGGCCCGTGGCGGTGACCTTCGTACCGTCCTCGACCGTGCCGATCTGGCGCGCCGAGTCAGCCGAGTCGTTCCACACGTTGAGTGCGGTCTTGGCCCACAGCTTGGTGTCGGCGTTCTTGATCGCCTTGGCCGTCGCGGTGCGCTCGGCCTCGAGCGCACGTGAGCGGTTCTGGGCCTCGATCCGTCCCTGCACCATGCTCTGCTGCTGTTTGACCTCGGCCTTGACATCGCGCACCGCGCTTCGCGAGACGCGGGCGGTGCGTGGCGTGATCAGGCCGGCCAGATCGTGCTTCGGCGCCTCGGCGAGAAGCACCTTGGCGGGCTTCTCTACGGGGCTGTTGGCCACGCCGAGGGTCACCGCGGATGTCGTCGCCAATACTGCGACGGGGGCGGCCACGACGACCGCCCGGGGAACGAAACGGGCATTGGTTTCCCGCTTGTGGCTGCCTGCCACGGCGCTGATCCTTTGCAGTTGCTGACGGGGGTCTGTACCCGACCCAAGTCAGCCTTCACCGATGTGACGACGCCTAGGTCCCGGACGGGCACTGCGGACGAGTGAAGCACACATCGGGTCGAGCCCGACAATCCCACTCCCCCCAGGTGAGACGCCCGCCACAGCGGACCGGTCAGCCGCCGGTGCTCTCGTTGACGTCCTCGGTCATCGCGCAGTCGCGCCCATCCGTGTCATCGAGCCACCCCTCGGGCAGGGCCACCCGCTTGCGTGGCGAGCCCTGACGACCTCGGGGGGCACCCAGCTCCGAGGCCGGGAACGGCTCGTCGGGGTCCAGTCCGTCGAGCAGGCCCTCGAGCGCGGCCAGCGAGTCCACCAGACCCAGCGAATGCCGCAGCGCACCCCCCGCCCGGAACCCCTTGAGGTACCAGGTGACGTGCTTACGGAATTCCTTGCAGCCGTGCTCCTCCCCCATGTGCTCACACAGCAACTCGGCATGGCGGCGCATCATGGCACGCACCTCGCCCAGAGCCGGCAGAGTCGCGACCTGGTCGCCGGCGAAGGCCGCGGCCAGGTCCCGGAAGAGCCAGGGCCGTCCGAGGCAGCCACGACCGACCACCACACCCGCGGCGCCGGTCTCGCGGACCATCCGGAGCGCGTCCGCGGCCTCCCAGATGTCGCCGTTGCCGAGGACCGGGATGTCGACACTGGCCACGAGCTCGCCGATCGCATCCCAGTCCGCCTGACCGGAGTACGCCTGCTCCACGGTCCGCCCGTGCAGGGCGATCGCCGCGGTACCGGTCTCCTGGGCGATCCGGCCCGCGTCCAGGTAGGTCAGGTGGTCGGCGTCCAGCCCCTTGCGGGTCTTCATCGTGACCGGTACGTCATAGGGGGTCGCGGCCGAGACCGCGGCGGTGAGGATGTCCGCGAGCAGGCCGCGCTTCCAGGGCAGCGCACCACCGCCGCCCTTGCGGGTCACCTTCGGGACCGGGCACCCGAAGTTGAGGTCGATGTGGGCCACCCCGAACTCGTCACACAGGATCCGGGCGGCCTCCCCCACATGGTGCGGGTCGGTTCCGTACAACTGGACCGAACGGATCGTCTCCGCCTCGTCGAAGGTCAGCATCCGTCGGGTCGTCTCATCGCCCTCGACCAGCCCGCGACTGGTGATCATCTCGCAGACGTAGAGTCCTGCCCCCTGCTCGGCGCAGAGTCGACGGTAGGCGGCATTGGTGATCCCGGCCATCGGCGCCAGCACCACCGGGGTGTCCACCTGCAGCGATCCGAGCCGCAGGCCCCGGGGGCCGAGGCTCAGCTCGGCATGCGGTACGGATTCGTTCGAGGTCTGGGCGACGGGCATGAACCCATTCTCTCGCTCTCAAGCGGTTCACGCATATTCGGCTCGAGTGGGCTACTCCTTGGTCGCGGCGACCTTGTCCGATCCCTTCTTGCCTGTGTTCTTCTTACCCGGCTGCTTCCAGGGCGTGGTCGGGCCCGTCCAGCGCACCAGATCGGCCTCGGCCGAAGACCGATGCACGACTGCTGTCACCTCGGCTCCGTCCGGCACCAGGAACACCAGGCAGCGGGTCACCTGCGCGTCCTTCTTGAACGGCTTGGGCAGCGGAGTGCTGGGGCAGGACTTGAACGTGTCGGCGAACGTGGAGGCCTCGATCAGGCGGTCCTGCACATCCAACAGGTGTAGCGGCACCTCGGCGCCCCCCAGGTTCACCGCACCGATATTGCGCACCTTGACGTCGACGAAGATCGGCTGGTGCTTGCGCAGCCGCTTGCCCACCTTCCAGCCCTCGAACAGGGACCATTTCGCGCGGTGCAGGCCGGTCACGGTCAGCTTGAGTGCCCCCTCCCGTTTCTTTCCGGTGGTGGCGACCTTGGCCGACTCGCCGAATCTCAGGGTCGAACCGGGAGTGGTGAGTACCGGCCCGGAGGGCGTGACCGGGGCGCTGGGGGTCGCCGACGGCTCAGCGGAGAGAGTCACCGTGGGCGTCACCTGAGCCGTGGCCTCGGGTGTCTCGTCATCGCACCCGGTCAACCCGGTGACCAGCAGTACGGCGGCGGTGGCCGCCATCCACCGACGGCCGGTTCCGGATACGGGTCGACGGAGCCGGGAGTCAGGGGTCTGCAGTGCGCTCACCGTCACATCCTTGCTCACTGTCTCAACCGAGAGGCGTGAAAGGCTCACCTCGCATGACATCGCCCCGGGCGAACCGGGGCGATGTCATGCTGGCGTGGAGGGCCGATCGTCGTCTCAGCAGCCCACCAGGCGCTCGGCGAACCAACGGGTGATCCCGTCCAGGCTGATCCGCTCCTGACTCATCGAGTCCCGCTCACGAATGGTCACCGCGTTGTCCTCGAGCGTGTCGAAGTCGACGGTGACGCAGTACGGGGTGCCGATCTCGTCCTGGCGCCGGTAACGACGACCGATCGCACCGGCATCGTCGAAGTCGACGTTCCAGTTCTCACGCAGTTCGGTGGCCAGATCGCGGGCCTTGGGCGAAAGGTCCGCGTTGCGACTCAGCGGCAACACCGCGACCTTGACCGGGGCCAGTCGCGGATCGAGCCGCAGCACCGTGCGCTTGTCGACGCCGCCCTTGGTGTTGGGCGCCTCATCCTCGGTATAGGCATCGACCAGGAACGTCATCAGGCTGCGCGAGAGTCCGGCGGCCGGCTCGATCACGTACGGCACATAGCGCTCGTCATTGGCCTGGTCGTAGTACGACAGGTCCTGACCGGAGTGCTTGGCATGGGTGGACAGGTCGAAGTCGGTACGGTTCGCGATCCCCTCCAGCTCGCCCCACTCGGACCCGGCGAACTTGAACCGGTACTCGATGTCGGTGGTGCCTTTGGAGTAGTGCGAGAGCTTCTCCAGCGGGTGCTCGAACAAGCGCAGGTTATCGGGGTCGACGCCCAGACCGATGTACCAGTTCAGGCGTTCGTTGATCCAGTACTTGTGCCACTCGTCGTCCTCGCCGGGCTTGACGAAGAACTCCATCTCCATCTGCTCGAACTCGCGGGTGCGGAAGATGAAGTTGCCCGGCGTGATCT
>CAYNFY010000050.1:0-30684 GCA_964396585.1 uncultured Nocardioides sp.
GGATCGCCGAGGTGCTCGACACCGAGAGCTCGGTGGTCCCGCCAGAGAACCCGATCACCGAGGTCTCGGCTCCGGGACACCTTGACTTCGACGCGGTCACCTTCGCCTATCCGGGCGCGGACCTTCCGGTCTTGCAGGAGGTCACCTTCAGTGCTCGGCCGGGAGAGATGGTTGCGG
This sequence comes from uncultured Nocardioides sp., assembly GCA_964396585.1. Taxonomy (GTDB): domain Bacteria; phylum Actinomycetota; class Actinomycetes; order Propionibacteriales; family Nocardioidaceae; genus Nocardioides. Next base: position 178 of record CAYNFY010000050.1, read on the forward strand.
TGATCGGTTCAACCGGTGCCGGCAAGAGCACCCTGGTCAATCTGGTGCCGCGGCTCTTCGACGTGACCGACGGTCAGGTGCGGGTCGGTGGGGTGGACGTGCGACGACTGGATGCCGATGTGCTCTGGTCCGACCTGGGGCTGGTGCCCCAGAAGGCATTCCTCTTCTCCGGCACGGTGGCCGACAACCTGCGCTACGGAAAGCCGGACGCGACGGACGAGGAGATGTGGGAGGCCCTCGAGGTCGCTCAGGCCCGCGACTTCGTGGAGGCCATGCCGGAGGGCCTGCTGGCCCCGATCGCCCAGGGTGGAACCAATGTCTCAGGTGGCCAGCGTCAGCGCCTGGCGATCGCGCGCGCGGTGATTCGACGGCCCTCGCTGTACCTATTCGACGACGCATTCTCCGCGCTCGACCTGGCCACCGATGCCCGGTTGCGTGCGGCCCTGAGACCGATCACCCGCGAAGCGACGGTGCTCGTGGTGGCCCAGCGGGTGGCGACCATCGCCGCCGCCGATCGGATCATCGTGCTCGAGGACGGAGCCGTGGTCGGCACCGGAACCCATGACGAGCTGTTGGCCACCTGCGCCACCTATGCCGAGATCGTCACCTCGCAGGAGACCGGGGAGGAGGCCGCATGAGCGACCAGCAGAATTCGACGGAGCAGTCGGACCAGCCCGCTGGCGACCTGAAGGTCACCGAACGTGCCCAGGGCGGCGGTCCCGGACACGGACCCGGGGCCATGGTCGGCCAGAAGGCCAGCTCCTTCGGCCCGTCGCTCAAGCGCCTGCTCGGCAGGCTTGCGCCGCACCGGGCGATGGTCCTGTTGGTGCTCGTACTGACCGTGCTGAGCGTTGTGCTGAGCTCGATCGGGCCCAAGGTGCTCGGCCATGCGACCGATCTGGTCTTCGGCGGACTGTTCGGCACGAAGCTGGGTGATCAGATGCCGGGGGCGACCAAGGCGGAGGCCGTCGAGCAGCTGCGGGAGAGCGGCCAGGACAAGGTCGCCGACATGGTCTCGGCGATGGATGTGGTGCCGGGTCGTGGTGTCGACTTCACCGCGGTCGGCCAGGTGCTGCTCTGGGTGCTCGCACTCTATGTGGTCGGCGCGTTCCTGGCCTGGCTGGCGGGATACGTGCTCAACGGGGTCGTACAGGCCACCATCCAGCAGATGCGGGCCGACATCGAGGCCAAGGTGCACCGGCTGCCGCTCGGCTACTTCGACCGGCAGCCTCGCGGAGAGCTGTTGAGCCGGGCCACCAACGACATCGACAACCTGTCGCAGTCGTTGCAGCAGACCCTGAGTCAATTGTTGACCTCGCTACTGACCGTGGTCGCGGTGCTGTCGATGATGGTCTGGATCTCGCCGTTGCTCGCTCTGATCGCGATCATCTCGGTGCCGGTCTCGATGGTGGTGGCCAGCCAGGTGATGAAGCGCAGCCAGAAGCTCTTCGTCTCGCAATGGCGTCGTACCGGTGGTCTCAACGCTCACATCGAGGAGACCTTCTCGGGCCACTCGCTGGTCAAGGTCTTCGGTCACCAGCACGCGGCAGAACGCACCTTCGCCGACGAGAACGAAGAGCTCTACAACGCCTCGTGGAAGGCCCAGTTCATCAGCGGCCTGATCATGCCGATCATGATGTTCGTCGGCAATATCAACTACGTACTCGTTGCGGTCGTGGGCGGACTCCGGGTGGCCAGCGGGCAACTCAGTCTCGGGGACGTACAGGCGTTCATCCAGTACTCGCGACAGTTCAATCAGCCGCTCAGTCAGGTCGCCTCGATGGCCAACCTGTTGCAGTCCGGCGTGGCGTCGGCCGAGCGGGTCTTCGAACTGCTCGACGCGCCCGAGGAGACCCATGAGGAGACCGGGGCGCTGGGTCGTGGCCGTGGTGAGGTGGAGTTCTGTGACGTGTCGTTCAGCTACTCCCCGGACGCGCCCCTGATCAGTGGCCTGTCGCTGGCCGTACAACCAGGGCACACCGTGGCCATCGTCGGACCCACGGGGGCCGGCAAGACCACCCTGGTCAACCTGGTGATGCGCTTCTACGACGTGACCGGTGGGCGCATCCTGCTGGACGGTACCGATATCGCCTCGGTGCCGCGTGGTGAGCTGCGTCAACGGATCGGCATGGTGCTGCAAGACACCTGGCTGTTCGGCGGGACGATCGCCGAGAACATCGCCTATGGCCGCCCCGACGCCACCCGCGAGCAGGTACTCGAGGCGGCCCGGGCGACGTTCGTGGACCGGTTCGTGCACTCGCTACCCGATGGATACGACACCGTCATCGATGAGGAGGGGTCGAACCTTTCCGCCGGCGAGCGGCAACTGGTGACGATCGCACGTGCCTTCCTGACCGATCCGGAGCTGCTGATCCTGGACGAGGCCACCAGTTCGGTCGATACCCGTACCGAATTGCTGGTGCAGCACGCCATGGCCGCGTTGCGCGCCGACCGGACCTCATTCGTGATCGCTCACCGGCTCTCCACGATCCGGGACGCGGACACCATTCTGGTGATGGTGAACGGTGCCATCGTCGAGCAAGGCACCCACGACGAACTGATCGCTGCCCAGGGGGAGTACGCCACTCTGGCCGCGGCTCAGTTCGCGGCGGCGGTGGAGCCGGCCCAATGAGGGTGGCTTGGGAAAATAGGTTGGCCGGTAGCGGCGATCGATCTACTGTGGTGGAACACGGAAAGGAGGTGGTCCGAGAAATGAAGTCTCTTCGGATGTGTGAGGTGGCCGCGCGCTGACCAGCGCCCACTCGCCGCTTCGGTCTGACCATCGGTCCAGACCGTGCCGAGTGCCTTGCGAGGGTGTCGGTCGACACCCGAGCGGTGCGGCGGCGAATTCCACGCAGTCACCCGGCCCGCAGGCTCCGGTCTCATCCGACCGGCCAGGGTCGCCGCAAGGCGACCAGCCTGCGGGCCGTTTCGTGCCTGGCCGGCTACTCTGTGTTCTTCACGTAGGTCTTCTTCACGAGTGCTCTGTGAGCGACCCGACACCCCAATCGGTTGCCGCGCGCAACCAATCGTCGGTACGGTTGTTGAGTTCAACCAATTGCCGACGGTTGCCGCGCCTGAGCGTGGGGCTGTCGATATTTCGCAAAGTGAGTACTACGTGTCCCAAGCTCCAACCGTGGCTGCGACCGGTAGCCAGCCGATGATGACGCATCGCGAGATCCTGGAGGCCCTCAGCGGCCTGCTGCTCGCGATGTTCGTCTCGATGGTGTCGGCCACCGTCGTCTCCAATGCCCTGCCCACGATCGTGGGAGACCTCCACGGAAGCCAGACCGGCTACAGCTGGGTGGTGGTGGCGACGCTGCTGACGATGACCGCGACCACACCCATCTGGGGCAAGTTCGCGGACATCTTCAACAACAAGACGCTGGTCCAGGTCGCGCTGGTCATCTTCGCCGCCGGGTCCCTCCTGGCTGGCTTCTCGCACCGCTTCGGTGAGCACGGCATGGCGGTCCTGATCGGTGCTCGTGCCTTTCAGGGCATCGGTGTCGGAGGTCTCTCGGCGCTGGTCCAGGTGATCATCGCCAAGATGGTGCCACCGCGTGAGCGGGGCCGGTACTCGGGCTATATCGGCGCGACCTTCGCGATGGCGACCGTGTCCGGACCGCTGATCGGAGGCGTACTGGTCGATACGGTCGGCTGGCAATGGTGCTTCTGGTTCGGTGTTCCGGTGGCCGTGATCGCGTTCGTGGTGCTACAGAAGACGCTGAAGATCGAGTTCCGCAAGCGCGAGGTCAAGATCGACTACACCGGCGCGACGCTGATCATGGCCGGAGTCTCCCTGGTGTTGGTATGGGTGTCACTGGCCGGGCCCACCGGACAGTTCGCCTGGCTCTCGGCCACCAGCTTCGGGTTGGTCCTCGGCGCGGTGGCCCTGATCGCGGCGGCCATCTTCTGGGAGGGCCGGTGCGCCTCCGAGCCGGTGGTCCCGCTGCGTCTCTTCCGGGACCGGACCACCAGTCTGGCAACGGCGGCCTCGGTACTGATCGGTGTCGCGATGTTCGGCGCGACGGTCTATCTGAGCCAGTACTTCCAGATGGCCCGTGGCATGTCACCGACCCATGCGGGCCTGATGTCGGTCTTCATGGTCGGCGGGCTCTTCGTCTCCAGCCTGGTGTCGGGTCGACTGGTCACCAAGACCGGCCGGTGGAAGGGGTTCCTGGTCGGCGGCATGGTGCTGGTCGTGGCCGCACTGTTGCTGCTCGGCACGATCGACGCGACCACGAACATCATCCGGGTCGGCCTGTCGATGACCATCCTGGGACTCGGGCTCGGGATGACCATGCAGAACCTGGTGCTCGCCGTCCAGAACAACACCGCCAATGCCGACATGGGTGCCGCGTCCTCGGTGGTCTCGTTCTTCCGGTCGATCGGTGGTTCGATCGGGGTCGCCGCCCTGGGTGCCCTGCTCGCGAACCATGTGAGCGACAGCGTGACGACCAACGCCCCGAAGGCGATCGGCCAGGTAGAGGACCCGGCGTTGCAGCAGAAGGTGGGCGAGTTGCTGCAGGGCGGGGGTGTGCCGTCGGTACGCGAACTGTTCGATATGGGTGCCGCGCCGGTGGCCAGGATGATGGAGCACGCCTACGGTTCCGGGATCGGTCAGTTGTTCATGATCGCGGCGCCGTTCGCTGTGGTGGCTCTGCTCTGTGTGCTGGCCATCAAGGAGGTGCCACTGCGCACCACCATCCTGCGTGAGGACGAGATGGAGAAGGTGGTCGACGAGTCCGGCGCCACCGACGCCGTCTCCGATCGCTGAGGCGGATTCCAGATGGATCGTGTCGCAGTACTGCAGCAGTTGGAACGCGAGGTCGGGGTGCTGATGCGTCGGGCCCGGCGGGTCGTGGGGGAGCGAGCCGTCATGGTCCACCCGGACCTCACCGCGCAGGCCTATCTGATGTTGTCCTTCCTGGTGGGCATGGGACCGACCCGAGCCTCGGTGATAGCCGAGACATTCGAACTCGACAAGGGGGCGGTGAGTCGCAATGTGCACGCCCTGGTCGAGCTGGGGCTGGTGACGAAGACCGCCGACCCCGAGGACGGTCGGGCGTTGATCCTCACTCCGACCGAGGCATCGGTGAGGCGGATGGCAGAGATCAATGCCCTCAGGCTGGCCCGGCTCGATGAGCAGTTGGGTGGGTGGAGTCAGGACGACCTCACCGAGTTCGTGCGGGCCTTCGCTCAGTACAACCTGTTGCTGGAGTGAGCGACGCCGCCGCGGCCCTTCGGGGGCTGGGGTCGTCCCTCGATCACCGGAAGGCCTCGGGGTCGACGCTGATCCAGACGTGCTCGGCGGTGGCGACCTCCCGGCGGTCCGCGTCGTACAGGGTGGCGGCCGTGAACGTCTTGCGTCCCTCGCTGCCCCGGTGCTCGCCGACCACGACATGCTCTTCGCCGATCACCGGCAGTGCGTCCACTCGAGCCGTCATCCGGCCCAGTACCATCGGTCGGCCCAGGAGGTCCTCCGACCAGCCGCCGATGCAGTCCAGGGCGGCCCAGGTCACCGGTAGCGAGGTCCGGTGGGCATTCTCGACGTAGGGGTCGGCGTCCATGGCCAGGCTCGGATGGGGAACCCAGATGGCGGCGACCCGCCCCGGGGCGACGGGACCGGGAAAGATGCGGAGCCCGTCGCCTGGTTCGCGCTCGGGTCCGCAGACGAAGCAGGTCGGGAAGGGATGCCGGGTGAGGCCGGGGTAGCGCACCTCGACCGCGCGTGCGACATCGGCCTCGACGGACTCGACCGGGGTCGGTCCGGGGCTGCACAGCCGCGCGTCGAGAATTCTCTCCCCGCCGTCGTCGGCCGCGGCCCGAGCACCGTCGATATGTACCTGCAGCGGGCGGTCCAGCGGCGGTGGGCGGCGCAGGGTGACCTCGATAGCCGGCCAGGCATCGTCGCGTTCGACGGAGTTCGGCAGTAGCTCGGCCAGGGTGCCGGCGCTGTAGCCACCGTTGCCCGAGACCGGAGGGCCGCAGAAGCGACGAGGGATCACCAGATCTGGAGGTTCGCTCACGCATGCCAGCCTGCCATGCCCCGACGAAGTGCGGGGAGGGGTTGTCCTTCTTCGGCCGGATCCGCCTCCCGGATCCGGAGCGACTGGGGTAAACCTTGCCGATGGGACACAATGGGCCCCGTGAGCGACCTCATCGACACCACCGAGATGTACCTTCGCACCATTTACGAATTGGTCGAGGAAGGCATTGTGCCGTTGCGGGCCAGGATTGCCGAACGACTGCATCAGAGCGGACCGACCGTCTCCCAGACGGTGGCCCGGATGGAGCGTGACGGCCTGTTGACCGTCCAGGGAGACCGGCACCTTGAGCTCACCGACGAGGGCATGCGACTCGCCACCCGGGTGATGCGCAAGCATCGGCTTGCCGAGCGCCTGCTCACCGACGTGATCGGGCTCGACTGGGAGTTGGTGCACGCCGAGGCCTGCCGCTGGGAGCACGTGATCAGCGAGACCGTCGAGAAGCGTCTGATGAAACTACTCGACCACCCCACCGAGTCCCCGTACGGGAATCCGATCCCAGGCCTCGATGAGTTGGGTGAGACCTCGGAGCCCGAGGACTTCCGTGACGGGGTGGAGCCGCTCGCTGTGCTGGCCGGCGAGGAGGAGAGCCGGGTGTACATCCGTCGTATCTCAGAGGAGATGCAGAAGGACGAGCACCTGATGAGTGCGCTGCGTCGGGTGGGGGCGCTGCCCGATCGCAGTGTGTCGGTCCAACGCACCGAGGCAGGTGTGCTGATCGGCTCGGGTGGTGAGGCCGCTGAGATCGACATCGAGGCCAGTGATCACATCTTCGGCCGCCGGATCTGAGGGCAGCGAACCCAGGGGTCAGTTTCCATAGCGGGCCTGGGCGCGAGCGCGGGCCTTGACGGCCTCGACCGCACGATCCTTGGGCGGCGCGGTGGTCACCAGCGCATCGAGTAGACGCTGGGTGCTGGCCACTATCTCGGCGACCGCGCGATCGTAGGCCGCCTGGTTGGCAGCTGAGGGCTGCGCCGAGCCACCGACCTTGCGCACATACTGCAGTGCGGCGGCGGCGACCTCGTCGGTGGTGGCGGGAGGCGCGAAATTGTTGAGAGGGCGGATGTTGCGGCACATATACCGAGCCTACGTCCGGACGCCCAGAGAGAACCCGCCGGAGATCCCCGGGGGATCGGCCCGATGGGCTACGGTCCCCTGTCATGCGTCAGATGCCATCGAGCGAGATGGTCTCGCTGATCAGTTTCCTCGCCGTCCTCTTGGTCTTCTTCAGCATCGACATCAGGTCGCGGCCATCGTCGGCGACCGATCCCTGGCATGCGCGGATGTTCGAGTGGACCTCGCGGGTCGGTGGCGTCTCGACGGCCTTTGCCTTGGCCCTGGGCTGGATCGATCTGTTCCTGCCCGATGAGGGCGATCCGATCCACGTGGCGTTGGTGGCGATACCCGGATCGGTCGGCGTCGGCTGCGCCATCGTCCTGGGTCTGGAGATGCTCTGGCAGCGACCGGAGTAGCAGATACCTGCCAGTAACCGCACGAGTAATCAAACAATTCAAACCTGACACTGATTCGACAATGCCGGTGAACTACCCGGATCACCGGATCTGGGGTCGGTTGTTCAGGGGGCCGCGCGATTCGCGGAACCACGCTGCAGATGACCCCTGAATGGGGGTCATCTGCTATGCCCGCGGCCATTTTGTCGCCCAAATGATCACGATTCAATAACCTCGCCCGCGGTTGCTCGTTGCTCTGGGCATCGGGCGCAGAGCACACAACAAGCGCCGAAGCAGGCCGGAAACGGTCGAGAGGAGCTATGCATGCGGCAGGAGCGGGTTGGACGGGTCGTCAGACGACGACGGTCCGTTGGAGTACGCAGATGGACCGGGATAGTTGCCGCGATCGGGGTCACCACAGCCGGCATGGTCGCTATGACGTCGACCATCCCGGCGCAGGCAGCGCCCGGTGATGGCACCGTCAAGGTTCGGGTGGTCCAGGACTACAACGGAAACGGCACGTGGGACGATCCGTTCGTCGAGCCAGGTATGGCCGGAGTGGATGTCACCATCACCGACGCCGCCGGCTCCTCCCAGAACTATGTGACCGACGCGGCCGGCCTGGTCACCCTGGTCGGGCCTCCCGGGGCCTACCGGATCGTCGCCACCAACCCCGACCCCGCCGTCTACCAGCCGGCCCCCGCCTCGGAGAAGACCGGCACCGCCGACACTCCCTCGGCGACGCGCCTGTCCTCGAACGAGGAATTCGTCACGGTCGCCGCCAACAAGACCGTCGAGGTGACGACCGCGTATTGGGAGCCGCGCGACTACTGCCAGTCCAACCCGCTGATCGTCAATGCCTGTCAGCCACCCATCTTCGCGCTCAACGGCACGCTGGCAAACAACGACACCTCCGACACGCTGTTCACCGCGCCCTACCGGGCCTACGGCAATGACCGCGCGAAGACCAAGTTGGCCACCAAGGCCGACACCGGCTCGGTCTACGGCATCGGCTACCGCAAGCAGGACAAGCGGATCTTCTCCGCCGCATTCGCAAAGCGCGGCATCGCCTACGGCCCCGGCGGCTCGGGCGCGATCTACGTGACCCCCGCCGCAGGTGGAGCCACGACGCAATGGGGCACCGTGCCCAACGCCGGTTCAACTGTGCACAGTTTCGACACGGCTCCGCTGTCGCGTCAGGACTGGGACTTCGCCGCGGCCGTGGGCAAGGAGTCGTTGGGTGACCTCGACATCTCCGAGGACGGCGACGACCTGCAGGTGATCAATCTGAACGACCGCAAGCTGTACGTCTACGACGCTACCCAGGCGACGATGGACGACCCCACGCATGTGGTGGACCTGCCCAACCCGGGCTGCGCGGCCGATGACGACTGGCGCCCCGGCGCGCTCGGTGAGCGCAATGGTGTGCTGTACGTCGGCGGGGTCTGCTCGGGCGAGTCCACCCAGGACAACGCCGACCAGCGGTCGATCATCCTGACCTTCGACGCCGACACGTACGCCCCCACCGGCACCGTGATGGACCAGACCCTCAACCGCAAGCGCGAGTCCAACGCCAACGGCGCGTACTACTGCGACCCCCGCGACCACGCCGACGGTGTCGTCAGCAGCAGCTTCCGGGCATGGCAGGACACCATCGTCTGCAATATCAAGGGCGGCGGCCGGATCTCGGACCCGCAAGCCTGGATGGACGACATCGTCATCGAGAACAACGGTGATCTGGTGATGGCGTTCCGGGACCGTACCGGTGACCAGCACTTCGGGCTCAACTCCCGGCACTATGCCAACACCGACGGCACCGGGGCCCAGGTCGGCATCATCGACTACGTCGTGGCCGGCGACGTCAACAAGGCCTGCCGACCCGCCGGTGGCGGGGACTTCGTCCTCGACCTCAACGGAGGCTGCGGCCTGCCCGACAAGCCGCAGACCCAGGTCTCTGCCGAGTACTTCGGCGGAGACGGTGGTGTCCACGATGAGGCAGCCTTCGGTGGTCTGGCCTTCAGCCGCGGTGAGCGTGGCATTGCCAGCAGCGCCATGGACCCCGCCGGTGGCATCTTCACCCAGGGCTACTTCCGGATGGACCGCGAGACCGGCCGACCGCTGATCTCCACCGACGGCGGCACCTCGCCCGCCTCCCCGGAGACACTCCAGGCGAACGGCGGCAACTCCGGTGGTAACCGGATCTCGGCTGCGGACTCCTTCAGCAAGGGCCAGGGCATGGCCGACATGGAGGCGCTGTGTGACCTGGCGCCGATCCAGATCGGTAACCGGGTCTGGCACGACGCGGACGGCAACGGGATCCAGGACGCCGGAGAGAACGGCATCGCCGGTGTCACGGTGAATCTGTACGAGACCGATGGCACCACGCTGGTGGCCACGACCGTGACCAACTCCCAGGGTGAGTACTACTTCGACTCGATCACCGATGGTGTCGACTTCAATACCGACTACGTGATCCGGCTCGACAAGCCGGAGGACCACGCCGGCACCGGGCCTCTGGCCGCAGTCACCCCGACGCTCGCTGACGCCGGCTCCGGTCCGGATCAGGACCGTCTGGACTCCGACGGGATCACGGTGGACGGCTACCCGCAGGCCGGCATCACCACCGGAAACCGTGGCGAGAACGACCACACCATCGACTTCGGGTTCGCCCCCGCATCGGTGTCGGTGGGCAACTTCGTGTGGGTGGACAGCAACGGCGACGGCATCCAAGGTCCGGGCGAGCCCGGCATCCCGGGTGTCACGCTCACGCTGACCGATCACGAAGGCAACCCGGTGACCGATATCACCGGCCAGCCGGTGGGACCGGTGACCACCGACGCAAACGGGCACTACCTGTTCCCCAAGCTCCCGGTGCTCGACCCCGGCGAGTACTACACGGTGACGATCGATCAGACGGACCAGTCCACGATCGATGCACTCGAGCCCTACCTCCCGACGCAGGCAGGTGCCGGGGGCGATCCGGCTCTGGACTCCTCGGACTGGACCGCCGACTCCTCGGAGTTGACCGCTTCCGGTGACAAGGATCTGACCCTGGACTTCGGGTTCATGCCCAAGCCGGTCGCCGTGGGCGACTTGGTGTGGGTGGACAGCAACGGCAACGGCACCCAGGACCCGGGCGAGCCCGGTATCCCGGGAGTCACGCTGACGCTGACCGGTCCGGACGGTGGTCCGGTGACCGACATCAACGGTGATCCCGTGGGTCCGGTCACTACCGACGCCAACGGCTTCTATGTGTTCACCGACCTGCCGGTTCTGCCGGACCAGGACGACCGCTACACAGTTCACATCGACAATGACCAGGAGGCCTTGCTCCCCTATATCCCGACGCAGACCGGTGGCGGAGACCCCGCCACGGACTCCTCCGACGGCTCCGCCACCTCGGGCCCGCTGACCGATCCGCAGGACCGGGACATGACCCTGGACTTCGGGTTCGTGTCGAAGAAGGTGTCGGTCGGGGATTACGTCTGGATCGACACCGACCGTGACGGCGTCCAGGACACCGGCGAGCCCGGTGTCGAGGGTGTGGTGCTGGTCCTCACCGGCCCCGACGATGAAGCGGTGACCGACGTCAATGGCGTCGTGGTAGGCCCGCAGACCACCGATGCAGACGGGCACTACTCGTTCGACAACCTGCCGGCGCTCCCCGCCGGGCAGCATTACACGGTGTCGATCGATCGAGACCACCCGTCGACCGTCGACGCATTGGCCGGATACGCACCGACTCAGACCGGTCAGGGAACCCCGGCTACCGACTCCTCGACCTGGAGCGCGGAGTCCGGTGATCTGACCGATGACGGTGACCGGGATCCCACATTGGACTTCGGCTTCGTGGTGCCTTTCGTCTCCGTGGGTGACCTGGTCTGGGAGGACTACGACAAGGACGGCATCCAAGATGCCGGCGAGCCCGGGATCCCCGGCGTCGTGCTGAAGTTGCAGACTGGGCTGGGTGAGCCGATCACCGATGTGCACGGCGACGTCGTTGGTCCCGTTACCACCGGTCCGGACGGCACCTACACCTTCGACAACCTGCCGGTGCTGCCAGCGGGTCAGCATTACGTCGTGGTGATCGACCGTGACGCACAGTCGACCCAGGAGGCACTGGCCGGCTTCACTCCGAGCCCGGCAGGAGCCGGCGGTGACCGGGGCGAGGATTCCTCGACCTGGTCTGCCGAGTCTGGCGATCTGACCGATAACGGTGACCGGGACCCGACTCTGGACTTCGGATTCTTCAAGCCCGAGGTCTCGGTCGGCGACTACGTCTGGTTGGACTCCGACCGCAATGGCGTTCAGGATGGCGGGGAACTCGGCATCGAGGGCGTGGTGCTGGTACTGACCGGGCCCGATGGTGAGCCGGTGACCGATGTCAACGGCGACCCGGTGGGTCCGCAGACCACCGATGCCGACGGGCACTACTCGTTCGACCACCTGCCGGCGCTGCCTGCAGGGGAGCACTACACGGTGTCGATCGATCGTGAGGACTCCTCGACCAAGACGGCGCTGGCCGGCTATACGCCGACCCAGACCGGTGCAGGCACCCCGGCAACCGACTCCTCGACCTGGACCGCCGAATCCGGCGACCTGACCGATGACGGTGACCGGGATCCCACCTTGGACTTCGGATTCATGGTGTCCGCGGTGTCGGTGGGTGACTACGTCTGGGTCGACCAGAACAAGAACGGTGTTCAGAATGCCGGTGAGCCCGGAATCCCGGGTGTGGTTCTGGTCCTCACGGGCCCGGACGGCGAGCCGGTGACCGATGTCAACGGCGATCCCGTTGACCCGATCACGACCGGTGTCGATGGTAAGTACCTCTTTGCGGACCTGCCCGCGCTACCGGCCGGTCAGCACTACACGGTGACGATCGACAAGACGGCCTCCGCCGATGCCTTGGCGGGCTACACGCCCACCAAGACCGGTGCCGGTACCCCGGCCACCGACTCGTCGAACTGGACCGCCACCAGCGGCGATCTGCCGAACCACCTGGACAGCGACCTCACCCTGGACTTCGGGTTCATCACCCCGTCGGTCTCGGTGGGCGACTACGTCTGGCTGGACGGCAACGGCAACGGCATCCAGGACAAGAAGGAGAAGGGCATTCCTGGAGTCGTCCTGGTACTCACCGGGCCCGATGGCAGGCCGGTCACCGACATCCTCGGCAACCCCGTAGGACCGGTCACCACCGACGCCAAGGGCGGCTACCTGTTCGACAAGCTGCCTCCGCTGCCTGCCGGTCAGCACTACACGGTGAGCATCGACCAGACCGCCTCGGCAACCGCGCTCAAGGGATTGCAGCCCACCAAGAAGGGGGCCGGCAACCGGGACAAGGACTCGTCGACCGGATCCGCCACGTCAGGTGATCTCACCACCGATGGCGCGCGGGATTCTTCGCTGGACTTCGGGTTCGTCGCACCGGTCAAGCCGACGTTGAAGACCAAGGCGAAGAAGGTGGTCGTGGCCAAACTCAAGGCGAACGGTGCGATCAAGCCGGTCACCCTGAAGGACTCGGTCATCATCAAGGGTCTGAGCGGAAAGGGTTCGGGTGTGGCCAAGCTGTACGGCCCCACCTCGAAGCGCACCAGCAACATGTGCACGCCGGGCAACCTGGTTCGTACGGTGAGGTTCACCGCCCGTAACGGCACCCACGCCACGCCAGGTGTGAAGGTGACCAAGCCGGGTGTGTACACCTGGAAGGTGAGCGTCAAGCCCAAGAACGGACCCACGCTCTCGCACCGGTGTGGTCTGGCTGCTGAGACCACTCGGGTGCAGCGTCCGGCCTATGGTCCGGTCGCCATCGAGACCGGACGGTCGGCACTGGATCGACTCTCGGCGCGGAAGGTCTCGGCAGGCGCGTTCAGTGCCTCCGTGATGGGGCTGAACAACGCTCCGATCCTGGGCATGGGAGTCAGCCGCGGCGAGATGGTCATCCCCGAGGGTGCCAAGCAGATCGGATGGTTGAACCCCTCGGCACAGTTCGGTGACGCCATCGGCACCACGGTGGTCGCCGCGCACGTCTCCGACAACAGTGACGACCCGATGGCGTTCTGGAAGCTCAAGAACCTCAAGAAGGGCAAGGTCGTCACGGTCAAGAAGGCCGGCAAGACCTACCGCTACCGGGTGAGCGCCACCGCGAAGTTCTCGCGCGACAAGGGAGCAGGTATCCCGAAGCGCTACTTCAAGACCAAGGGTGCTCACCGGCTGGTTCTGATCACCTGTACCGACAAGGTGACCTACCCCAGCGGCCGCTTCCACTACAGGAACAACCTGGTGGTGACGGCGAAGCTGATCAAGTAACACAACTCAGACGGTGGTGAACACCGTCAACGAGTCCGGACGGGCTGCCCAGAGATGGGCAGTCCGTCCGGTCGTTTTCCGATCGATGCCCTGCGACTGGGAGCGTGGGGAAACTCAGCCGAACAGGGCGGAGCCCAAGGGATGGTCCGTATCGAACCCGGGCAACACCAGGAAGGCGACCTCGGCGGTGGGCTCCGCGAAGTCCATGAGACGGTCCTCGCGATCCATTCGCAGCTGGGTGCGCGCGAAGACCCCGACGTCGTCCTGGTAGCTGATGAAGAGCAGACCGGAGCGGTCGAGATGACCATCGCGCGACTCCCGGAAGCCGTAGCTGCGACGCAGCATGAGGGTGCTCCCGGTGAAGGAGGGGTGCGCCGCCCGAACATGGGAGCCGATCGGGATCAGGTACTCCCCGGCGGGAGTCTTCGAGGCGAGGTTCACCGCGGTCGACCGGGATCCGCCGCTGAGCGGGGCACCGGTGGCCTTGACCCTCCCGAACACCGCCTCCTGCGCGCTCGTGTCGAGACCGTCGAAGGCAGCGGTGTCCAAGATGAAGCGCCGCACCACTGCGATGGATCCTCCGCGAGTGGCACCGTCGGTGAGAAAGACATGCTCTGGAACCGTCTGAGTGAGGGCGGGCTGGACGATGCCGTCGTCGAACCCGAGCGGATTGCGGGTGATCGAACCTTCGCCTCGCGGTCGGAAGGCGATCTGGCTCCACTGCGGCCGGTACCCGGCCGCAGTGACCTGAGCGATGATCAGGTCGGTCACCCGGGCAGCCGTCTCGGGGTGCTCGGAGGCTACGGACAGCACCAGATCGCCGCCGCGCAGCCGATCCGGGAGAGCTGCGCTCCCGGCGAAGGTAGGTAGGTCCAGCGATGTCTCAGCCCCGCTCAGGGCGAGCAGTCGAGCGCCGATCCCGATCTGAATCGTCAGCCCCACCGGGTCTGCGTCGAGTCGCTGATCGCGCGGAGCATGACCGGTGAGTGCGGTGACGGTGACTCCGAGCTCGGCCAGCGTACGACGAACCCGTGCTCGGGTGAGGGCCTCGCTGGAGGCGCCCAAGACCAGGAAGTTGAGGTGGGTCGGCGGAGTCTCGGGGCGGTGCACGCCCGCCTGGTGGGGGCCGTGCGGATCAATGAAGTCGGGGGCGGGGGCGGCGTCGTCGCCGGCGGCCCCGCGCTCGGGGTCGCTACTGCATGAGGTGACCGCACCGAGCAGGCCGGCGGCCAGGCCGGCACCACCTGCGGTGAGCAGACGTCGTCGTGAGGTGCCCGATGGAGTGCTCATCGCAGCAAGTCGGCGAGCAGACCGGCCCCGGGGACGGGGATCTCGGCCGTTGGCGGATGGGTGATGCTGTCGGGAAGTGCCCCGGGGATCTCTTCGGAGGACGCCAGCGACGGCAGCGTCGTGGGTTTGGTGACATCGAGGAAGGCCACCCCCTCGGGGACGGTCACGGGGGCGAGCGGGTCGGCCGCCGGGTCCGGGTCGGCCGTACAGGTCAATCCCAGTCTCGGGGGGAACAACCGGAGCGAGCCGACCCCGGGTCCCTTGAGGCAGGTGCTGCTCGCCGGGTAGGCGTCGATCGACAGGTTGACCAGGTCGGCACGATTGCCGGCGAAGTGGTTACCGTCCAGGGTGTTACCCGAGGACACCACATCCTCGGAGTTCTGGACGATGACGCCGGAATTGACGTTTCCGGTGATCCTGTTGTGCAGAAGCAGATTGTCCTGGCCCCCGGCGATACCCACGCCGATCCCGAATCCGCCGTCCGCTTGAACCGGTGAGTCCGCCTCGTTGTTGTCGCTGATCACGTTACCGACGACCAGGTTGTCCCGTTGCGGGATGAACGCCTCCTGATAGTTGGAGGTCAGAGTCATCCCGACGCGATTGTTGCTGAAACGATTTCCGACCACCGTCAGCGAGTCGGAAGCGTTGGCATTCTCGAAACCCACCGCGTTGCGGACGGCGATGCTGTCGGACAGGACGATGTCGCAGTCACGGCACTGGCCGATGTAGAAGCCGCTGTCCGCCGAGCCGGATGCCCATGAGTTCGTGATCACACCATGCTGAGTATTGAAGGCGTAGATGCCGTACAGGCCATTGTTGGTCGCCGTGACATGGTCGACCCCAAAGCGTTGCAGCGGGGGGAACTTGGCCGGATCGAACTGGTCGTAGCCGCTCTGGGCGGGGGTCAATACCTCGTTGCCCTCGTGTGTCCCAGTGATCAGCACGCCGTACAACAAGGCATCGGTCACGGTCAGATTCTCAATCCGTACCCCGTCGGCGATCGCGACCACCCCGGTACTACGGGTGCCCTCGCCGGTGATCACTACCTTGTTGCGGTCGGTGCCGCGCAGCGTCACCCCCGGCACATCGATCAGCACCTCTTCGGGGTAGGTGCCGGAGTCGACCAGGATCAGACCGTCTTCCTTGACGATCTCGAGGGCAGCGGAAATCGTTTCTGCGTCCTTCGGAACATGCACGAGGAGTTGTTTCGAGGAACGTGCATCGGGCTTATCGGCGGCACCGTCACCGCAACCGTGCAGAGTCCCGAACGCCAGTAGTAGGGCGGCGAGGATGACAGGACGACGAGACATGTGGCTGCTTTCGGGTAGGACCGCGAATCTCATGTTCGCGTGCGAGATTGCGCGAACCTTCGAGACCCCGATGATACCGTTCAGCGGCGAAAAAATCGGGCTCGTCCAAGGCTCCTGAGCCAATGAAATCGAGAGGAACTCAGATGACCTTGACCCGCCCGGTGAGCGGTAGCCTCCCACGCCGATCAGTGATCGCCGGAGCCTTGGGGCTGATGCTGCTGTCGGCCTGCGGAGGCAAGGACGGCGCATCTGACAAGAAGCCCGTCGATGAGCCCCGGGCATTGACCTCGAAGGAGGCCGAGCTGCTCGCTCTGGCCCGGGTCCGGCTGCACCGGGCGGAGACCGTTCCGGTGGTCATGGAATGGCCGGGCGAGCCGTCCGCCGAGCTCACGGTCACTCTCGACCTGCATGGCAGCCTGGCCTGGGGCCGGATGAAGTCGGAGGAGACCGAGCGACTTCTGTTGTGGAACCTGGAGGCGGTCGGCACCGCGCCGGACGGCGCCGAAGTGCCGGAACTCGAGGCTTGGGCGATCCGCTCCATCTCGACCGAGGTGCCGCAGGACATCTTCCTCACGCTCGCCCTCACGCTCGGCTCGGATCGTCCCGAGAACCCGGTACTGCTGCAGCAGAGCACCGCCCAGTTCCTCCGTCGAGACGAGGTCGAGGGCACGCCGGTGTCGGTCCTTCAAGGACCTCGTCCGGCCGATGAAGAGGAGTCCCGGGAGTCCCGCAGTAGGTACTGGATCGACGATGAGGGAGCGTTGCTCCGGTTCGAGGCCTACCTCGGCGATCCAGCCGGCCGGTTCGCCCGGCTGACCGTCACCGCTCCTCATGACGAGGTCGAGGGGCTGCGCGAGGCGGCTCCGAAGGTGTTGGTCGCTCGGGGCGCGGGTTCGAGATAGTGGGATATGTCGCGGCGTGCTCGCAACTGCCCATGCGCGCTTGGCAGATAGGAACCTGGTGCCCCGGGCCAGAGTCGAACTGGCGACCTTTCGCTTAGGAGGCGGCTGCTCTATCCACTGAGCTACCGGGGCGCGTGCCACGAATGGCACCCGGACATCTTGTCAGGTCGGCGCCCCAGCCGCGAAACCGGTTCGGCGCATCGTGGGTGAGAACGCGTGCGCCGAGGGTGCAAACGATTTTGGCGCGGTCGCATATCGTGTCCCGGAGCGTCCCGCATGACAGAGGTCCTTGATGTCGACACCACCCCCCGCCGACCCGGCGTCCACTGACGACCCGTCGGCGGCTTCGGGGGAGGGGGCCGACGACCTGACCGGGCCGGGCGCGGACGGCCGATCGGCTGTCACCAGGGGAGCGAGACGCAGGCGCCGCCACAAGGGCCGCACCACGCTCCAGGTGCTCGGGGTGATCACCCTGACCATGGTGTTGGTGGTCGGGCTAGGCGTCGCCTATCTCTATCGGGACCTGAACGGCAGCCTGAACGTGTCGGGCGCCCAGAACGCACTGACCAACCGTCCGGAAAAGGTCAAGGTAGAAGGCCCGCGTGACCCGATCAACATCCTGGTGATGGGTTCGGACTCGCGTGCGGGTGCCAACAACATCGACGGCAACGGAAAGACGGAGGGGCTTTCGGACACCACGATCCTGCTGCACCTCTCCGCCGACCGGAAGCGTGCCTATGGCATCTCCATCCCGCGCGACTCCATGGTGGACCGTCCGGCCTGCCCGAAGACGAAGGATTACCCGGGATCCCCCGCGGCGGCTTATCAGATGTGGAATGCCGCGTTCGCGGTCGGTGGATCGGCATGCACCATGCAGCAGTTCGAGCAGCTGACGGGCATTCAGCTCGATCACAACATCGTGGTGGACTTCGACGGGTTCAAAGACATGGTCGACGCGATCGGGGGCGTGCACATGTGCATCCCCGACGACATGGTCGACAACAGCTACACCCGTACCACCATCAAGGCCGGGAAGAATCGCTTGCTCAACGGTGTGGAGTCCAGGACCTACGTCCGGATGCGGCACATCACCAATGAGGCCGGAGAGCGCATCGGAGACGGGTCCGACATCAGCCGGACTCGTCGGCAGCAGGCCTTCATCGGGGCGATGGCCAAGCAGGTGCTGAGTGCCGGCACCCTGGCCAACCCGATCAGGCTCGCGAACTTCCTCAAGGCCGCGATGCGATCCCTCCAGGTGGACCCGGGCCTCGGCAATGTCGTGAAGCTCGCCGACCTGGGCCTGCAGTTCAAGGACATCGGGCTGGACGACATCCAGTTCCTGACCATCCCGAACTACTACCCGCCGGAGGACCCCAACCGGGTTCGCTGGCTGGAGCCTGCCGCCAGCGAGGTGTGGAAGGCGATCCTCCACGACAAGCCGATCCCGAGGCGCTTGTTGACCGGTGTGATCAAGGCCGGCAGCGCCGCCACCGGTGAGGGAGGCAAGGCTTCGGGGACCGCTTCGGACGGGTCCAGCGGTGCCCCCAGCGGAGACACCACACCCTCCTCGCCGAAGACCGTGAAGAACGCATTGCCCGAGACCCAGTACGACGACCCGGCCCGTAACGGCCTGTGCTCGTGAGCCGGCGATGACCGACGATCGGCCCGAACCGGACTGGAAGCGCAAGCAGCGGCTGGCCGAGATCTTCGGTGACGTGCTGCCGATCACGACCGAGGACGAGCGCAGCCGAGACGGCGTCGCGGAGCGTTCAGCCGATCGAGCCGGCGAAGACTGGCTGCGCGCCCAGGTGCCTCCCCACCACGGCAGCGCCTGAGCCGCCCGAGACGGCGAAGGCCCGCCCAACGGGCGGGCCTTCGCGATCTTCTGGGTCCGGGACCGGGCTCAGCCGCGAGCCTTCAGCAGGTCGCGGATCTCCTCCAGCAGCGCGACGTCGGCCGGGACGCCCTCGGGCTCGCTCGGGAAGTACTTCTCCTTGGCCTTGGTGTAGGGCAGCACCACGAAGAAGTAGACGACCGCGGCCAGGATCAGGAAGGCGATCACGGCGTTCAGGAAGGCCCCGAACGAGTTCGCCTCATTGCTGAACACCTCGGAGGCGCTCTCGGGCATGAGTGAGGTGAGCCAGTTGGTGAAGGTGCTGACGACGGCACCGAACGCGGTACCGACGATGACCGCTACTGCCAGGTCGACCAGATTCCCGCGTAGCACGAAGTTCTTGAAGCCGCTCATGTGATTCCCCTCGGATTCATGGGCCCGTGACCCGGACCGATTACGGATGCCACACGTTACTCGTGCAGCGCGACCGTCAGCCACTCCCGTGTCGCGGCGGCCGACACTTCGATCATCTCCCCGGTTTCGATGCCTAAAACCACCAGACGTCCCGGGGTGGCCAGGGCGTGAGTGGCCGAGTCGGTGGGCGGGATGGCCAGGATCCGGACAGCACGCGCCACCACCCGGCCCGCAGCGCCCACTCCAGGTGCGCCGCTCAGACTGTCGACCCCCTGGACCGGGACGGCGATCAGATCGACCAGGTCCCCGACCCGCAGCAGCGAGACCGTGCCCGGGTCCGAGATCCGGACGGGAAGGGCGACGAGTCCCGAGGCGCCGCTGGTCAGCCCCGGGCCCAGCACCCTGGCATCGGTCAGCACCTCGCCGCGACGCACGGGCGCGGCGAGTACAGATCCCACCGGATCCCTGATCCGCCCTTCGGGCAGGGTCTCGTCGGGAAACCGCGCCCCGGTCAGATCGGCCCGGTCCAGTCGAGTGCCGGCCGGTAGGTCGCGCGCCGCCACCAGGATCGAGCTGAGAGCCGGTGTGGTGGGTTGTACGGCCCTCAGCCCGGAGAACACCGAGACTCCCACCAGGAGCGCCGTCAGGGCTCGCCGATGGATCAGGATCTGACGACGGAGCGCGCGGAACTGACGATTGAGCCGGGTGGTCACCAGGGCCGATGGGGTGCGCATGACGGCACGCTAGGCGGCCCCGGGCACCCCCGGGGTGCATCATCCACAGTCCCGCCCGCCGCCCGGACGAAACCGGGTAGGGGAGGAGTAGGTTCAGTCGGCGCTTGAACTCGATGACGAGGTCGATGCGGGAGCAGACGCCGAAGCTGCTCCGGACGCGCCCGAGGACACGCTCGAGGACTCGGTCGACGGGGTGCTCGGTGAACTATCCGACGAGTTGGCCGGCACCGAGGCGTTGGAGCCGGAACGTGAGTCGGTCCGGTAGAAACCGGACCCCTTGAAGACCACACCCACTGCGTTGAACAACTTGCGCAACTTGCCACTGCACTCGGGGCAGACGGTCAGTGAGTCGTCACTGAAGCTCTGGAACTGCTCGAATGCGTGACCGCACTCGGTGCACGCGTACTGGTAGGTGGGCACGGAACTTCCTTACTGAGACCTGAGAACGATTCCCTCATACGAGGTCCGAGACACCATGCGGCACTCGCCACCTTGGCACTCGGACCCTTCGACTGCCAATTCTAGCGATTGTTCCGGTATCGCCCCAGTCGCCGCCTCGGTGGCCGTTCGGGAGTCAGCGGTAGCGGTGCACTCCCTCGGGGGTGATCGCGATGTCCACCCGCCGGTCATGCGCCTCGATCGGGACCGGCTGGTCCACTTCGCCGGAATGGAGCAGCACCACCGTGCGGGCCTGCGGCGCAAGCCGGGCCACTCGGGCCAGCACCCGGTCATAGGAGCCGCCGCCTCGACCCATCCGGTGACCGTCTGATCCGACGGCGAGCCCCGGCAGGACGAGGACGTCGGCCCGACCGATCTCGTCGACTCCGAGCCGGGCGCCGGTCGGTTCGCGCAGCCCCCGACCGGCGGCGGCCAGGTCGTGGGGAGCGCGATACTCGGCCCAGTCCAGATCGTTGTCCGCCAGCAGTACCGGAAGCAGCACCCGGGTGTCTCGGGCTCGGAGCGCAGCCAGGAACAGGCCGGTCGCGGGCTCGGCGCCGATCGATACATAACAGGCCACACAGCCGGCCAGCCGTACCTCCGGCAGGTCGAGCAGTCGGTCCAGGACGGTTCGCTCGGCGCTGCGCAGGTCGAGTGGCGTCAACTCGCGGCGAGCCGCCAGGAGAGTGCGGCGCAGCGCGATCTTCGCGGCCGCCGCCCCCGGTTGCAGCTGCGAGAGCCCGCTCGCCGCTCCGACCGATGGGCGGGTGGAATCAGACCTCGTCACCGGTTCAGCCTACGATCCCCCCATGGCAAGCAAGGGCCTGGAACTGGCACGCATCAAGATGCAGGACGCGGGAGTGGACGAGGTCGCGATCGAGACCTTCGCCCATTACTACCGGCTGCTCGAGCACGGCGAGACCGGGATGATCCCCGAAACCTCGATCGAACCACTGGGGATGGAGTCCCTGGCCGACGTCGAGGTCGATGACGACACCCAACGCGAGGCCATCTCCGCAACGGTCGTGATCAAGCTCAACGGCGGACTCGGTACCTCGATGGGCATGGACCGAGCCAAGTCTCTACTGTGCGTTCGCAACGGGCTCTCATTCCTCGACATCATCGCCCGACAGGTACTGCATCAGCGGGAGAAATACGGTGTGCGGCTGCCGCTGTTGATGATGAACAGCTTCCGTACCTCCGAGGACACCATGGCCGCACTGGCGCGCTACGCCGACCTCCCGGTCGAGGGGCTGCCCTTGGAGTTCCTGCAGAACAAGGAGCCCAAGCTGCTGACCCGGGACCTCACGCCGGTCAACTGGCCCAAGGATCCCGACCTCGAATGGTGTCCGCCGGGCCATGCCGACCTCTACACGGCACTGCGTGGCACCGGACTGCTGGATCGACTGATCGAGCAGGGCTATCGCTACGCGTTCGTCTCCAATTCCGACAACCTCGGCGCCATCCCCGACGCCCGAGTGGCGGGTTGGTTCGCTGCGTCCGACTCGCCCTTCGCGATCGAGGCGGTGCGTCGGACCGAGTCCGACCGCAAGGGTGGCCACTTCGCCCGGCGCCGGTCCGATGGCCGGATCGTCCTGCGCGAGACGGCACAGACCCTGGCCGAGGACCGGGCCGCGCTGGCGGACCTCTCCCGGCACCGGTTCACCTCCACCAACAACCTGTGGTTCGACCTTCAGGCGATGAAGGAGGCCCTGGACGCCCGTGGGGGCGTGTTGGGTCTGCCGATGATCCGCAACGTCAAGACCGTGGACCCGGCTGACTCGGAGAGCCCCGAGGTGGTCCAGATCGAGGCGGCCATGGGCGCGGCCATCGAAATCTTCCCCAACTCCCGCACCATCGAGGTGGGCCGGGACCGGTTCGTGCCGGTCAAGACGACCAACGACCTGCTGGTGTTGCGCTCCGACGTATACGCGCTGGGACCCGACTTCGTGTTGGACCAGGAGGCCGACTGGGTGCCCTTCATCGACCTGGACGCTCGCTACTACCGATTCGTCGGCGAATTCGACAAACGTTTTCCCGAAGGCGCACCCTCGCTCAAGGAAGCGACTCGGCTGACGGTGGCCGGCGATGTCACCTTCGAGAACGGAGTCCGGGTGCGCGGCGACGTGGCGGTAGAGGCGGCCAGTTCCGAGCGCCTCACCTCGGGCACGGTTCTCAGCGGACCCGAGGTGGACGGCAGCGATGAATCAGGTAGCGGAGAGCGAGTCTGAGATGAGCCAGCCGAGTGGGTTGCACTTCGAGGCCGATCCGGTCCCGGTCGACGATCTTCTCGATGCGGTGCTGGCCCGGATCGAGCCGCTGCCGGCCTTCGGGCAGCCACTGGGTGAGAGCCTCGGGCTGGCCGCCGCCGAAGAGGTGCGGGCCGGCGTGCGGTTGCCGCGTTTCGATAACTCGGCGATGGACGGCTATGCGGTACGAGCCGACGACGTTCGGGGTGCCGTCGAGGCCGACCCGGTCACGCTTCCGGTGGTCGGTGAGATCGGTGCCGGAAGGGCGGGTCTGCTGGCGATCTCGCCCGGTACCGCGGTGAAGATCATGACCGGTGCCCCGGTCCCGCAGGGCGCGGACACCGTGATCCCCTATGAGTGGACCGATCGGGGCAGCGCCCGGGTCGAGATCCGCCGCAGCGCAGCGGTGGGCACCAATATTCGACGGGCCGGTGAGGACATCGCGGTCGAGGACGTGGTGTTGTCGGAGGGCACGGTCATCGGCGCGCGGCAACTCGGGCTGCTCGCAGCGGTCGGCCGCGACCGGGTGCGTACCCGGCCCCGCCCCCGGGTGGTCGTTCTCTCGACCGGCTCGGAGCTGCGTGACCCGGGCACGGAACTGGGGCACGACACCATCTATGACGCGAACTCCTATCTTCTGGCCGCCGCGGTCCGCGAGGCCGGGGCGATCGCGTATCGGGTCGGCATCGTGCCCGACGAGACGCGCGCCTTCACCGATGCGCTGGAGGACCAACTGGTCCGTGCCGACCTGGTGATCACCTCCGGTGGGGTCAGCGAAGGTGACTACGACGTGGTCAAGGAGGCACTGCGCCCGCTCGGGACCGTCTGGTTCGGCCGTGTGGCCATGCAACCGGGCAAGCCACAGGGCTTCGGCGTCGTCGGTGAGGACGCCACGCCGATCTTCACGCTGCCCGGCAACCCGGTCTCCGCCTACGTCTCTTTTCAGGTGCTGGTGCTGCCGGTGCTGCGCAAGCTGATGGGTCGCACTCCCCACGAGCGACCTCGGACCCGGGCCCGGCTCACCGCGCCGCTGGCCTCGACCGTCGGCCGCCGCCAGTACGTGCGGGCCCGCTATCGGGTCGAGGAGCAGGGGCCGGTGGTCAGTCCCGTCGGTGGTCACGGGTCGCATCTGATCGGAGATCTGGCCACCGCCAATGCGCTGCTGGTGGTGCCCGAGGCCAGTACCGGCATCGCTGCCGGAACCCAGGTCGAGGTGCTCGTGCTCGACGAGGAGTATTGATGGAAGAGCCGCGGCTGACCCATCTGGACCGACAGGGCGACGCTCACATGGTCGATATCGCCGACAAGCAGGTCACCGCCCGACGAGCGGTGGCGACCGGTCGGGTCCTGGTGAGCGCCGAGGTGCTGAGGCTGCTCCGTGGCGAGGGGGTTCCGAAAGGGGATGCGCTGGCCGTGGCTCGGCTGGCCGGCATCATGGGGGCCAAGCTCACCCCGACCCTGGTGCCGTTGTGCCATCCGCTGGCCCTGACCTCGGTCAGCGTCGACCTGAGTCTGGTCGAGGACGCGGTCGAGATCACCGCGACGGTCGGTACCACCGGCCGGACCGGGGTCGAGATGGAGGCGCTCACCGCGGTCTCGGTGGCGGCCCTGACGGTCGTCGACATGGTCAAGGCGGTCGACAAGGGATGTGTGATCACCGAGATTCAGGTCGAGCAGAAGTCGGGCGGTCGATCCGGTGACTGGTCCCGCTGAGCCAGTCCGGATCCGGCGCGCCGATGTCGTGGTCGCCTCGAACCGGGCGGCGGCCGGCAGTCGACCAGACTCGACCGGACCGATCATCGCCGCCTGGTTGCGAGCACGTGATTTCGAGGTCGGATCTGTCGTCGTGGTGCCGGACGGGGACCCGGTCGGCGTGGCGATCCGCGTCGCCGTCGACGCCGGATCCCGGCTGGTGCTGACTACGGGCGGCACCGGTCTGACCCCTACCGATCGCACCCCGGAGGCGACCCGAGCATTGCTGGATCGTGAGGTACCCGGTGTCGCCGAGGCGATCCGAGCCGCGGGAGTGGCTGCGGGGGTCCCAACGGCCATGCTGTCGCGCGGCCTGGCGGGATTGGTCGGGGAGTGCCTGGTGGTGAACCTGCCCGGGTCCCCCGGTGGGGTTCGAGACGGTCTCGCTGTCCTCGACCCGGTGCTCGGTCACGCGCTGGAGCAGATTCCCGGCTCGGATCACTGATCCCCGCGGCAGACGGGGCTCGGGTATGAGAGCGTGACCTGCGTGATCGCACCACGGGCCTCAGACCGCATCTGGCCGGCGACCTTGCGGCACGACGACGTGCTGGTCCGACCCCTGCGTGTCGCCGACGCGGCGACCTGGCGGCGGGTACGGGAACGGAACGCCGAATGGCTACGGCCCTGGGAGGCCACCGCTCCCCCGAGTGGGGATGCGGCCCTGACCAGCTACCGCGACCTGGCTCGGCGACTGCGTCGCAGCGGTCGGGCCCAGACCACGCTGCCCTTCGTGGTGGAGGTGGACGGGGCCTTCGCCGGGCAGGTCACCGTGAACAACGTCGTGCGTGGCTCCGCGCTGTTCGCCTCGGTCGGATACTGGGTGGACTCCCAGGTGGCCGGGCGTGGCGTCATCCCGCGAGCGGTCGCCCTGGTGATCGATCATTGCCTGGCCTCCGGTCTGCACCGGATCGAGATCGCGATCCGCCCAGAGAACAGCAACTCCCTGCGGGTGGTGGAGAAGTTGGGGATACGCGAGATCGGCTTCGCCCCCTGTTACCTGCACATCGACGGGGAGTGGCGCGATCATCGGTTGTACGCGATCACCACTGAGGAATGGCCTCCGGGCGGCCTGCTGGCTCGGGTTCTGTCCGGCGAGGACTGATCGCGGCCCTGAGATCACCCGTCACACGAGAGAACATGCGAAACACCGGTGTCGGTACGCGGAGGGCGCCATGGTGCCCCCTAGGGTTGCGGATGTGGACGGGTTGATCTTCGTGGCGTTGGCAGTGGCCTGGGCCATCTATCTGGTGCCCAAGGCGCTCAAGCACCATGACGAGGTCGTCCGCTCCCGTCCGGTAGACAGCTTCTCGGACCAGGTGCGGGTGGTGGCTCGTCGCGATGCGACGGCGGACGCCGAATCCGAACTCGTCGTGACTCGCCGTCGAGGTAGGAGACATCCCGAGACCAAGCTCCCCGGGAACGGTCCCAGTGTCGAGGAATTCAGTGTCGAGGAGCCCGTTGCTGAGCGGCCGACCGAGGTCGAGTCCGGTTCGAATCGACGGTTCGCCTCCGCCCGACTGAAGCTGAGCGCGACTCTGAGCCGTGAGGCGAGGCGTGGGGCCCTGCCGGAGCGTGCGCCGAGGAGCCCGAAGCGGCCGACCGCCCCGATGAGCCCGGCTCGACGTCGACGCCGGGTGCTGGGTGTGATGCTGGGTCTGCTGGTGGCGACCGCCGTACCGGCCGGGCTCGGTGTGGTCAGCATCTGGTGGGTGGCCGTCCCGGTGGCGTTGCTGGGCGGGTGGTTGATCGCCTGCCGGCTGATGGTGCGTGCGGAGCGGGCCCGCCCGGCTCGTAGGCAGCGACCTCCTTCGGGTTCGACACTCGCGATCGACGAGACGCTGAGTGCTCAGGCCGACGACCTGCCCGATGAGCCCGCGGTGGCGGCACCGCAGCCGGCTGTGCCGGGTGGCTGGGACCTACGGCCGATGACGCTGCCCACGTACGTGGACAAGGCGCCCGCCGAGCGACGTGCCGCGCCGGAACTCGACCCGGACTCGACCGGGGTCTGGAGTTCGGGACGTTCCGAGATCGACTCCCAGATCGCTCGTGCGGCGGAGGCGGAGGCTGCGGTGGCCAAGGAGCAGGAACAGGCTCGTCGGCGACGCTCGTCCGGTGCCTGAGGCGGGTCACCCATTCAGACATCAGCCGAGAGATCAGGGGGCCGACCACCACGGTGGTCGGCCCCCTGATTTCTCAGGCGTCAGCGGTTGAAGATCGTCCAGCCTCCTGGGCCGACCGCCAAGCCGACCACGATGAGCACGACTCCCCAGAGGATCTCTCCTCGGAAGATCTGGACGATTCCGCCGATCACCAGGATGACGGCGACCAGCCATAGCAGAAATCCCATTCTCTGTTCCCCCTGCCTCGGGTCACACCGGGTGTCGTTCACCCTTCATTCAGCATGGCATCGACCTGAGAGCGCGGCAAGAGCGAACAAAGTAGGGGTCCGATTCCGCCATCCGAACGACCCGGCGTCACTCAAAGATGAGGACCACCTACTGGGCGGGAGTCCCCCGAATTTTCCCCGTGCCGCACCGCAGACTGGTGTTGTCGACCCGACAGGAGCCCCATGTCACCACCTGACCTCATGCCAACCGCCTCGACCGTGCTCGCTGGTCTGGACCTGAGTGGACTCACCGTGGTCATCACCGGCGCCACAGCCGGGATGGGACTGGCCTCGGCCGAGGCATTGGCCGCTGCCGGTGCTCGGGTCGGGCTGCTCGGTCGGTCCTCCTCGGGCCTGGTGGCAGCGTACGATCGGGTCCACCAGGTGGCGGCGGGCTTCGATCCGTTCGTCGTGCAACTGGACCTGGCCAGCCTCGCCTCGGTTCGCAGAGGCGTCGGACAGGTACTGGACGAGGCACCTCGGATCGATGTCCTGATGAACAATGCCGGTGTGATGTTCACGCCGTTCGGGCGCACCGAGGACGGTTTCGAGACGCAGTTCGGGACCTGTCACCTGGGCCACTTCGCACTCACCGAGGGCCTCAGCGATGCCCTTGCTGCGGCAGCCGATCGTCGCGGCTGCGCCCGGGTGGTCACGCTCTCCTCGGCAGGACATGCGATGGGCGACATCGACCTGGCCGATCCGAATTGGGAGCGGCGCGACTACGACAAGTTCGTGGCCTATGGTGCGGCGAAGACCGCCAACCTGCTGCACACCGTGGAACTCGCCCGAAGGCTGTCGCCGCGCGGGGTCGACGCGTTCGCGGTCCATCCGGGGACCGTGGCCACCGAACTGGCTCGGCACATGACTCGCGAGGATTTCTCGACCATGTTCAACTACGGTGCCGACGCCAAGCGCGAGGACAGGCCACGGACCAGAGTGGCGACCCCCGCCGAGGGGGCCGCCACCCAGGTCTGGGCTGCTGTGACGGAGGACCTGACCGGTCGTGGCGGGCTGTATCTGGCCGACTGTGCGGTGAGTGATCGGGTGGAGCCCTACGCCACCGATCCAGCCCGGGCCGCCGAATTGTGGCATCTGAGCCAGCGACTGACCGGGTACTGACGGCGTGCTGGGGATATGCCCTAGGGTGGGTTCCCCGCCGCCGCGGTATGCGTACCTGGAAGACCTTCAGGAGTCCCCGTGCTCGATTGGACCCGACTACGTCCCCCGAGCGGCACCGTTGCGTTCGTCCGGCTCGGCGTCGAGCTGGGGGTGGACGAAGAGACCCTGTTGCAGGGATCGGGACTGAGCCCCGATCTGCTCCGACGTGGTGATGCGCTGGTCAGCGGTGTTCAAGAGGTACAGGTGGTGCGCAACCTGCAGGCGGCCTTACCGCAGATGGAGCATCTCGGGCTGATGGCAGGCAAGCGGATGCCGCTGACCTACTACGGCATGCTCGGGCTGGCCTGGGCGTCATCGGCCAGCCTGACCGACTCCTTGGCGCTCACGCTGCGCTACCGCGAACTGACATACAGCATGCTCGAGGCATCGGATACCGAGGTGGTGGCCGGCTGGTTCGGTTGTCACCTCATGCCGTTGACCCTGCCCAGGGATGTGCAGGACTTCCACGTCCAGTTCGCTGTCTCGGCCTTGATCACCACCGCGCGCGACATCCTGGCGATCGACCGGTTCGAGACCCAGGCCAGGTTCACCCAGTCGGCCCCCACCACATCGGAGGCGCACGAGGCCTTCTTGGAGATCCTGGGCACGATCCCGGTGTTCGATGCCGCATCGGACTGGGTGGCCTACCCGGTGGACCTGTTGGCCACCCCTCTGCCGTACGCATCGCCCTACACGCTCCGGGTGGCGTTGGCGAGCATCGAAGACGAACTGGCTGCCGCTCGCGCGCGCAACACCAGGATCGGGCAGGTGAGTGCCCGCATCCTGGCCCGGCTGCGCGACGGGGCGTCAGTCAACGTGGTCGCCCGGGATCTCCTGGTGAGTCCTCGCACGCTCCGCAGGCAGTTGCAGCTCGAAGGCACCAGCTATCGCGACCTCCTCGACACCGTGCGGGCGCGGGAGGCGGAGCGGTTGCTGCGGGACTCGGGTCTCTCGGTCGCCCAGATCGCCACCACGCTCGGGTACGCCAATCCACCTGCCTTCACCGCGGCTTTCCGCCGCTGGCATCGCATCACCCCGGTCGCCTTCCGACACGGGGCCGCGGCCGCGTGAGCCGCTCACGACCTCTGGCACCCTGAGGGGGTGGAGCATCGCTATGCATTGAGTCTGACCTGGCAGGGAAATAGGGGCCTCGGAACCACCGGGTACCGCGACTACGGCCGCCAGGTCCTGCTCAGCTGCCCCGGGAAACCGGATCTGCTGGGGTCGGCCGACACTCCGTTCCGCGGTGATGCCGACCGGTGGAACCCGGAGGAACTGTTGCTCGCGGCGCTCTCGAGCTGTCACCTGCTCAGCTACCTGCACGCCGAGGCGAGCGCAAACTGCTTCATCGCCGCGTCGATGAACTTCCCGGTCACCCACGTGCCCCAGGTCGTGGTGGAGCGCTGAGGGGGCGATGTCAATGACGTGGAGTGGTACTTCGCGTTGGGCGGGCTGTTGGCAGTCGGTGGGTTCGTGCTGATCGCATCCTTAGCCGGATCGCCCAATGGATCGAGGCGTGTCGGGGGTCACCTATAGCGTGGTTTTATGGAGACGACGTTGGTGGATCGGCTGGTGGACCGCAGTCCTGCGGCCTGGCTGGACGCGATGGACGAGGCCACCCGTCGGCGTCGTCTGGACGAGGTCGAGGAACTCGAACTGCTGGCCGGGTGGGCCGACCTTCACTCCGGCGACGGCGAGACCGATCTCGTGTACGTCCGGAATGGTCTGATGTCTCAACTGGGTGGTGAGGGCACCCCTTTGATCCTGGACCACTGTCTGGGGGAGCCGGCGATGGTGCGTGGTGTGGGGGTGATGTCGATCATCAACGCCACGGCTGATGTGCTGGATCTACGCCACCGCCTCCCCAAGATCTGGGCCGTCACCCGCCAAGGCCTGGTGGACGTGTGGCTACCACGCCGGATCGCGAAACTGTCTCGTCACCTCCCAGCCGAGAAGGTCGGGTTGGTCGATGAGGCGCTGGCCCCGATTCTGGGTCACGAAGGTGCCGGACGGGTCCTTCAGATCGCTGAAGCGAAGATCATCGAGGCCGACCCGATCGCTCATCAGGAGCGGGTGGAGACTGAGCTGCAGCGCCGCTACGTCGGGCTCGGTCGTAGTGACGGGTATGGGTTGCGGACCCTGATCGCTCGTATCGAGGCCGGTGACGCTGCCTGGATCGACGCGACGGTGTCCCGGGTCGCGGAGATCCTCCGCACACAGCACGCCA
>CAYNFY010000051.1:0-30381 GCA_964396585.1 uncultured Nocardioides sp.
CCGGGGTGCCCTCCCCACCGGGATGCTCATCACGAGACAGGATCGACACATCGCCCACGGCAGGGTGCGCGTGCGCCCAGTCGGACACGATCAGGAGCTGCTCGACCTCGGCCTGAGCGATCAGATCCCGAGAATCCGCCAACGCAGCCAGCAGCGCATCATCGACGGCTGAGTCGTCGACGGAAAGATCTTCCGTCTCGACGTCCACCACCTGTTCGCTCATGTGTTCGATACTACGTTAAGGTCCCGACGCGCCCTCAGTATCGCTCACCACCCCCGGTGCGCTCGGACTGAAATCGACTGTCCAGCGAGATGCCCACCCCATCTCGGGAGATTGCGCGGGGGTGGATGGGCACAATGGCCGGTATGCCGATCCTTGAGTCCGCCGCTCCGCTCTCATTGCCCGCACGACCGGAGCTCACCGATGGTCGTCGGGTCGGGGTGCTGCTCTGTCATGGGTTCACCGGGTCACCCGCGGCGATGCGGCCCTGGGGTGAGTACCTCGGGTCTCTCGGGTATGGGGTGGAGGTCCCGAGACTTCCCGGTCACGGCACCACCTGGCGAGAGATGAATCGGACCGGCTGGCGAGACTGGCACGCCGAGGTCGAACGCTGCTTCAAGCAATTGGTGCGAGATCACGACGACGTGATGCTGGCCGGGCTGTCCATGGGAGGAAGCCTGGTCCTGCGGCTCGCCGCCGACCATCCCGACCAGGTCTCGGGAATCGTCCTGGTCAATCCGGGAGTGGCCATGGACCTCAAGATCTTGGCGCTGCTCCCGGTCCTGAAGTGGGTGATACCGGGTCTGCGCGGGGTCGCCGGCGATGTCAAGAAGCAGGGGGTCGATGAGTTGGGCTACTCGGTGACCCCACTGAAGGCCTTGGACTCGATGCTGCGTGGTTGGAAGATCCTGCGCGGAGACCTCGGCCGGGTGCGGGCACCGATCCTCTACTTCCACAGCGCCGAGGACCACGTCGTCGACCCCTCCTCGTCACGGATCATCGCCGCGGGCGTCAGCAGCACCGACTTCGAGGAGCGCACCCTGCGCGACAGCTATCACGTGGCGACCATCGACAACGACGCCGAACGGATCCAGACCGAGTCCGCGGAGTTCATCTCCCGCGTCACCAATACCCGGTCTTTGGGTCCGGCATAGGGTGACGGAGTGACCAGCCACGGCGACGACTCGGCCGACGAGTCCCGCGAACAGCACCTCCACGACGCCGACGACGGCGCTCCGGAATCCGATGCCCAGGCACCGGAGGACTTCGAGAGTGCCTGGCAGGCCATCGTGGCGCACTACGACGACCAGACAGTCGACGACCGGGCACCGGACGATCAGGCACCCGACGATCAGATGAGGCTGGGTGCCGGGGGCGACACCGACCGACTCCCCGCAGTGGACCCGATCGTCGACGAACTGCCTTTCGCCACGCCCGGCGCCGACATCGACGAGGCGTTAGCACGTCCGGAACTGCACCTCGGCGACGCGTTGCCGGTCTGGAGCCCCGCCGCAGTCCCCGACGAGGAGACGTTCGTCCCGCCGACGATCCCGCCGATGCCACCCACCCCGTTGCCCCGCAGGCTGGCCTGGATCGCGGTGCTCGGAGCACCCGCGGCACTGCTGGTGCTGACGATCATGCGCTGGCGTCCCCCGGAGCTGATCTCCTACGGGCTGCTGGCCGCGTTCGTAGGCGCCTTCGGCTACCTGGTGGCCACCATGCGCGACGAGCCACGTGACCCGTGGGACGACGGCTCCCGGGTCTGATCACACCAGCCGGTGCGCGAGCAGTCCCGCACCGACCAGCCCCGCCGCGGTACCGAATCCGGCCGCTAGCACCGGCGGCGGAGTGCGGTAGGGCCCACCCACCAGATGTTCGGCGAGCGCGGCCCGAGCCGGGTCCAGCAGCAGATCGCCGGTGACCCCGACTCCGCCACCGATGACTACCACGGCCGGGTCGAAGGAATCGACCAGATTCGCCAGCCCCACCCCCAGCCACCGCCCGATCGTCTCGAACGCGGCGACGGCGACCGGATCCCCCGATTCGGCTGCCCGGGTGATCGCAGTGCCCCCTGGGCCGATCCAGCCGCCGGCTCGGGCCGCCCGTTCCAAGGCCGGGCCGGAGACGTACTCCTCCCAGCACCCGCGTAAGCCACAGGCACACGATCGCCCGTCGGGGACCACTTGTTGATGACCGAACTCCCCGGACATCCCGCTGGCACCCCGCCAGACCTCACCGCCGATACCGAGCGCTCCGCCGATACCGGTCCCGACGTTGACCAGCAGCATCGACCCCGCGCCGCGGGCCGCGCCCAGGAACTGCT
The DNA here is from genome assembly GCA_964396585.1 of uncultured Nocardioides sp. Classification (GTDB taxonomy): domain Bacteria; phylum Actinomycetota; class Actinomycetes; order Propionibacteriales; family Nocardioidaceae; genus Nocardioides. The sequence goes on from CAYNFY010000051.1 coordinate 2,325, forward strand.
CGGCCACCCCGGCACAGGTGGCGTCGTTCTCCAGCGCCACCGGCGCCGACCAACGCACCGCCAGACGATCGCGCACCGGCTCGTCTCGCCACGGAAGGTGCGGGGCGAAGACCACCCGGGAGCCGGTCGCGTCCACGAAACCAGCGGCCGCCAGACCGACCGCGGCCACCGGCCGACCGGCCGCGACCCGTCGCACCACCCGGTCCAGGACGTCCTCGACCCGAGACGCGTCCCCGCCCTGGGGAGTCAGGTCCGATACCGCGGGACCGATCACTCCGTCGGCGTGCACCTGTGCACCGAGCACCTTGGTGCCGCCGAGGTCCAGGCCCACGACCACCCCGGCGAGCAGACCCGGGACGGACCCGGCGGGTGCACTGCTCACTGCCCTCTCACCGGGGCCGCCCCAGATCCGCCGCTCCCACCAGTCCCGCGTCATTGCCCAGTCGAGCCGCCTCGAGCCGTGGATGACGTCGGTCACCGGTCGCCGGGAGCCGCTCGACCATCGCCGCCCGCATCGGATCGAGCAACAGCGCGCCGGCGGAGCTGACCCCACCCCCCACCAGCACCACCGCGGGATCGAGCAGGGCGGCCATGGAGGCGACGCCCTCGCCGAGCCAGCGCCCCAGATCGGCCAACAGTTCGACACACCAGGGGTCACCGGCCTGGGCGGCCTGAGTGACCAGGGTCCCGTCCACTGCCTCGACGCTGCCGGCTCGTGCCATCAGTGCCGCCGCCTCGGGGATACCCGCGGCAACCCCCTCCTGGGCCGCACGAACCAGGGCACTGCCCGAACCGTACTGCTCCAGACACCCTCGCTGGCCGCATCCACACGGCCGCCCCTGCGGCACGACCCTGAGGTGACCGACCTCGCCCGCCATCCCGAATCCACCCCGGGCGAGTCGCCCGTCCAGCACCAGGGCACCGCCCACTCCGGTGCCCACCGTCAGCAACAGCAGGTTGTCGCTGCCGACCCCGGCGCCGAACCGGTACTCGCCCCAGCCGGCCGCATTGGCGTCGTTCTCCACCACGACCGGGAGGTCGGTCCGGGTCGCGACGGCCTCACGCAGCGCGACATCGTGCCAGTCGACATTGGGTGACATCAGGACCCGTGATCGATCGGCGTCGACGAAACCAGCCACTCCGATCCCGACCCCGGTCACCGAACGGTCGGTCCGGTCGACCAGTGTCTCGATGGCCGTCACCATCGCGTCCACGATGGGATCGACGCCGTCCGGGGTGGGCAACGTGACCCGGTCCAGCACCCGACCCTGGGGATCGACCAGCCCGACCGCGATCTTGGTGCCGCCCAGATCGACCCCGAGGCAGACGTCATCGGCTGCGGGGTTCACTCTTCACCGTCCAGACGGATCCGCTGGACCCGTGGCTCCGAGTCGGTGTCCGAGGCCCGGTCGGGGTGCTGTTGGCCGGGGGCAGCCAGTAGACCGCCCAGCGCAGCCAGCAGCGACGTGCCGGCATCCACCAGGTGTGCTCGAACCTCCGGGCTCACCTGGCGCACCGTCTCGGCGGCCCGGCACACCGGGCACCACCGACAGGATCCGGCACACGAACCCTGCTCCCCCGACGGGTCGCCCGGACCGGCCGGATCGGGCTGCTCGGTAGACGTCTCGGCACCGGGGTGCGGCCCCGCCGCGCTCTCGCGCATCCAACCGGCCACGGCGCCGAACAGGGCCAGGGCCTCCTCGGCCAGGGTGCCCACCTCGTCGTGGGTGTGCTGTTCAGTCATCGCGATCCATCCTCAGAGCTCTCTGGTGCGCGGAACCGGACCTTCAGGGCACCGTCTTCGATGCTCGCACCCGTAGCGCGCATCCGCCCCAGCAGTGCCGGCAGCGCGATCACCCGGCGGTAGGACCCGACGGTCACCACCACCTCGTCCACGGTCTGCACCAGGTCCACGCCGCCGGGGTCGACCAGGGGCAACGGCAGTACGAGCGAGGCGACATCGCCCGCCACCTCCACCTGCAGTCCACCGGGGTCGACTCGGGCCAGCGGGTCGTGACCGGCATACAGGTCGGCCGCCATCTCACCCAGGGCGAGAACTCCGACCGGCTCACCGGAGCGGTACCGCGAGCGCCAGACCGGCAGCGGCGCGAATGACTGCTCGACCTCGGTGAGCACCTCACGCTGGGCCTCGACCCAGGCCCGCCGCCATTCGTCGGCACCGGCTTCAGGGAAGATCCGGTTGGCGACCACCCCGTCGACGGTGTAGCCGTACAGCGACAGCGAGGTCCAGGCCCGGCGCGCCTCGGCCAGCACCAACTGTTCGGGGGTCAGCACCAGACGCACACTTGAGTCGGCACCGGTGAGCAGCGTACGTACCTCGCTCAGGTCGGCGTGCAGGCGTTCCAGGGCATCGAAGAACGGGTCCTCCGGCATCGGCACTCCGGCGGCTCGTCCGAGCACCGGCCTGAGTGCCTTCACCACCCGCCGCTCCATCGGCAGGATCCTGCTCACATACCAGTTCAACGCCTCGGGCAGAGCCAGCAGCCGCAAGGTCTCCGCCGTAGGGGCGCAGTCGACGACCACCACGTCCCAGGTCCCGGCCCGGGCCACGTCGCGCAGCTCGAGCAGCGCCAGTACCTCCTCGGCCCCCGGCAGCACGGTCAGCTCCTCGGCCGCTACCCGGTCCACCCCGACCGAGGCCAGCATCCTCAGCAGATAATCTTGGATCTCACCCCAGGACTCGGTGAAGCGTCGCTGCGCGTCGACCTGCTGTAAGAACAGCCCGGGCAACCCGTCGGGATCGACGGGGGTCGGCTCGGCCGCACCGGCCGTCAGCCCGAAGGCGTCCGACAGGGAGTGCGCGGCGTCGGTGGAGAGCACCAGAGTGCGGGCGCCGGAGCGCGCCGCAAGCACGGCCGTACCCGCCGCGATCGTGGATTTCCCCACTCCGCCCTTGCCGGTCAGCAGCAGGGTACGCATCGTCGGGGCTCCCTCAGAGCGATTCGACGCGCTTCTTGAGCCCCTTGAGGGCGGTATCGATCAGGATCTTCTCGCCCCTGCGCTTGAGCATGCCGATCAGGGGGATGGAGACGTCCAGGGCCAGCCGATAGGTCACCTCGGTACCACCCTGGACCGGACGCAGCGTGTAGGCGCCGTCCAGCATCTTCAGCATCTTGCCCTCGACCAGGCTCCAGGTGACCTCGCGGTCCCCGTCCCAGGAGTAGGCGAGGGTGTACTCGTCCTTGATCGGTGACACGTCGAGCACGAAGAACACCGTCTCGGCACGTCCGCCGGGTCCCTGAGCGAGCACCTCGGCGCGCTTCATCCCCTTAGCCCATTCGGGATACGACTCGAAGTCCGCGATCACGGACATCACCGCAGCCGCGTCGGCATCGATCACGATCGAAGAAGTCGTCTGTTCCGCCATCGCCGGGCACTCCTGATTGCAGTGGTCGAGTCGCCTGACCCTACCGGATGTGTGAACCGCCTCAACCCGGCGGTAACCTCACCTGTGGCCCTCGGTGCCACCCGTGCCGCATTGATTTCGGTTACTCGTTCGAGCGGGCCGCTCCGAGACCGCATCTGCTGGATCCTACTGTCCGATCGGCGAGGAGATGGAACATTGCGCGAGTTCTCGAGCCCCCTGGAGATCGACCTGCCGATGACCGGGAACCTGACCGACGATGTGGTCCGCAACGCCGAGACGATCGGCACCAGGGTCACCTTCTCGCGTCAGGTCGAGGGGCGCTGGCGTGACGTCACCGCGGCGCAGTTCCACGATCAGGTGCGGGCGGTGGCCAAGGGCCTGATCGGTGCCGGTGTCGAACCCGGGGACCGCGTCGCGTTGTTGTCCTCGACTCGCTATGAGTGGACCCTGCTGGACTATGCGATCTGGTTCGCCGGCGCCGTCACGGTGCCGATCTACGAGACCAGTTCGGCGCACCAGATCGGGCACATCCTGGGTGACTCGGGGACCCGTTTCGTCGTGGCCGAGTCGGCCCGGCACCTGGCTCGGATCCATGAGGTACGTGCCCAGACGCCCGAGGTGCGGACGGTCTGGGCATTCGACGAGGGTGCTCTCGAGACGATCGTGGCATTGGGCGTCGAGATCGACGACGACCAGGTGGAGCAGCGCCGCGCCGCCCTGACCAGCGATTCCATCGCGACCATCATCTACACCTCGGGTACCACCGGCGCCCCCAAGGGCTGTGTGCTCACCCACGGCAACTTTGTATTCGAACTGGGGGTCGCGGTACATATCCTGGACGACCTGTTCGAGAGCGAGTCGGCCTCAACCCTGTTGTTCCTGCCGCTGGCCCACGTATTCGCCCGGATCATCCAGATCGGCTGTGTGAAGGCCGGGGCCCGGCTCGGACACTCCAGCGACATCAAGAATCTGCTGCCGGATCTGGCCGTCTTCCGCCCCACGTTCATCCTGGCGGTCCCCCGGGTCTTCGAGAAGGTCTTCAACTCCGCCTCTCAGAAGGCCGCCGCGGACGGCAAGGGCCGGATCTTCAACAGAGCCGCGGACGTGGCCATCGCCCATTCCCGGGCCAGCGAGAACGGCACTCCCGGGCTGATCCTGCGCGCCCAGCACCGGGTCTTCTCGAGACTGGTCTACGCCAAGGTCCGGGCGGCCCTGGGCGGCCAATGCACCTTCGCGATCTCGGGCGGCGCCCCGCTCGGTGAGCGACTCGGCCACTACTTCCGTGGCCTGGGGGTCACCGTGCTGGAGGGCTACGGTCTCACCGAGACCACCGCCGCCCTGGCGGTGAATCTGCCCAGTGCCCTGAAGATCGGCTCCGTGGGACGCCCCTTCCCGGGCACCTCCGTGCGGGCCGCGGACGACGGCGAACTGCTGTGGCGGGGCGGACAGGTCTTCACCGGTTACTGGAACAATCCCGCCGCCACCGCCGCGGCATTGGACGCCGACGGCTGGTTCGCCAGTGGTGACGTCGGCGAGATCGATGACGAGGGATTCGTCAGGATCACCGGCCGCAAGAAGGAGATCATCGTCACCGCGGGCGGCAAGAACGTCGCCCCGGCGGTGCTCGAGGACCGGTTGCGGGCCCATCCGCTCGTAGATCAGTGCCTGGTCGTGGGCGACGCCCAACCCTTCATCGCGGCCCTGGTGACCATCGACACCGAGTATCTGCCCGACTGGATGGCGGCGCACGGCAAGACCGGCTCGCTGCGGGACCTGATCGGTGACCCGGACCTGGTCGCGGCGATCCAGAGCGTCGTCGATGACGCCAACAGTGCGGTATCCAAGGCCGAATCGATCCGCAAGTTCACCATCCTGCCCGGAGCCTGGACCGAAGAGGGCGGAGAGCTTACTCCGAGTCTCAAACTCAAGCGCAACGTGGTGATGCGCCGATGCCGAGACGAGATAGATATGCTCTACATCCCCTGACCTTTGGCAAAACGACAACAGGACTCCCCTGCTCGACGTAGCGTCTTGATCGCGCTGGACCCAGGGGAGGAATCTCCGTCTGGCCGCGCCAGTTCTCAGGACTGAAACACGTGGTCGAGCCCGATACCGGGGTCCCCTCGGCCCTGTACCGAGAGGCTCATGACACATGGACCGCCGCAAGCTTCTACTGGTCGTCGCCGCGATCATCGCCGCGCTCGGCACCGGGCTCGTCTACCTGTACGTGCAGGGTGCCGATGACCGCGCCAGGGACCGGGTGGTCGGGGTCGAGGTCGTGACCGCGGCGGCCACCATCACTCCCGGCGAGAGCATCGAACAGGCTCAGGCCGCCGGCAAGCTGACCCGGACCAAGGTGCCTCAGGACCAGGTCATCGAGGGTGCGATGAGCGATACCAGCCAGGTGAGCGAGATGAGCGCGAACACCACCATCTACGCCGGCGAGCAGATCATCGGCTCGAAGTTCAGCAACGGACCGGTGGCCGCCCAGTCCTCGCTGGCCATCCCGGACGGCATGGTGGCCATGTCGGTACAGCTGGACGACCCCGCCCGGGTGGCCGGCTTCGTGAACCCCGGATCCGAGATCGCGCTGTTCACCAACGCCTCCGGCGGCGACGGAGCCAAGGGGTTCCCGGACCAGCCCTGGGTCCGGCTGGTCTCGCCCAAGGTCACGGTGATCGGTGTCGGTTCGACCACGACGGTCTCGACCACCACCACCGACGAGACCGGCACCGCCACCACCGAACAGATGCCGCGCACCCTGATGACCCTGGCGGTCAACCAGGAGGAGGCGGAGCGGGTCTCGCTGGCCTACAAGAACTCCGATATCTGGTTCGCCCTGCGTACCGAGAAGTCCAAGGTGGATCCGGCCCCGCTCCGGTTGTTCAGCGACCTTTGGAAGAAGTGACGCATGCCTGTCGTCGTCGAGACCGACCCCGCGAAGCTCGCTGAGCTCTACGGCCAGTTGCCGTCGGGTTCGCACGCTCTCGACTCCACCGCCAAGGCGATGGAGTGGCTCGATCATCGTACCGAGGAGTACGTCGTCGTCCTCGGCCCCAACCTGCCCCTGGCCGAGGCCCTGAGCATCGCCGACCGGGTGCGCACCACCCGACCGGCCACCAGCCCGGTACTGATCCGGAACCATGTCGACACCGAGGTACTGACCCAGGCCATGCAGGCCGGTGTCCGCGACGTGGTCACCGACTCCGACGCCCATTCGTTGGCCGGCGCACTGGAGCGTGCCTACCAACTCTGGAGCACCCTGCGCGGTGCCGAGGGTGGGGTCCCGCAGCAGGGCAAGGTGATCACCGTCTTCTCACCCAAGGGCGGGGTGGGAAAGACCGCCGTCTCGGTGAACCTCGCGTTGGCACTGTCCGAGGGGGGCGTGCACCGGGTCTGCATCGCCGATCTCGACCTGGCCTTCGGTGATGTGGCGATCACCCTGCAACTGTTCCCGACCCACTCGATCGAGCACGCGGTCGGTGCCGAGCAGAATATGGACTACAAGTTCCTCGAGTCGCTGCTCACCCTGCACGAAGACGGGCTGAGGGTCCTCGCCGCACCGAACCTCCCCGATGCCCGGGACCGGATCTCCGGCACCCTCCTGACGGGCGTGGTGGCGGCTCTACGAGAGCACTTCGACTACGTGGTCATCGACACCGCACCGGCGTTCGACGAGGCCACCCTGAGCGCATTGGACGCCACCGACGAGTGCGTCGTGGTGGCCACCCTGGACGTGCCGACCCTGAAGAACGTCAAGGTCGCCCTCGAGACGATGGACATGCTCGGTGCCGCCGTGGGACACCGGCACCTGGTCCTCAACCGGGCCAACGACCAGGTCGGCATCGGTCCCGAGAAGGTGGAGTCGATCCTGGGCATGCCCATCGCGACCCATCTGGAGACCTCGATGGACGTCTCCGCGGCCACCAATGCCGGCCGTCCGATCGTGATCAGTCAGCCACGCCATCCCGTCTCGAGCGCCATGAGGGAGTTGGCCGGCATCCTGTCGGCCCGTCCCGAGGGCCCGAGCGGTACCCACCGTGGGGTGGAGGCCGACGTCGACAGCGAGCCCAGGTCGGGCCGCCGCTTCCGAGTGCGAAGGTGAGCAGATGAGCCTCGGGGATCGCCTGGCCGCGGCACGCCGCATCGATGCCCTGCTACCACCGGTCGAAGAGGCCGCTGCGGTAGCACCGGCTGCCCCGCCGACGCCCGGCGAGGGCGGCAAGCGACGAGCCCAGACGGTATCCGAGGCGAACCGAGCCGCGGTGCGGGTGCCACAGTCGCGGCGGGACGACCGGATCGAGGAGATCAAGCACTCGGTCCACTCCGAGCTGCTCAAAGAGCTCGGTCCCGAGCTGTACGACGCCAATATGGACCAGGACGAGCTGGATCGCCGGGTGCGTCAGGTGCTCGGTGAGGTGCTCTCCACCCAGGACACCCCGCTCTCGGCCAGCGATCGGCAGCGGGTGACCACCGAGATCAGTGACGACATCCTCGGGTACGGGCCGATCGAGCCCTACCTTCGCGACGACACCGTCTCCGAGGTCATGGTCAACGGGCCCGACCACATCTTTCTGGAACGTTCGGGGCGGCTGGTCCAGGCGCCCGCGTCGTTCACCGACGAGAGCCACCTGCGCCGGACCATCGACAAGATCGTCTCCCGGGTGGGCCGCCGGGTCGACGAGGCCTCGCCGATGGTGGACGCGCGGCTGCCCGACGGCAGCCGGGTCAATGCCGTGGTGCCCCCGCTGGCGCTCGACGGTTCCTCGCTGACGATCCGGAAGTTCGCGGCCGACCCACTGACCGCCGACGATCTGGTCCGGTTCGGTTCCCTGACAGCACGGACCAAGGAGTTCCTGGACGCCTGTGTACGAGGTCGGTTGAACGTGATCGTCTCCGGCTCCACCGGCGCCGGCAAGACCACCACCCTCAACGTGCTCAGCTCCTTCATCCCCGGTGACGAACGGATCGTCACCATCGAGGACGCCGCCGAGCTCCAACTCAGGCAGGAGCACGTGGTCCGGCTCGAGACCCGGCCCGCCAATATCGAGGGCAAGGGCGCGGTGACCATCCGCGACCTGGTCCGCAACAGCCTGCGGATGCGCCCGGACCGGATCGTGGTCGGCGAGGTTCGCGACGCCTCCGCGCTCGACATGCTGCAGGCGATGAACACCGGTCACGACGGGTCGATCACCACCCTGCACTCCAACGGTCCGCGCGACACGCTCGCCCGGATGGAGACCATGGTGCTGATGGCCGGGATGGAGCTGCCGGTACGCGCCATCCGGGAGCAGGTCGCCTCGGCGATCGACCTGATCGTGCATCAGACCCGGTTCAAGGACGGCTCCCGACGGATCACCCACATCACCGAGGTGGAACGGATGGAGGGCGAGGTGATCACGCTGCAGGACATCTTCGTGTACGACCACACAGCCGGTTTCGATGCCTCCGGGCGGGCCCTGGGCAGGCTGCGTAGTACCGGGTTGCGCCCGAGCCTGCTGGAGAAGCTCGCGCACCACAACGTCACCGTCGACCCGGTCGTCTTCGCGACGGACGGTTCCTGATGATCACCCGGGTCCAGGGCCTGCGGACCTGGGTCGGCACCCTGATCGGTGCGGGCATCGCCCTGTTCACCGTCCTGGGGGTCACCGCGGCGCCGGCGGATGCGGCGGACGCCGACACCCGGATCGTGCATGCCCAGACGTCTCCGGACGGACTGCAGGTCGTGGTGGACGTGCCTGCCGAGGTGAACGCGGACCTGTCCGGTGTCCGGGTCACCGTCGAGGGGCATCAGGCCGACGCCGTCGCCCGCCGGGTCTCCGGGTCCAGCCAGGTCCGGCGCACCGCGGTGCTCGCCTTCGACACCAGCAACTCGATGAAGGGCCCCCGCTTCGAGGCGGCCAAGAGCGCCGCCAAGGCCTACCTGGACAGTGTGCCGTCCGACGTGCGGATCGGCATCGTCACCTTCGCCTCCGAGGTGGCGGAGCCGCTCTCACCCACCACCGATCGTGACGCCGCCCAGGCCGTGATCGACTCGCTCTCCCTCTCCAGGCGTACCGCGCTGTACGACGGGGTGAGCGCCGCGCTGCGGATGGCCGGTACCGAGGGACAGCGCACCGTGCTGGTGCTCTCGGACGGCAAGGACGCCGGATCGCGGGCGACCTTGAGCGAGACCGTTCGCCAGGTCGCGGACTCGGAGATCGTCCTGGACGCCGTCTCGCTCGATCAGTTGGACGTGGCCGGTCTACGCGAGTTGGCCGACGCCGGTCGGGGCAGCGTGATCCTGGCCGACTCGGGCAACGTGGCCAGCGCCTTCTCCGCAGAGGCCGCCACCCTGTCGCGTCAGATCCTGGTCACGGCTCAGGTCCCGGCCGAGGTGAGCGCCCTCGAAGGCACGGTCCAGGTGGAGGTACCCACCGACGCGGGCATCAGCACGGCCGCGGGCCTGGTCCGGATCCAGGAGGCCGTCGTTCCCTCGATGAACTCCGCGGCGACGACCCGATCCCTTCCCGCCTGGACCAGCTACCTCGGCGTCGGCCTGCTCGGCCTGGCGCTGCTCGCGATCCTCGGGGTGCTGCTCACCTCGACGACTTCCAAGCGGCTCACTCCCGCCGACCGGGTGATCGCCTACACCGACCGCAAGACCCACCGCCTCGATACCGGTCACACCGACTCACTGGCCACCGCCAAGCAGGCGGCATCCCGGGTTCTGGCCCGCAACGTCGACCTCGACGAACGGATCAGTCGGCGCCTTGACGAGGCGGGCAGCGAGCTACGTTCCTCCGAGTGGCTGCTGCTGCACACGGCCTGCCTCATCGGGACCGTCCTGCTGGGGGCACTGATCGGCGGCGGGTCGATCCTGGTGATCCTGCTCTTCCTGGCTCTCGGCATCGTGGGCCCGTGGCTGTATCTGGGGTTCCGCCGCTCGCAGCGCGTCAAGAAGTTCAACGCCGCGCTGCCCGACACCTTGCAGTTGATGTCCGGTTCCCTGGCCGCGGGCCTCTCGTTGGCCCAGTCGGTGGACACCATCGTCAAGGAGGGCAGCGAGCCGATGGCCGGTGAGTTCCGCCGGGTGCTGATCGAGACCCGTCTCGGGGTGCCGATCGAGGACGCCCTGGAGGGCATCACCGCACGGTTCGCGAGCAAGGACTTCGCCTGGGTGGTGCTGGCCATCAGAATCCAGCGTCAGGTCGGCGGCAACCTGGCCGAACTGCTCGACACCGTGGCAGGCACGATCCGGGAGCGAGAGTATCTGCGCCGCCAGGTGGCCACGCTCTCGGCCGAGGGGAAGATGTCGGCCTGGGTCCTCGGCGCACTGCCCCCGCTGTTCATGGTCTATCTGGTGCTGACCCAGGGCGACTACGTCAAGCCGATGTTCACCGAGCCGATCGGCTGGGTGATGCTGCTCGGCGCCGGCACCCTGCTGAGCGTCGGCGTCTTCTGGATGAGCCGACTGGTGAAGGTGGACGTCTGATGACCGTATTCCTCCTCGGCGTGCTGCTGGTCTTCACTGCCCTCGGCCTGCTGGCCCTGGCGCTCCCCCGCTCCGGGGCGGGCGAGACGGGGGTCGGCAAGAGCCTGGCCGTGCTCGAGGCGATGGGCAAGGGCGTCCCGGACGAGTTGACCAAGGACTTCGACCGTCCCTTCGGTGAGCGGGTCTTGGATCCGCTCAGCGCTCGGGCGCTGGCGTTGGGGCGACGACTGACCGGATCGGGCACCGCCGACCGATTCCACCGCAAGCTCGAACTCGCCGGGAACCCTCCCGGGTGGACCGTCGACCGGGTGATCTCGAGCAAGGTGATCGGTGCCGGCGCCGGGGTCCTGATGGGCCTGCTGGTGATCTCGGTCGCCGGATGGGGCACCGGAGTGAAGCTGGTGGTGCTAGCCGCCATCATCGCGCTCGGCTTCTTCGGTCCCAACCTGTACCTGTACCAGAAGGCCTACGAGCGGCAGGAGCGGATCCAGAAGGAGTTGGCCGACGCGCTCGACCTGCTCACCATCTCGGTGGAGTCGGGGCTGGCCTTCGACGCGGCCCTGCAACAGGTCGCCGCGAACACCGACGGACCGTTGGGTGAGGAGTTCGCCCGGGTCCTGCGCGAGATGCAGATCGGACAGGGCCGGGCGGTGGCACTGCGTGGGCTGGCCGAGCGCACCAATCTGGCCGACCTGCGCAGTCTGGTCAGCGCTCTGGTGCAGGCCGACGCGTTCGGCATCGCCATCGCCCAGGTGTTGCGCGTCCAGTCCGGCGAGATGCGGATCAAACGACGGCAGCGGGCCGAGGAGAAGGCCCAGCAGGTGCCGGTCAAGATCACCATCCCGCTGATCTTCTGCATCTTGCCCTGTCTGTTCATCGCGGTGCTCGGACCGGCCGTGATCAGCATCATGAAGAGCTTCGGTTGATCCCGGAACGGCGCGATCCGCCGCACCTGGAACTCGTCCTCGCCTCACGGCTGTTCGGGTTCCTGGTGCTGGGGGCACCGATCCTGTGGAGTCAGGACGAGCACGCCCTGCTGGGACTCGTCGCCGTGGGTGGCGTATGGCTCAGCTGCTCGGTACTGATCCGGCTCGGGGTTCCGGTGCTGGTGCTGGGGGTGGCCGAGGCGATCGGAGTAGGCGGGCTGGCCGGACTCTTCGCCCCGAGCATGCCCAGTCTGGTGGCGGCCGTGGCCTTCCCGCCGCTGGCCGCCGGCCTGTATCGCGGTACCCGGGGCACCATCGAGTCCGTGCTCCTGGTCGCGATCGCGGTGACCGGCGCGCTGGCGGCCGGCGATCGCGATGTCGATCCGAGTGTCTGGGCCGGCGCCTGTACCTGGCTGGTGTGCGGCCTGGGGGTCGGCCTGCTCGCCTCCACCTTCGCCCGGATGACTCGGCGGACCGCAGCCCGCGGCTCCGAGGAGTACCGCGAGGCGCGGGCCCTGATCCGCGACCTGACCAGGCTCTCCACCCACCTGTCCGGCGGGCTGGACGCGGCCTCACTGGCCGGGAATCTGCTGGAACGGGTGGGCGCGGTGGTGCCGACCCGCAGTCTGCACCTGCACGGGGTGCGCAGCCACCAGTTGTTATTGCTGGCCGGCCGGACCACCGATGCCTCCACCTCCGGCGAACCTCCCCTGGTCCTGGTCGAGCAGGCCGAGCGGGGCGGGATGCCGAGGTTCCGGGGCCCGGACTTCGCGATCCCGCTGAGCACCAGGGGGGTCACCGTCGCGGTGATGAGCGGACGGCTGCCCAGCGACTCACCGGCCAGCCGGTCGGTACTGCGTCGCCTGGCCGGCACCCTGGAGCCACTCGCGCTACGGGTCGACACCGCCCTGATGTTCTCCGAACTCCGGGAGGCCGCCAGCGCCGGAGAGCGCAACCGGCTGGCCCGCGAGATCCACGACGGGGTCGCCCAGCAGATCGCCTCGATGGGCTACCTGGTCGATGTGCTGGCCGCGGAGGCACCCGAGTCGATGCGAGCCGATCTGTCCCTGCTGCGCGATCAGATCAGCGACGTGGTGGCCGAGGTACGACACTCGGTGACCACTCTGCGCACCCAGGTCGGCGCGCAGGAGAGCCTCGGGGCCGGGGTGGCGACCCTTGCCCGGCACCTCTCGGAGTCCTCGGGGGTACCGATCACGGTCACGATCGACGAGCGCACCGAACGGTTGCGGCACGAGGTGGAGGCCGAGTTGTGGCGCATCGCCCAAGAGGCGCTGAACAACGCGGTCAAGCATGCTCACGCCGGCCAGATCGAGGTGGAGTGCCGAGTGGACGCGCCCGCGGCCCTGCTCACGATCAGCGACAACGGGGTGGGGCTCGGACCGCGCAGAGCCGACTCGTACGGGATGACCATCATGGCCGAGCGTGCGGCCCTGGTCGGTGCCCGGCTCGAGGTGACCGGCAACGAGCGCGGTGGAACCACCGTCCGACTGAGCCTGGGTCACCTGATCGGTTCGTCGGTCAATCTCGTGCCCACCCAGATGAGCCCGCACGATGTCCCGTTCCACGACTCTCTCCCGGAGGAAGAAGCCCGATGACAAGTCCCACCACCGTCATGCTCGTCGACGATCACGAGTTGATCCGACGGGGGCTGGGCACCGCCTTCGCCCGTGATGAGTCCGTTCAGGTGGTCGCCGAGGCCGGAAGCGTCGCTGAGGCGCTGTCGGCGTACCGCAGCACCCGGCCCCAGGTGGTGGTCACCGACCTCCAGCTGCCCGACGGCACCGGACTCGACATCGTGCGCCGGATCCGCGGGGCCGCCCCGGAGGCCGGTCTGGTGGTGCTCACCATGCATTCGGGCGACGAGCAGATCTTCGCCGCCATGGAGGCCGGGGCCTCCGCCTTCGTGGGCAAGGACGCCCCGGCCCGCCAGGTGGTCAGCGCCGCCAAGCATGCCCATGTCTCACCCCGCACCTTCCTGTGCAGTGGGCTGGCCGCGGCCATGGTGCGGCGCGCCGGGTCGGCCGCGGTCCGGCTCTCGGAACGCGAGAACGAGGTCCTGCAACTGCTGGCCGAGGGCCTCGGAGCCAGCCAGATCGCCCGGCGGCTGTACCTGAGCGAGTCCACGGCCAAGTCACACATCGGCCGGATCTACCAGAAGCTGGGGGCAGCCAACCGGGCCCAGGCCCTGGTCACCGCGATGCGGCAGGGCCTGTTGGGTCCGTCCTCCCCGTTCCCGGGCTGATCGGACATAGGCCGTCGGGCATCGTCCCGGCCGTTCGGCGGGCGCACTGGCCCGTTGAGTCTCATCTTGAGCTCTGAGGAGCCACCCCCGAAATGGCCCGGACGGGCCATCGGCGATTGCCCGCTCGCTCGATCACAACGGACATCCCTGGCTGTTGGATTGAGAGAGCCAGAGGGGGCGTCCCCCGAACCCATGTCCGACGCCTCGGAGCGTCACATCGGAAGAAATAAGGGAAGACAATGATCGAGTACCTCACCAAGCTCATCCACGGCCGCAGGGACGACGAGGAGCGCGGCGCCTCTGCCGTCGAGTACGGCCTGCTGATCGCCGGCATCGCCGCCATCATCGTGGTGGCCGTGATGGCTCTCGGTCCGGTCGTGAAGAACGCCTTCACCAGTACCTGCTCATCGATCACCACTGAAAACACGTCCTTGCTGGCCTCGGGCGAGTCCTGCAGCAGCTAAACGCTCTGACTGCCGGGCTTCCCCGGGTCGGCACTGACCCCAGGCCGCGTTGCGCATCATGCGCGGCGCGGCCTGTGTCGTCCCCACCCCCTCGCCATCGAATCCAAGGATCTCGCCATGCTCCACCACCCACTCCGGTTGCTCAGACGGGACCACCCTCGCACCGAGCGCGGCGCCAGCGCCGTCGAGTACGGCCTGGTACTGGCCGGCATCGCAGCCGTGATCACCGCCGGAGTGTGGGCCTACTCGGGGGCGGTGGTGCCGCTCTTCGACCACACCTGCCGGCACATCCACTCCAATCTCAAGGACTCCCCGGAGAAGTGCGGCTGAAGCGCCTGGACCACCGTATTCGCGGTGAGTTGCGTCGGACCCTCGTGGGAACATCTGTTCGAACACAGGGTGTGTGCGGAGTGATCCGGTAGGCGGTGAACGAGGGTGGGTGATCTGATCCACGACGCGGTGGTTGATGCCGAACGGTCTCTGGCTGCGGTGGCTGAGGTGGACCCGTTGTTCATGACTCCGGCCGCCAAAGGCCAGACCCTGTCGTTGTTAGCACGCATGGAGGCCGAGACAGCTGAGTTGAAGTTCCGGATCCTGATCGGATCGGCCGATCTGGCTGCTGAGTCCGGGGCCCGTGACATCGCGGCCTGGTCCACAACCCACCTACATCAACGGCGTGAAGACGCCGCCGCTGAGCTGCGTCTCGCACAAGCACTCACCGTGTTGCCCTGCCTGACAGCGGGGTTGCGGGAGGGGCGGGTGAACGTCGCGCAGGCCAAAACTGTGGTCCGCGCGATCCGACGCCTCCCCGCCACCCTGGCCCCTGAGGTTCTGGCGCGGGCTGAAGCCCATATGGTCGACCTGTGTACCGACCATGACCCCCAACACCTCCACATCCTCGGCAAACACCTGTTGAGGGTGGTCGCACCCGAACTTGATGAGATCGAAGAAGGCCGCCGGCTCGCTGAAGAAGAACGCACCGCCCGCGACAAGTCCCGGTTGTCGTTGAAAAGTCGGGGCGATGGGACCTGCTCGTTGAACGCACGCCTGCCCGACACCGCCGGGGCGATGCTCGCCAGCTTCTTGAACGCGTTCACCAACCCGCGGGTCCATGACCGGTGGGACCGACCAACCCAAGACCCGTTGATCAACCTCGCCCCCGACCTGGACGCGAGGTGGGACATCAAGATCCCCTACCCCCGCCGCGCCGCCGAAGCGTTCTGCGCGCTGCTGGAGGCGGTCGATCCGACCCGGCTACCGATACACGGCGGAGACGCCGCCACCATCATGGTCACCATCGACCTCGACACCCTGCGCAGTAACCTCGGTGTCGCGACTTTGAACAGCGACCTGCCCGGCGACAGTAACGACACGATCAGTGCCAGTGAGGCCCGTCGGATGGCATGCAACGCCCAGATCATCCCGGTCGTCCTCGGCAGCACCAGCGAGGTGCTGGATCTGGGACGATCACAGCGACTGTTCAGCAGAGCCCAACGCCGCGCGCTCCTCCTACGCGACAAAACCTGCCGCGCCGAAGGATGCACCATGCCCGGTCGATGGTGTGAGGCGCATCACTGGGTGCCCTGGCGCCAAGGTGGCCGGACCGACCTCAACGACGCCGTCTTGTTCTGCACCCACGACCACCACCTCGCCCACGACGACAACTATGAGGCAATCCGACTCGACAACGGCGACATCAGATTCCACCGACGACAATAAGCACCCAGACCCACCCAGCAAGCTAGCGCTCCCACTGCTGCCCGATCGCGATGCGTTGCAGCACCCCCGGATGGGTGCCGAACCACCACCGACTCCAGGCCGGTGAATTCGGATCCGTGAGCGAGCGCACCGCCAACTGCTTCTGCATCCGCACGAATCCCGCTCCGTCCCCGGTGGTCTGCAAGGCGACCACGTCGGCCCGGGTCTCGATGGCCCGGCTGATCCCGTTCTGCAGCGGTGCCACCAATACGGTGCCCACCGCTACGGCAGCCAGCAGCGCCGGTACTGCCCGCGCGTCCTTCAAGGATGCGCCTCCGCCGCGCCGAACACTGGTGACCGCACCTAGCGCCGCGACCGCGAGGAGCACCCCGACGGCTCCCAATGCGGTGCCCAGCAGCACATCGTTGTTCTTGGCATGGGCCAACTCGTGGGCGACCACGGTGCGAATCTCAGCAGGTGGAGTCGAGTCGACCAGGGTGTCGTAGAGCACCACCCGGCGGGAGGACCCGAACCCGGAGACATAGGCGTTGAGCGTCGTGGTGCGGCGGGAGGCGTCGGCGACCAGCACGTCGTCGACCCGCACCCCCTCCTGCTTGGCTAACTCCATCACCTCGGTACGCAACGCTCCGGACGGCAGCGAGGTGAAGTCGTTGAACAACGGCTCCACCAGGACCGGGTAGACCCAGGAGCCGGCGACCACCAACCCGGCCAGCACTCCCCCGGCAACGGCCGGCCAGGTGCGCGGCAGCCGACGGGCACAGCCGATCACCACCACCAGCACGATGGCCGCCACCACCCACTGAAGGAGCCAACCGATGGCCTGGTCACGCAACCAGGCCACCAGACCCTGCCCACTCAGGCCGGCCTCGACCTGGCGTCGCCAGATCAGCACACCGAAGGGGCAGGTAAGGAGCCATCCGATCAGATTGATCACGGCGGCCGCGCCGAGTACCTGAAGCGGCCACGGGCCACGCCAACGGCCGATCCAGGCCCTGACCCGAGACGAGCAGCCGAGCAGCACGGCAACCACCAGCGAGACCGCGAGTGAGGACCAAGCTAGATACCGCACCGGGGTGGCGTAGCCATGCGCGCGTTGCAGGTAGGTGTCATTGAAGATCTCGGCGGCGGACACCGGCGGCGGGGTTCCTCCAGGTACCGGATGCCACGGTACGAGGAACAGTGCCAGGACGAGCCAGAGTATTCCGGCGCTACCCAGCACCCACCAGGACACGGTTCGGTGCTCGCTCCGGCTCACCGGAGCATTCTCGCATCCTCCCCTGGTCGAGTGGTGCGCACCGCTCGACTCAACCGCGGGTCAGCCGACCCTGCGGGCACCCGCGATCGGCATCTCGTTGACCGAGGAGACCTTGACCCCGGCACCGGGATTGGCGGCGTGCACGATCATGCCGTTACCGATGTACATGCCCACGTGACTGACCGGAGAGTAGTAGAAGACCAGATCGCCGGGCTGCAGGGCGCTGGTGGATACCGGAGTGCCCATGCCGCTCTGCATCCGCGAGGAATGCGGCAGCGCGACACCGGCGGCCCCCCAGGCCTTCATCATCAGCCCGGAGCAGTCCCAGGCGTCGGGACCCGCCGCGCCGAAGACATAGCGGTCTCCCACCTGGGCCATGGCGTAGTTGATGGCGCTCTTGGCGTTGCCGGTGGCGTTGGTCGACACGCTGGCCGGGTCGATGCCGCCGTTGGCCTGCTCCTTGAGGAGCTTCTCACGCTGCTTCGCCTCAAGACTGGCCAAGAGTTGCTTGGCCTCGTCGAGACGGGTGTCGATCTCGGCCTCGTCGGCCTTGAGCTCGGCGGTGGCCCTGGTGATCTCGGAACGTCGATAGGCCGTGGCCTCGCGCCGGATCTCAAGCGATGTCTGCTCGGTGTCGTAGCTGGCGTAGAGCCCGTCGGTGAGGTCGTTGTACGACTCCATCGTGGACAACTGGTCGAGGAACTGACGTGGATCGTCGGAGACGACCACCTCACCGACCGTCGACAGCGAACGACCCAGGTAATCGTCGAGGATGGAATCGCGGACCTGCTTGCGGACCGATTCCAGTCGACCCGACTGACGGCTCTCGTCGGCCTTCAGCGAGATCAGGTCCTTGTTCAGCTCGGCCAGGCGCAGCTCTTGGTCATTGACCCGCTCCTGCGCGGCCTCCGCCTGGTGGTACAGGCTGTCCACCTTCGCTTGGACGTCCTTGATCGTCGGCTCGGCGATAGCCGGCGACGAGGGGAGGACGGATACCACTGCCATGGTGGCGATGCCTGCGATAGCGGCACCAATTCGCTTCCGGCCGTGCAGCACGATCGGGCGTTCTCCCTTGCTTGTCGTACACCTACCGGGTGAGCTGTCGGGTTCGGGCACGACCTGCCCTACCTGGCCTCCACATGTTCGGGCATCCGCCCGTCCACGCCTTGACCAGGATTCACCCCAGAGAAAGTTGGTTCCCCGGCTCCGAACGGCGGACCGTCCAGACTCAGCGCGACCCCCGCGTAGCCCTGATGGACCACTTCCTCGGGGGTCAGATCTGCACTGTACGTCAGAGTTCCAGCGCGTCCAAGACAACCCAGACATCTGTCCTGATCGTGTGCAGCAGACTCCGTCATTCGAACCCGACCGAGGTGACTCAGTACGTGTGCTCAGGCCGACTCGTGCTCAGGCCGACTCGATGCTCGGTGAGTCCAACGGTTGGACCAGCCGCAGCGGTGGCACCAGACCACCCCCAGCCAAAGCCTCCAGGGCACGGATTCCGTCGTCCTCGACGGTCAGTTCGGGGACTGGGCCCAGGAGCACCGTCACCACACAGTCATGACAGTGCAGCCCCCGGACCAGGCAGGTATCGCAGTCGATTCTCGTCGTCATGCCCCCACCGTGCCCCAGGGGTCCGACACACCGCGCCCAGCGTGCTTCCTGACCGGGGCTAGCGCAGGCCGCGAGCCAGCAGTGAGATCAGCGCCGACGGCGCCACCGCCACGGCTCCATCGGCGCGCACGTCGCGCACCACGGCGGCGTCGGCGGTGACCACCAGTACCGGACGCCCGGTCGGCTCGGCAGCGACCAGGTCCCGGATCACGTCGTCGGCGATCACACCCGGTGGGCTGAACAGCACTCGTACCCCCCGCGGCACGGCAACGATCGGTCGGCTCGTGACCGAGGCCGCGTCGAAGACCACCGTCACCTCGGCATTGGTTCGAGCGGCCAGAGCCGGCAGCAGCGAGAGCAGCCGGGTGCGCTGGGTCTCCAGGGAGGTGTCCTCCCAGACGGACTTGGTGACGTTATAGCCGTCGAGCACCACGTGCACCCGAGGCAGGGCCAGATAATGCTCCAGATGGGTAGCCGTGGTCAGGATCGCGGTTCCGGTACCGGGTGCGGCGACCTCGATCTCCGCAGCGATCTGGTCCGCCGGGCTGCCGTCGACCCTGGGCAGGGCGAGTTCGCGGCGCAGGCCGGTCACGGCATCCACCAGGGTGTCCAGCAGCAAACGGGCCCGGAGCGCCTCGCCCTCACGTCGACCTCGGTCCTCGGCCCGCCGTGTCGTCGTGACTCGTTCGAGCTCCTCGATCCGGGCCCTGAGCCGGCGGTGCTCGGTCTCCGCGCGCTCGCGCGCCTGCTCGGTCTCGGTCAGTGCCTGGCTGCCCTCTCCCCGGAGCCGGCCGACCTCTGCATCGAGTCGACGCAGCTGGGCGCGAGCCTCACCCAGTTTGCGACGCAGGTCCGCATTCTCGACCCTCAGCGTCTCCAGGCGGGTCTTGTTCTCGGCCCGCAGAGTACGGGTACGTTCCTCTGCCTCGGCCCGCAGCCGACCGTTCTCGGCCCGCAGCCGGGCCACCTCTGCCTGCTCCTCCTCGGGAGCCTGGTCGAGGCCGGCGAGGACCCCGTCCAGACGCTCTTGCCACCCCTGCGGCCGCACCAGCCACAGCAGCGCCCCGAGGGTCGCCGCGTCGAGGTCATCGGACTCCTCCAGGGGGTGGACGGCACCGAGCTGGGTGCCGACATGACCGAGGAACTCCGGGTCGGCGAGTTCGGCGCCGATCGTCGCGGCTCCCAACCGGGCCCGGCGGCCGGCGATGAACCCGGCCACTCGGCGCAGCTCGGGCGACAGACCCGGGACCGCCGGCAGTACCTCCGCGGTGAGCGCGACCACCCGTTGCCGGACCGATGCCGGCAAGTCGTCCAATGCGCTCACCGAGCTACCTCAGCCCTGCGGAGGCGTGGGGATCGAGGGATCGCTGGCGGTGTCCGCACTGGCCCGGTCGATCAGCTCGATCGCGTCGTCGCGACCACACCATCGGCAGGTGACCTGCTCGACGGTCTCGCCGAGCAGGTCGGTCTGTTCGACCTGGTTCTCACCGGCCATGTCGAAATGCCAGAACTCGGCGGTCCGCCGGGTTCTGGTGACGTCGAACCTGGTCAGATTCCCGCAGCCGCCGCACCGCCACCGATGGGTCTGGTCGGGGATCTGGTTGCCTGCCTGGCTCACTACGTCTCCTTGAGGTGATGCGTGCGGTGGTGTCCACCCACCGGGGTGGACACCGTTTGAGCGTGCTCAGCGTAGTGGGTCAAGCCTGCCACGATGACCCGAGCCCGATGCCTGTGTCGGGGGTCTCCTCTAGCTTTCGAGACATGAGCACCGTCACTCTCCCCCGGTGGGGAGTCCAGCATTCCTTCGACGAGCTGGGGCGTCCGTTACGCGATGTCACCTTCACCGTGGTGGATCTGGAGACCACCGGTGCCTCGGCTTCGGCCGGGGCCAGGATCACCGAGATCGGTGCGGTGAAGGTGCGCGGTGGCGAGGTACTGGGCGAGTTCCAGACGTTGGTCGACCCGGAATCCGAGATCCCGCTCCAGATTCAGGTGCTGACCGGGATCACCACGTCGATGGTGATCGATGCGCCCACCATCGACGAGGCCCTCCCCTCGTTCCTGGAATTCGCGGTCGGCACCGTTCTGGTGGCCCACAATGCACCCTTCGACGTGGGCTTCTTGAAGCACTTCGCCGCGCAGCAGGATCGAGAGTGGCCGGACTTCGAGGTGGTGGACACCGTACGGCTCGCGCGTCGGGTGATCACCCGGGACGACGCACCCAACTGCAAGTTGTCTTCGCTGGCCCGGCTCTTCTCGGCCGGCACCACCCCCAACCATCGAGCCCTGGCCGATGCTCGCGCTACGGTCGACGTGCTACACGGCCTGATGGAACGTCTGGGTGGTCTCGGTGTGCAGACCCTGGAGGAGCTGCAGTCGTTCAGCGCCAAGGTGAGCACCGCGCAGCGTCGTAAACGGCATCTGGCCGAGAACCTGCCCCATGCTCCGGGGGTCTATCTGTTCAAGGACGACGCCGGGCAGGTGCTGTACGTGGGCACCTCGAAGGACCTGCGGAGCCGGGTCCGCAGCTACTTCACCGCATCGGAGACCCGGAGCCGGATCGGCGAGATGGTCGCCCTGGCGACCTCGGTCACCGCGGTCGAGTGCGCCACCGGGTTGGAGGCCCGGGTGCGCGAACTCCGACTGATCGCGGCTCACGCTCCGCGCTACAACCGACGTTCACGACGTCAACACGGGTTGCACTTCGTGAAACTCACCCGGGAACCGTGGCCGCGGCTCTCTCTGGTCCGTCAGGTGCTCGATGACGAGGCCGACTACCTGGGTCCGTTCAACTCTCGCAGGCTCGCCGAGCAGGCGATGGCGGCGTTGCACGACACCTTCCCGGTCCGGCAGTGCTCACAACGGTTGCCGCGTAACCCCCAAGGAACGGCCTGCGTGCTGGCCGAGCTGGGCCGTTGTCTGGCACCCTGCGAAGCCGGCTCCGACGCCGAGCGCTACGCCGATGCCGTCACCAGGCTCCGACGGGCCCTGACGACCGATCCCAGCACGGTGGTCACCGGGTATGCCGAACGGATGACGCGGCTGGCGGCCGAAGAGAGATACGAACAGGCCGCCGTAGAGCGGGATCGGCTCGCCGCGTTTCTCCGGGCAGCCTCTCGAGGTCAACGTCTCAGCGCGCTCTCGGTGCTGTCCGAACTCGTCGCCATCAGGCGCGACGACACCGGCCGCTGGGCCGTTCATGTGGTCCGCTACGGGCGACTGGCCGCCGCCGGGGTGATCCCGTCAGGGGCCGACGCTCACGAATACCTGGCTCAGCTGCGTGCAAGCGCCGAGACGGTCACCGGTGGGCCCGGACCCACCCCGGCAGCCAGCGCCGAGGAGACCGAGCAGGTACTGGCCTGGTTGGAGGAGCCCGGAGTCCGACTGGCCGAGGTCAGTGGTGAGTGGACCTGCCCGGTACACGGCGCGGGGCAGCATCTGGAATTGCACGACGCCGTGGCCTCTTCACGCCTCCAACTGACCCCGTTCGACGAGCAGCGCCTGCCCCGACCTGTCCATCGCCCGATTCGATGACCGTAGGCTGTGGTACATGATCACCGCCATCGTCTTCGTCAAGGCCGAGGTCTCCCGCATTCCCGAGGTCGCCAGTGAGATCGCCGCGATCGACGGAGTCAGCGAGGTCTACTCCGTCACCGGGAAGATCGACCTGATCACCCTGGTCCGGGTGCGCCAGCATGAGGACATCGCCGCGGTGGTCGCCGACCGGCTGAACAAGGTGCCCGGAGTGCTGGACACCGAGACCCACATCGCATTCCGCACCTATTCCCGGCACGACCTGGAGTCGGCCTTCTCCATCGGTCTGGACTGACCCGACGGTCCGCCCCGGACCAGTCATGGTTCACCTGGACTAGTGCGTTCGGACCATCGAGCCCGGCGCCGGGCCAGGATTGTGGCCAATCCCGGACGCCCGGCCAGAGGCCACCTAGGTTGCCGAGCATGGCCTCCTCCACCCGTTCCCGGCCTCGTCGCGCCCCGACAGCGGACACCGCACCGACGGATCGCTCTCGACGGTGGTGACCACGCATGGAGCGGTGTCTGAGGTCCGGACCGAGAGCCAGGAGTCTCCGCAACCACCGACGCGACAGAACGACCCGGTCCGGACGGCTCTGAACTGGCTCCCCCGGATACTGCTGGTCCTGCTACTGATCGGCGTCGCGCGCTGGTTCACCCGCAACCAGCTGAACATG
This sequence comes from uncultured Nocardioides sp., assembly GCA_964396585.1. GTDB lineage: Bacteria > Actinomycetota > Actinomycetes > Propionibacteriales > Nocardioidaceae > Nocardioides. The sequence goes on from CAYNFY010000051.1 coordinate 25,636, forward strand.
GACACCTGGTTCCATCTACGCCTCGGCGATGAGTTCCGGCACCACTGGAGCGCCTCAGATCCGGGCACCGTCAGCCAGTTCAACACCAACGACTGGCTGCCCACCCAGTGGCTGAGCCAGGTCGTGATGAGCTGGCTCAACCAGGTCGACGGGCTGGTGGCGGTCTCCTGGTACGGCGCGTTGCAGGTCCTGACCTTTCTGTTGTGCGTCTTCCTATGCGCTCGGCGCCATGCCCCGGCCACCGTGGCCGCGCCGTTGACCGCCCTGGTCTTCGTCGGGAGCCTGTCGTCGATGTCGGCCCGCCCGCAGGTGATCAGTCTGGTGCTGTTCACGCTCATGGTGGGTGCCTGGCTGCAGTCTTACCGGGACGGCAAGGTGCGGTGGTGGCTGGTGCCCGGGTTCTGGGTGTGGGCGATGCTGCACGGAATGTGGCCGGTCGGCCTGGGAATCGCGATGGCGGCGCTCCTGGGGATGGCCCTGGATCGACGTCACCCCCCACGACGACTGCTGAAGCTGGCGGCGGCACCGGTGCTCGGCCTGCTGTCCACCCTGCTCACTCCGGTAGGCCCCGGACTCTTCGGCGCCGTGCTCCTGGTGAACAGCCGTTCCGACTACTTCACCGAATGGAATCCCCCGGACTTCACCAGCGTCGTTCCGATCGTGGCGGCACTTCCGGTACTGGCCTGCCTGGTCGTGCTCACCCGGCGTGGCCGGGCCGCGTGGTTCGACCTCGGCATGGTGCTCGCCCTGATGGTGCTGCTCGGCTACAGCCAGCGCACGCTCCCGCTGGCCGCGGCGGGCGGAGCCGTCATGCTCGCCTGGCTACTCGGCCCCAGCGTAGGTCGAGTCGACAGAGGCCGTCGCGGCGACATCCTCACCGCCTGGATCAGCTATGCGGTCACGCTCGCCGTCGCCTTCGCCATGGCCGGCAGCTATCAGCTTCAGAAGGACACCGACTACCGCTGGCTGGATCGCGCCCTGGCGGATCTGCCGGACCACAGCGTGCTGCTCACCGACATGACGACCGGCAGTCGCTCCATGTACCGCTTCTCACGCCTGGACGTCCCGATCCACGGGTACGGCGACATGATGAGCGACGAGGAGATCGAGAACGCTCGGATCCTGGGCGGATTGCAACCTGGCTGGATACCGGTGCTCGAACGCCTGGCTCCCCGCGCGGCATTGCTGCCCAAGGACTCCGCGCTGCTCTACAACCTGACCCACGTGCTCGGCTGGATCGTCACCGCGAAGGATGACACGACCCGGGTCGCGATGCCTCCGCAGGGATGCCCGGTGACGGGCTGTCGCGACTGAGGCGCTCCGATACCGATCAGCTGGAGGAGGCCGCCACCCAGTCATCGAGGACGCGCTGGGCAGCACCTGAGGAGACCGCCTCGCGGGCTCGCTCGACACCTACCGCCAGCGCCTCGCGCACGGTGCCCGGCACCTGGCCATGGATGGCCAGCGCCGCCCCGGCGTTCAACAGCACCGCATCCAGGACCGGGCCGGGCTCACCGGCCACGGTCCGTCGCACCACGTCGGCGTTGTAGGCCGGGTTACTGCCCCGAAGGTCCTCGGTCGTGGCCCGGGCGATTCCCAGATCGAGCGGGTCGATGACCTCGCACACGACGGCATCGCCTCGCACCGCCCAGACGGTCGAGGTGGTGGTGGTGGTGAGCTCGTCGAGACCGTCGTCGCCGCGAAACACCCAAGCGTCCACGCCACGACGGGCGAAGACCTCGGCCATGATCGGCGCCATCCGAGTGTCGGCACAGCCGATGGCCTGGGCGCCCGGGCGTACCGGATTCGACAACGGACCGAGAAAGTTGAAGGTGGTGCCGATGCCCAGTTCGCGACGAGGCACCGCCGCATGCCGCATGGCCGGATGGAAGGCCGCGGCGAAGCAGAAGGTGATGCCCACCTCCTCGGCGATCCCAGCCACCCGCTCAGGTGTCAGGTCGAGCCGCACACCGAGCGCTTCCAGCACGTCCGCCGAACCACACTCCGAGGACGCCGAACGTGAGCCGTGCTTCACCACGCGCGCGCCGGCGCCGGCCGCGATGATCGCCGCCATCGTCGAGATGTTCACCGAGTTGGAACGATCCGACCCCGTTCCCACCACGTCGAGCAGGCGTCCGGGCACCTCGATCCGGTTTCCGGCCGCGAGCATGGCATCCGACAGACCCATCACCTCGTCGGTGGTCTCGCCCTTGGCCCGCAGCGCCACCGCGAACCCGGCGATCTGGGCCGAGGTCGCCGATCCGGCGAGCACCTCGCCCATCGCCCAGGAGGTCTGCTCGGCGCTCAGGTCGTCACCGCGGACGAGACTGGACAGGACCTCGGGCCAGGTAGTGCTCATGGACGTCGATTCTTGCACCCGCCTCGGGGCGAGCGATGCTGGCCCGCAATCCGGTCGGCCACACCGCTCTCCCGCCTCAACGGGTGGCGGGCACTCGCGGCAGCAGCAGATTCAGGACCGTGTCGCATAGCCGCATCGGATCGATCGGGTGAGACACGGCCGCCTCGGCCCGCGACCACGTGGCCAGCCAGGCGTCCTGAGGCCGCCCCAGCAACACCACGATGGGCGGGCAGTGTCGCAGCTCGTCCTTCATCTGCTTGGCCAGCCCCAGGCCTCCGGCCGGCACGGCCTCCCCGTCCAGAATCGCCAGATCGACGTGTCCGGCATCCATATTCTGCAACAACACCGGCTGGGTCGCGATCTCGACGTAGGTGAATTCGGCCAACTCCGGATGCGGGCGTCGCCCCAGGGCGAGGATCACCTGCTGGCGCACGTTCACGTCGTCGCTGTAGACGACGATCCGCAGCGGGGCTGAGTCACGGACTGCTGTGGTGTCGGTCACATCGCGCATGCTACCCCGAGCCCGATCGGTTCTGGAGCGGCCCGGAAGTTGGCGCCGTGGTGTACCTAGAAAGTAGCGGTCCCGGGTCCCGGAAACCGGACTCCCACACGCGCGCCACTCCCGGAAACAGGGGGTCGGGGTGTCATCCGGAACGACAACGACCATAATGCTGTCTCGTGGCGACTGCATCTGCGATTCCGGCATCCCGACTTCACGGGCACCACGACCGACCAAGCATGGTCAGCGTGGGAACCATCATCTGGCTCTCCAGCGAGTTGATGTTCTTCGCGGCGCTCTTCGCGGCCTACTTCACGATCCGGTCGGTGAGCCCGGAGCTGTGGGCCCAGGAGACCGCGCTACTGAACGTCCCCTTCGCGTTGGGCAACACCACGGTCCTGGTCCTCTCCTCCGTCACGTGTCAGATGGGCGTCTTCGCCGCTGAACGCGGACAGGTGGCTCGGGCGGCCGGGATCTTCAACGTGGCCAAGTGGGGCCTGCGTGAGTGGTTCATCCTCACGTACATCATGGGCGCCGTGTTCATCGGCGGCCAGGCCCTCGAGTACGCCGAGCTGGTCCACCACGGGGTGACCCTCTCCTCCTCGGCCTACGGAACCATGTTCTTCCTCACCACCGGCTTCCACGGTCTACACGTGGCGGGCGGCCTGGTGGCCTTCCTCTTCGTCCTCGGTCGCACCTATGTGGCCAAGCGATTCACCCATGAGCAGGCGATCAGCGCCGTCGTGGTGTCGTACTACTGGCACTTCGTCGATGTCGTCTGGATCGCGCTCTTCGCGGCGATCTACCTGATCCAGTAACGAAAACCCCTGATCCGGACTAGCTAGGACTCAATGTGCGTTTCCTCAATCGCTCCGTGGGACGGTTGTCCCGGCACCGCCGCGGACCCTTCGCGGGCCTTGCCGTGGTGCTCGTCGCCCTCCTCCTCTCCGGCGGGGTCTTCGCCGTCCTGAACTCGACGGTGCTCGCACCGGCCGACGCCGAGTCGGCCAAGGCGGACACCGAACTGATCAAGCAGGGCCGCGAGCTCTTCGTGGTCGGTTGCTCGACGTGTCACGGAACCAACGGTGAAGGCATCGCCACCGCCCGTGAGGGCTGGCTGATCGGCCCGTCGCTGGTCGGTGTCGGCGCCGCCGCCGTGGACTTCCAGGTCGGTACCGGCCGGATGCCGATGGCTGCCCCCAGCGCCCAGGCCCCGCGCAAGAAGAAGGTCTACAGCGACCAGGAGGTCAAGGCGCTCTCCGCCTTCGTCGCCACGCTCGGCCCCGGCCCGGCCATCCCCACCGAGGACCAGTGGAGCCTCGAGGGAATGAGCAGTGCCGAGCGCCAGCAGGCCGTCGCCCGCGGTGGTCAGATCTTCCTGACCAACTGCACCGCCTGCCACAACTTCGACGGCTCCGGTGGCGCGATGCCCGAGGGCGGCTACGCGCCGACCCTGAAGGGCGTCGACCCCAAGCACATCTTCGAGGCCATGCTCACCGGCCCGCAGGCCATGGACGTGTTCTCGAACGGAAACCTGTCGATCGAGGAGAAGCGCGACATCGTCGCCTACCTGAAGTCGCTGGAGACCCAACCCAACTTCGGCGGCTTCGGACTGGGAAGCCTCGGGCCGGTCAGTGAGGGCATGTTCGCCTGGCTGGGCGGAATCGGCGTCCTGGTCGCCTTTGCCGTGTGGATCGCCGCCCACACGACCCGCACCAAGAAGACCAAGGTGGAAGCGTGACCAACGAGAACGAACACAGGCTTCCGGTGGCTCACCTGAACCCGGACGAGCCCCTGGAGAATCCCGGACAGCCGCCGCACCAGTGGCGACCGACGGATGTCGACGCCGGCGCCGAGAAGCGCGCCGAGCGACAGGTCGCCAGCATGT
>CAYNFY010000052.1:0-29273 GCA_964396585.1 uncultured Nocardioides sp.
TGCCGACCAGGTCGACGCGGCCTACGACAAGGTCGTCGCCGGGGACGTGCGCTACCGCTACGTGATCGACGTGTCCACCATCGAGGCCTGAGGCCGCGTACCTACACCGGAGGATCCCCATGAAGCGAACGACATCGTTGACTCTCGGCCTGGGCGCGGGAGTCCTGGTCGCGCCACTGTTGGTGGCGGCACCCGCGGCTGCCGACGGAATCGTGGTCTCGACCTCGGACAAGGCCGGTGATGTGCGCAGCCAGCCGCGCGTCACCGGCGCGACCAAGGCCCAGCGGCGCAGCGTCGATCTGCGACACCTACGGATCCAACGACGTGGCTCGACGAACGTGATCAAGGTCAAGATCCGCAAGGTCGCCAGCGGTCGGTTGGGTGGCTGGGACCAGGTGTTCGGCCTCACGATCACCACTGCCTCCGGTGAGTTCATCGGCCAGGCCAGTTGGTCGAACCGACCGCGTCGCAGTGTGTCGAGTTGGAACGAAGCGACCCAGTCCTCCTGTGACTCCGCAGCCACGGGCAAGCGTGGTCACCTGTCGGTACGCAGACGGGCCGCCACCAACACCCTGGTGGTACGCATCCCGAGCCGTTGCCTGTCCTTGCCCTACTCCGGTCGGGTGCAACTGCGCTCAGCGCTCGGGCTCTACCAGACCGACGCACCACCCGCCGCTCAGGATCGTTTGACCGGGCGGATCCGCACCGGTTGGTGAAGCCCCCTGCACTATGTCGCTACCGAGCGCCGGGGAAACCCTGCTGACGCCAGGCCTCATAGGTGGCCACAGCGGCCGAGTTGGAAAGATTCAGGGACCGACGCCCGGGGAGCATCGGGATCCGGACCTGTGCACTCACCCTAGGGTGGGCGAGCACCTCGGCCGACAGTCCGGTGGGTTCCGGACCGAAGAGCAGCACGTCGTCGGGCCGATAGCTCACCGCCGTGTGCCAACCGTCGGCATGTGCGGTGAACGCCAGGACCCGCGACTCACGCAGAGGCGCGGAATTCAGCGCGGTCTCCAGATCGGGATGCACCTGGACCGAGGCGAGGTCGTGGTAGTCCAAACCGGCGCGCCGCAACTTCGCCGCCGACAGGTCGAAGCCGAGCGGTTCGATCAGGTGCAGGGTGGCGCCGGTCCCCGCGACCATCCGGATGGCATTGCCCGTGTTGGGCGGGATCCGGGGTTCGAGGAACATCACGTGGAACACGCCTCACGGTATCGCCACGGCTCACTTCAGCGGGATGCGGCCCTTCAACGAGGCCGGGTCCACCGGTACCCGGGCGGTCTCTTCGATGACGGCCTGAGCGAGTTCGATACTGTCCCACACGTTCCACAACAGCACCCCGCGGACCGCCCCTCCGTCCAGGTAGTACACGACTCCGGTTCCGTAGGTGTCGTCGGCGAAGTCCTCGACCATCTCGTGTCGGGTGTCGGTCTCGCCGATGGCTTCGTAGCCGGCCTCGAAAAGGTCGGACCAGAAGTACGGTGTGTGCTCGTAGATCCTTTCCGCGCCCGCCATATTGGCGCCCACCATCCGACCCATGGTCTCCGCCGCGTCCACGTGCTCGACCCGGCGCCTTCCCAATCTGGAGTCCGGATAGGAGGCCACATCCCCCACCGCGTAGACATCGGGAGCACTGGTCCGTAGCTGTTCGTCGACCTCGATGCCATGGGACGCGGCGTCAAGCCGCAGACCGGCCGCCTCGGCGAGACCGGTACGCGGAACGACCCCGATCCCGATCACGGCGGCGTTCCCGGTGAACTCCCGTCCGTCCGTCAGTCGCACGGTGACGCTATCGGCATGGGTCGACCCGCCGGACACGCTCCCGTGCACCAGTCTCACCCCACGACGGGCGAAGTCCTCGGTAATGGTGGCGGCCAAGCCGGGCGGGAACATCCGCTCCTGGATCAGGTCCGTGTCCATGATCATGGTGACCGAGACCCCGGTGCCGCAGAGCGCCGAGGCGATCTCGGACCCGATATACCCGCCGCCCACCACCACCACATGCGAGCCGGCCGGTGCCAGGGTGCGCAGTGCCCGGTAGTCGGCCACGGTGCGGAAATAGAGCACTCGGGGTCCGGGAGCCAGATCGGTGGTGCGCGGCGCCGCCCCGGTGGCCAGCAGCAGTCGCTCGTAGCCGACCACGCCGCCGTCCTCAAGCCGCACCTGGTGTCGTTCCGGGTCGATGGCGACCACTGTGGTGTTCGTATGCAGGTCCGCGTCCACGATAGACAGGGCGGAGGTCTTGAGCGTGATCACCGGCTTCCACCACAACGTCTTGGAGAGATCGGGGCGATAGATCGGGGCATCGGGCTCGGTCCCGAACAGGCCGATACTGCCGTCGGGGTCGACGGTGCGGATTCCGCGGCTGGCTGCTGCGCCGGCGATTCCCGCGCCGACGATCAGGTACCGGTAGCTGCCGCTGATGGTGTTCATATGCTCGACGGTAACCAGACACCAGCGACATGGAAAGGGACTCGGGAAAGGTCACCCCAAATCGACACGAGAATGACTGGTTCGCCACGGTGCCGGATCAGCACCTTCCACTTCCAAGATATACGCGAGAGGGGGGCTTGTTTCAAGGCCCCCAGGTCGGTTCACAATCGACGCTGTCCCAGCCCACGATGCTTGGAGTTCAGGTGGCTAGATCCGATGACCACGCCGCGCCGTCGTCGGCATTCGCCCTCCCCGGATCGGCGCAGGCCAAGGCGAGCGCCGAGCTGGTGGGAGCCGACGAGAGGCACTTCGCTCGGATCGAGCGGGCGCTGGAGGCGCTGCGTGACGAACTGACCGAGCGGCTCAGCGAGGCCCGCCGGAGACCGGCCGGGAGCGGCCAGGCCGCACTCGATGCAGACCAGGAGGTGCGCCGGCTCAGCGCCCGGTTGGGCCTGCTGGAGCGCCATTCGTTCGACCTGTGTCTGGGTCGGATGGTTCCGGCCGATGGCTCGGACCCCGTCTATGTGGGGCGGCTGGGCCTCGCTGATCGGTCGGGTGATCGGCTGTTGGTGGATTGGCGGACCCCGGCGGCAGAGCCCTTCTTCGCTGCCACCTCGGCGTGTCCGATGGGGCTGTCCAGTCGTCGCCGATACCGATGGTCGGCGGGCCGGATCATCGACTATTGGGATGAGGCACTCGACCTCGCCGCCCGAGTGATGCCACTGGCCTTGGACGAGGACTCGGCATTCATCGCCTCCCTGGGTGCCGGCCGGTCGACGCGGATGCAGGACGTGCTGGGGACGCTCCAGGCCGATCAGGACTCCATCATCCGGAGTACGTCTCGAGGGGCACTGGTGGTCGACGGCGGACCGGGAACCGGCAAGACCGTGGTGGCGCTCCATCGGGCCGCCTACCTGCTGTACGCCGACCCCAGGGTGGGTTCGGCCCAGGGTGGGGTGCTCTTCATCGGCCCCAGCCACGGGTATCTGGCCTGGGTCTCCGACGTGCTTCCGGCACTCGGCGAACAGGGCGTGTCCACCTGCACCTTGGCCGATCTGGTGCCCGGCGGAGCGGCACTTCCGCCCGAACCCGACCCGGTGGTCGCCGCGCTCAAGTCCGGGTGCGGTGCTCCCGAGTGGATAGAACCGGCGGTGGCCCTCTATGAGGAGCCCCCGCGAGTCACGGTCGAGGTCGATACTCCCTACGGATCGGCAATCGTCACCGCTACCGACTGGGCCGATGCCTTCGGAGAGGCGGATCCGGCGATGCCGCACAACCAGGCACGCGATCAGGTGTGGGAGGTGTTGCTGGATCTCCTCCTCGAGCGTCGGCTCAGCGAGGCGGAGGCCTCGATCGACTGGCAGGCACCCGATGCCGACGGCCGATCGGACGTCGACCCTGCTGGCTTTCGGCAGGCGCTGGCACGCGACCGAGTGCTGGCCGAGACCTTCAGCCGAGGCTGGGTCCTACTCGAACCGAGCGACGTGGTGGCGGACCTGTACTCGGTACCGGCCTACCTTCGGCGCTGCGCGCCCGAACTCACTCCCGACCAGGTGCGGTCCCTGCAACGCGAGGACCCGACCGGATTCACCGCCGCAGACATCCCGTTGCTGGACGCCGCGCGCCGGCGGGTCGGGGACCCCGACGAGGTCCGGCGACGGCACCGAGCGGAGTCGCGGGTCGCCGACGAACGGCGCCAGATGGACCAGGTCGTGGAACATCTGATCGCGGCGGACTACGACTCCGCCTCGGTGCTGACCATGCTGACGGGCGCGGACCTGCGGGCGGGACTGGCAGACCAGTCCGACGCGCTGGCGCAGTCCCCTGAACGCCTCCAGGGGCCCTTCGCGCACGTCATCGTCGATGAAGCCCAGGAACTCACCGATGCGCAGTGGCAGATGGTGCGCGCTCGGTGTCCATCCGGCAGCGTCACGGTGGTCGGGGACCGGGCGCAGGCACGCGAGGGCTTCCCCGAGACCTGGGAGGAGCGCCTTTCCCGGATCGGGTTGAGGGATGTGCGGCGGGTCGCCCTGAGCGTCAACTACCGCACTCCACAGGAGGTGATGGAGGTCGCCGGGCGGGAGATCCAGTCCCTGCTGCCCGATGCCAACGTGCCGGACTCGGTGCGGCGCAGTGGAGTACCGGTGCGGTTCGGGGTGGTCGCGGAGCTCGATCCCCTGCTCCGTGAGTGGCTGGCCGGAAATCCGACAGGACAGGCGTGCGTGATCGGCGAGGCCTGGTCGGGTGACTCATCCCGAGTGCACTGCCTGGACCCGTCGGCGGCGAAGGGACTCGAGTTCGACCTGGTGGTCTTGGTACGCCCGGCCCAGTTCGGTGCGGGAGTTCGCGGTGCAGTCGACCGCTACGTGGCGATGACCAGAGCCACCTCGGAGTTGGTGGTACTCGACTGATCCGCACCGCGCGATCCGGGGGTCGGCGAGAAATCTCGGGCCGGATGCAACCTGCGGTGATACCGATCGCGTTGGATCGGTGTGACCGACAGACAGTTCGGTCACAGAGAGGGACTTGGTGAAGTCTGCAGCGGAAGTCCAGTTCAGCGCCTTCGTGCGGGAACACCGACATGGTCTGGTGCGCTGGGCCACCACCCTGACGGCCGGGGACACCCACCTGGCTGAGGATCTCGTGCAGCAGTGCCTGAGCCGCGTATACCGCCGCTGGGCCCAGGCCCAACGCAATCCGCTGAGCTACACCCGGCGCACCCTGCTCAATGCGTTCATCGATCACCGACGCCGGCCGGTGAGTCGCCGAGAACGGTCCGTCGAACGACTTCCCGAGCTACCCGTGCCCGGACCGGAGTCGTCCGACGACCATCTCCTCGAGGCGCTGCGTGCGCTGCCGCCCCGGATGCGGGCGGTGGTCACGTTGCGTTACGTGGAGGACCTCAGCGTCGAGGAGACGGCCCAGCTCCTGGGCTGCTCGACGGGAACGATCAAGAGTCAGGCCGCTCGGGCATTGGCCAAGCTACGCAACACCCTCGCCCAGGCCTCCGGCGTCCGCTGAGGCCCCCGTACCCGACCCAACCGAAGGAATCTGACATGTCCGACGACAACCTGTTGACTCGATTGCGTTCACTGGGATCGCCAGTCTCCGAGCCCGCTACGGACTCCGAGGTCCGCGAGGACGTCATCCGTGGACGCAGCTCGGTACGCCGTACCCGGTACACGCGCTCGGTGAGCGTTCTCGGCGCCCTGGCGGTGGCTGGAGTGCTGGGAGTGACCGCTCTGAACGGGGCCGGCTCCGGTCCCGCTACCGGCGTGGACCAGGCCTCCCCGAGCACCGGAGTGACCGCCGGCCCCGAACAGGACGGTCTGCGACTGGTCGCCTACACCGGGACTCAGCCTCAGGGGTTCCAGGTGGCTACGGTCCCGAATGGGTACACGGTGGTGAACTCCGATCCCGGGGCGCTCGTCATCGCTCCCCCGGGAGACAAGGGCACTGCGAAGGCGGAGTTCTCCCACCGGATCACCGTGATGCTGCACTCCAAGGATGCCGGGGCCCCGTCGTCCGGGACCCAGGTCCAGGTCAACGGTCAGCCGGGAACCATCTGGAGCACCGACGACAACGATGGCACCCGAGTGCTCTCCTACACCGACAACGGGCACCCGGTCGACATCCAGGTGTGGGGTGACATCGGCTTGAGCGATGAGCAGGTGGTCACTCTGGCCGAGGGCATCACCGTGACCGATGACGTCATTCAGGGCGTCGGCTGAGCGATCCAAAGCGCAGGAGTCGGGGGCTCACCCCGGCTCCTGCGCTCCGGTGGTCGACTCCGGCGCCAGCAGGGCCCCGAGGCTCATATCCAGCAGGTGCCCCACGGTGCGGTCCAGGTCCGTGACGTCCGCCAGCCCCCGGCTCCAATTCTGCTCGAAGGCCGCGAGCGCCGACACCACCATGTGCAGCATCAGCTGCAGTCGGGTCATCGCGGTCGCCGCCTCCAGATGGGACAGCTGCTCGATGGTGCGACGCGCCAATTCGCCCTGGATGGCTCGGGACTCGGCGAAGCGTTCGTCGTCGAAGTCGGAGGCGTCGAATCCAGCGGTACCGGAGGCTCGGGTCATGAACTGGGCGTAACTGGACCCGGGACCGATGCTCCTGATGTGGTCGACCAGCGGTAGTACCACCGCCTCCAGCAGCGTGCGCAGGTCGGATCCCCTCCCTCGTTGCTCAGCCTCTTCGATGAAGGTCCGGCGCGCGTCGGTGATCTGGTCCATCCGGCGCCGGAACACCTCGAGCACCAGACCCTCGCGTCCCCCGAAGTGGTACTGGACCGCCGAGTTGTTGCGCTGGCCGGCTAGGCGGGCGATGTCTCGCAGCGACGCCCCGTCCACACCGTGCTCGGCGAACTGGTGCTCAGCCACCGCGACGAGAGCTTCCTTCGCATCCTTGGTCACCTGCGGAACCGTATCCGAGCCGGTCGGGAGTTCGCTTGCCAGCCGTTAAGACAGTGCCTTAGTCTCGATCTCGTGAGCACTCATCCCTCGTCCTTCGCAGGTCGCATCACGACCTCGCTCTCCACCTCCGAGCCGTCGTGGCCATCGCGCCCCACGCCGCCGGCCGGTGCCCCCAATGTCGTCGTGATGATCGTCGACGATCTGGGCTTCTCCGACATCGGCCCGTTCGGATCCGAGATCCCGACCCCCCACCTGGACGCGGTGGCCGACGAAGGGCTGCGGCTCTCCAACTTCCATGTGACGCCGACCTGCTCCCCGACCCGGGCGGCGCTGCTGACCGGGTGCAACGCACATTCGATGGGAGTGGGTGCGGTGTGCAATGTCGACCCCGGCTTCCCCGGCTATGCCTCGGAGCTGCCGGCCAACCAACCCAGCCTGGCCGAGAGCTTCCGCGACGCCGGGTACTCCACCCTGATGATCGGCAAATGGCACCTGTGCAAGGAGTCCGACCTCGGGCCGGGCAGCGACCGCCATTCCTGGCCGACCCAGCGCGGTTTCGATCAGTTCTACGGATTCCTCGAAGCCCAGACCAACTTCTTTCACCCGCACCAACTCTATGAGGGCAACAACCCGGTCGACGTCGACTCCTACCCCGAGGGCTACTACCTGACCGATGACCTGACCCAACGGGCCGAGCGGATGATCGCCGATGCGGTCACCGATGAGCCCGACAAGCCGTTCTTCATGTACTTCGCCCACGCCGCCACCCACACCCCGCTGCATGCCAAGGCCGAGGACATCGCCAGGTTCCGGGGCGCCTACGACCGGGGTTGGGACGAGGTCCGCGCCGAGCGGTTCGCCCGACAGCAGGAACTCGGGTTGATCGATCAGGATGCGGTCATGGCCCCGGTCAGCGACGAGACCGGGCCGGACGTTCCGGACTGGGCCGATCTGAGCCCGGACGGCCAGCGGCTGGCGGCCCGCTACCAGGAGGTCTTCGCTGCCATGGTCGGCAGCATCGACGAGTCGGTAGGGCGGATCCGCGACCTGCTGGCTCGGGTGGGTCAACTGGAGAACACCATCTTCGTCTTCCTTGCCGACAACGGAGCCGCCGACGGCGGTGGTGACGTCGGCAAGATGAACCACCTGGCCGCGATGCACGCCTCCTCCAAGGTGACCCTGGCCGAGCGGATCGCGGCCGACCTGCCTCGGATCGACGAGATCGGTGGCCCGACCACCTGGCCGGCCAATCCGATGGGCTGGGCCAGCACTTCGAATACCCCCTTCCGGCGGCACAAGTTCTCCTCCTTCCGGGGTGGCAACCAGGTGCCCTGCCTGGTCTCCTGGCCCCAGGGGCTGGTCGAGGTGGGCGGCGAGATCCGCGCCGAATACGCGCATGTCACCGACCTGATGCCGACCCTGCTGGAATTGGCAGGGGTGTCTCCAGCCACCGAGCGTCACGGGCTGGCGGCCAAACCACTGGACGGCCGGTCGCTGGTCGAGAACCTGCGCGATGCCGCAGCGCCCACCCCGCACACCGAGCAGTACCTGGAGTGCTTCGGCGAGCGGGCCTACTACCGGGACGGGTTCGAGGCGGTAGCGGTACGCAAGCCGGTCACCCCGTTCACCTCGGACCGATGGGAACTGTTCGACCTGGCCAGCGACCAGACCCAGATGCGAGACCTGGCGGCCACTCATCCGGAACTGCTGGCCGAACTCGTGGCCGCCTGGGATGCGGCGGCCGAGAAGAATCAGGTGCTCCCGATGGCGGACGGAACCCCGTTGCACTGGTTCCAGCGTCCACCCAGCGAGGAGCGATTCAGCGCCGAGACACTGCTCCTGCCCGAGCTCGGCACCGTCGAACGGTTCCGCTCCGCAGCGCTGATCGACGGGCGCAGCTTCGAGATCGAGGTAGAACTCGACGGTTACACGACCGGCGATCAGGGTGTGCTGGTCGCGCACGGCGGGCAGGAGGCCGGATATGTGCTCTACGTCGAGGACGGTGCCGTCGTCTTCGCCCAGAACGCCTTCGGCCCCACGCTCAGTACCGGCCCGATACCGGTCCCGGAAGGTACCCGCCGGATCACGGTTCGGGTGACTGCGCCCGGTGGCGGGCGCTGGCTGGTCGACATCCTGCTGGATGGGGTCGAGGTGGTCTCGGCCAACGAATTCGCCCAGTTGACCTGGCTGGTTCCCTTCAACGGTCTCAACATCGGCATCGCCCGCCGCTCCCCGGTGCTGTGGTCGATGCACGAGAAGCACGGAACCTTCGCCTGGACCGGTGACCTGAAGGCGGTTACCTACCGCCCGGGGCGGTTCGCCCCCGACGCCTTCCCGATGATGCTGGATCACTTCCGGAAGTTGGGTCTGGCCACCCAGTAGGGCGCCAACACCTTCGAGGGCACCTCGCCCGCGCTCGCCGATCAGGCCTTCACCGATCAGGCCTTCACGTACGCCTTGAGATGCTGACCGGTCAGGGTGCCGGCGTCGGTCACCAACTCCTGTGGGGTGCCCTCGAAGACAACCGTGCCGCCTTCATGACCGGCACCGGGCCCGATGTCGATGATCCAGTCGGCATGGGCCATCACGGCCTGATGGTGCTCGATCACGATCACCGTCTTGCCCGCCTCGACGAGCCGGTCGAGCAATCCCAGCAGACCGTCGACATCGGCCAGGTGCAGCCCCGAGGTGGGTTCGTCGAGGATGTAGGTGCCGCCCTGCTCCGCCATCTGGGTGGCCAGCTTGAGCCGTTGCCGTTCCCCTCCGGACAGGGTGGTCAGCGGCTGCCCCAGGGTCAGGTAACCAAGACCGACATCGACCAGTCGGGCCAGGATCTTGGCGGCGGCCGGGATCCTGGCCTCTCCTTCACTGAAGAAGGCTGAAGCCTCCGCCACCGGCATGGTGAGCACCTCGTGGATGGTCTGCCCGCCGAAGGAATAGGTCAGCACCTCGGCCTGGAACCGCTTGCCCTCGCACTCCTCGCATACGGTCGCGACCCCGGCCATCATGGCCAGGTCGGTATAGATCACCCCGGCGCCCTTGCAGGTGGGACAGGCCCCCTCGGAGTTGGCACTGAACAGGGCAGGCTTGACCCCATTGGCTTTGGCGAACGCCTTGCGGATCGGCTCCAGTAGGCCGGTGTAGGTGGCGGGGTTGGAGCGACGAGACCCCTTGATCGCACCCTGATCGACCAGCACCACGTCTTCCCGACCACCCAGCGAACCGTGGACCAGCGAACTCTTGCCCGATCCGGCGACACCGGTCACCACGGTCAGCACCCCGGTCGGGACATCCACATCGACATCACGCAGGTTGTGGGTGTCGGCGCCTCGGATCTCCAGTGCCCCGGTGCGTTCCCGGACCGACTCCTTGAGCCGTGCCCGGTGATCCAGGTGTCGCCCGGTGAGGGTGTCGCTGGCTCGCAGCTCTTCGAAGGTCCCCTCGAAGCAGACCTCACCGCCACCGGATCCGGCCAGCGGGCCCATATCGACCACGTGGTCGGCGATCGCGATCGTTTCGGGCTTGTGCTCGACGACGAGCACCGTGTTGCCCTTGTCGCGCAGGCTCAACAGGAGTTGGTTCATCCGCTCGATGTCGTGCGGGTGCAGCCCTACGGTGGGTTCATCGAAGACGTAGGTCACATCGGTCAGCGAGGACCCCAGGTGCCGAATCATCTTGACCCGCTGCGCCTCACCCCCCGAGAGCGTGCCCGAGGGACGTTCCAGGGAGAGGTAGCCCAGACCGATGTCGACGAAGGCGTCCAGGTGCTCCTGCAACCCGGTCAGCAGCGGAGCCACCGATGGCGCATCCAGACCGTCTACCCAGGCGGCCAGGTCTTTGATCTCCATCCGGCAGGCATCGGCGATTGAGATCCCGGCGATCTTCGAGGACCGGGCCCCCTCGCTGAGCCGGGTCCCCTCGCATTCCGGACAGGTGGTGAAGACCACGGCCCGGTCCACGAAGGCGCGGATGTGCGGCTGCATCGCCTCCCGATCCTTGGACAGGAACGTCTTCTGGATCTGCGGGATGAGCCCCAGATAGGTGAGGTTGATCCCGTCGACCTTGATCTTGGTGGCCTCTTTGTGCAGCAGCGCCTCGAGTTCCTGCTCGGAGAACTCGCCGATCGGCTTGTCCGGATCGAACCACCCGCAACCCCGGAAGATCCGCCCGTACCAGCCGTCCATCGAGTAGCCGGGGATCGTCAGCGCCCCCTCGTTGAGCGACTTGGCGGAGTCGAAGAGCGCCTCCAGGTTGAAGTCGCTGACCTGTCCCATCCCCTCGCACCGTGGGCACATGCCACCGGTAATGGAGAACTCCCGCCGCTCCTTGGTCTCCTTGCCGCCCTTGGTGAACTTCACCGCACCGGCCCCGGAGACCGACGCGACGTTGAACGAGAAAGCCTGCGGTGAGCCGACGTGCGGGTCTCCGAGTCGACTGAACAGCACCCGGAGCATGGCATTGGCATCGGTGACCGTGCCGACGGTGGAGCGCACATTGGCGCCCATCCGCTCCTGGTCCACCAGGATCGCGGTGGTCAGCCCGTCCAGCAGATCCACATCCGGGCGGGCCAGGCTGGGCATGAACCCCTGGACGAAGGCGCTGTAGGTCTCGTTGATGAGTCGCTGGGACTCGGCCGCGATAGTGCCGAAGACCAGCGAGCTCTTGCCCGAGCCGGAGACCCCGGTGAAGACGGTCAACCGGCGTTTGGGCAGTTCGACGTCGACGCCCTTGAGATTGTTGACCCTCGCCCCCCGCACCCTGATCAGGTCGTGCGAGTCGGCGCGGTGCGGGTCCTGGGTCATGGAATCTCCTGGGATCGAGCGAGACGGCTACCGGTGCTGCGTACCGGGCGAGCCTATGCGCCGGCACCGACAGTGCGGAGGGTGAGGATCTGCTCCGAGGTCCCGAACGGCCCCGCCTCGTCGTGCAGCACGCTACTGGTCAGGCCCACCCCGTCAGGCCCGAAGGCGACGCGGGTGTCCAACCCCAGCCAGTCACCGTGCGGTTGTCGCAACAGGTGGGCGGTCAGGTCCAGATTGGGGAACTGCAGTTCGGCAGGATCCACCCTCGCTGCGATGCCGTTGGCGATATCGACCAGACCGGTGAGCCGCGCCAGATCGCTGACCGGGGTCTCCCCCACCAGGGGGATCGCGGTGCGTATCCAGGCCACAGCGCGTCCAGGTCCTCGCTCGTCGCGATGCACCTCGACGGCCTCGATGGTTCCACCGAGCCACACCTCCGACATCGGGAAGACCGGCACCCGACCGGGGGCCGGGATCTGATCGAACTCATGACCGGCCACCGCCGAGGTGTCCTGCCCCGCCTGCAGCCAGGCCCGCAGCCGTACCGCCGGCCGCCCGTCCACGCTGAGCACGGCCTCGACCAGTTCGATGCTCCGGCCCGGTCGGAGAACCTCGACCTCGACCTCGAGTTCGGTCAACGGCATCGTGCCGAGGATGTCGTAGGAGAGCCGGGTCAGCATCAGGTCGTTCCCCCGGCGAGTGTCCCGGTCGACCTCGATGCAGTGCGTCAACAATCCGAATGAGGACGCCACGTGCTGGGTGGCGACGTCCCAGGCCCCGCCAGTGTGCTCGGTGGCCAGGAACCTGCCCTCGCCCAGCGGCTTGAAGAAGCAGTTCGGTGACGAGTCGGTTGCGGTCACTGATTCTCCCCCATCCTCTCCCAGGTGCTCTGCCTGGTGATCTGTCATGCGCTCCATGCAAACACGGTCGGAGGTGGCTATCTCCACCGACCCATCGCTCTCGAGAACGGAAAGGACCTATCGGAGTTCGATGTGTCACACGCGACACGCCTCGAGGTGTAGGACGTGCCGAACCGGGGCACAGTGACCAGGGTGATGCCGGGTCATGACTCGCCCATGCCTACTCTTGATTATCTCACATATGAGATAGGGTGTGCGTCATGACCGAGGACTACAAGGGCCGGATCGGGAACCTCATCCGGGACGCCCGCAAGCACCGGGGCCTCACGCAGCACCAACTCGCCGAGAAACTCGGGACTTCCCAGAGTGCGATCAATCGGATCGAGAAGGGCCACCAGAACCTGTCCCTGGAGATGCTGGCCAGGATCGGAGCAGCGGTGGACTCGGAGATCGTAGCCCTCGGAGCGGGTCCGACCCATCTTCGGGTGACCGGCCCCACGATTCTCAGTGGCTCCATCGATGTGAAGACCTCGAAGAACGCCGGTGTCGCCCTGCTGTGCGCCTCGCTGCTGAACAAGGGCCGGACCACGCTGCGCAAGGTGGCCCGGATCGAGGAGGTGAACCGGCTGCTCGAGGTGCTGACCTCGCTGGGCGTGCGCACCCGATGGCTCAACGACGAGGGTGACCTCGAGATCGTGCCGCCGCCCGTCTTGCGGCTCGACGCCATCGACGAGGAGGCGGCCCGCCGAACCCGCTCGGTGATCATGTTCCTCGGTCCCCTACTGCATCGGGCCGACCGGTTCGACCTGCCCTATGCCGGTGGATGTCAGCTGGGTGAGCGCACGGTCGAACCACATATGTCGGCGCTGCGGGCCTTCGGTCTGCAGGTGCACGCCACCGAGGGCTCATATCAGGCCACGGTGGATCGGGCCGTCGCCCCCCGGCGAGCCATCGTGTTGACCGAGCGTGGTGACACGGTCACCGAGAACACCCTGATGGCCGCCGCGCTCTACCAGGGTGAGACGGTGATTCGGAACGCCTCGTCCAACTACATGGTCCAGGACCTCTGCTTCTACCTGCAGCGACTCGGGGTGGAGATCCACGGGATCGGCACCACCACCCTGCGGGTGCGGGGCTGCGACACGATCGACGTGGACGTCGACTATGCGCCCAGCGAAGACCCGATCGAGGCGATGTCGCTGTTGGCGGCGGCGATCGTCACCAAGTCGTCCATCACCGTGAAGCGCTGCCCGATCGAGTTTCTCGAGGTGGAGTTGGCCACCCTGGAGGAGATGGGCTTCAAGTACTCGATGAGCGAGGAGTACCTGGCCGCGAACGGGCACACCCGTCTGGTGGACATCTCCACCCATGCCTCGGACCTGCGGGCACCCAACGACAAGATCCATCCGATGCCGTTCCCCGGGTTGAATATCGACAACCTGCCGTTCTTCGCGGTGATCGCGGCGGTGGCCGAGGGCAACACGCTGCTGCACGACTGGGTCTACGAGAACCGGGCGATCTACCTGGTCGAACTCAACAAGCTCGGCGCCGACGTCAAGCTGCTCGACCCACACCGGGTGATGATCGGTGGCCCGACCCGGTTCTCCGGCGCCGAGATCGTCTGCCCTCCGGCGCTGCGCCCGGCGGTGGTGATCTTGCTGGCCATGCTGGCCGCGAAGGGGACCTCGGTGCTCCGCTCGACCTACGTGATCAGCCGAGGGTACGAGGACCTGGCCGACCGACTCAATCTGCTGGGCGCCAATATCGAACCGTTCCGCGATATCTGACTCGAGCCGGCGCTCAGACGATGTCGGAAGCCGGCGCCGTCACGCTGGAGACCTCGGGCATTCCGTTGGCCAGGATCCGGAACGAACCGGGTCCTGCGCTGGCATGTTCGCCGGTAGTGGTGGCGGCGACCCCACGGTAGATGACCTCGTTCCAGGCCGGGACGCCTCCCGGCGACAGCTCGGAGCTCTTCCGACGTCGACGAACCGGCGACACCTCCTCGGGGTTCCGATCCACCACATGCAGCCGCTCCACGACTCCGAGCACGGTGTCGACGAGCGTGTGCCGCACCCCCATCAGCGCAACCACCGCATACGAGGCCGTCAGCATGTTGAAGGCCGCGAACGCCGCGTTGACCCAGTACTGGTGCTCGATCCCGCGGATCGTGGTCAGTAGCGAGAACCCGATGATCACGAACGGCGCCACCGCGAACAGCAGCGGCGTCGCGGTGCGGTCGGCCACCTTCGGCGTACGCGCGAACGGGATTCGCCGCCCGGTGACAGCCTGCCCCAGCGACTTGAAGACCCCCGCCAGATTGACCGGCAGCAGGATCAGATTGAGCCCGTAGACGCGAAAGATGTCGGTACGCCGGTAGCCGCAGCGCTTCAGGTCCCAGGCCATCAGCACGAAGTACGGCAGCGCCATCACCACCACCAACGGGCTCAGTAGTCTGCTGCTGAAGGGAAAGAACAGCAGGCACAGCACCGCCAGGCTGCTCCAGCAGGTCGAGACCAGGTAGTTCACCCGCATCAGCGTCTGGATCCCACCGCCCACCTCGCCGCGCATCTGCCGAGCCCGGCGCACCAGATGCAGCTTGGGAAGGATCAGCAACCCGCCGTTGGCCCACCGACGCCGTTGGATCGCCAGGGCGCCGAAGTCCGGTGGCGTGGCCGAATAGCTGAGCCGCTCCGGATAGTTCAGCAGGGTCCAGCCGTGCACCACGAGATCCAGGCTGGACTCGGTGTCCTCGATGACGGTCCGGTCCATGACATAGCGCCGGACGTCGATATTGCCTTCATGCTCGACGACGACGATGTCGTCCAGTGCTCGCTTGCGGATCACGGCGTTGGCGCCCACCCAGAATGTCGCTCCGTAGTAGCTCATCCCCTGATGAACGATGTGCTGGATGTCGGTGGTGGCACCGGCGAGGCGTTCCAACCGCGATCCGGCCCCGGGGAATGCGGAGTAGGGCGTCTGGATGACCGCGATCCGCTCATTGCCCGGTGTGGTCATCACGTGTACCAGGCGGATGCAGTACTCCGGCAGCAGGATGCTGTCGGCGTCCAGGGTGAGCAGGAAGTCCGCGTCCGGGATCGTGACCGCCTCGGGAGCCGACGACGGCACCAGCATCCGGCCCTGGGCGGTGGTTCGCACCTCCACGCTCGAACCCATGAGTCCGATATAGGAGTTCAGGTTCATGGCCTTGTTGGCCTCGTGGGAGAGCGAGTCGTAGGTCTTCCGTTCGAACCAGGTCACCTCACCGCTGAAGGTCCAGGTCAACCGGCGCCGCAACTGCTGCAGACGTTGCTGTGTCAGGCCCTCCGAGCCATCGTCCGCGGTGGTATCCGGCGCCGCCAACAGGGCCACGCTGAGCTGGTCGAAGTCATCGGCCAGGACACCGAGCACGCGCTCGGTGAAGAAGAGGTCGACGTGGTCACGAACCGTCTCCTTCTGCATCTGGGCGCGTAACCAGTCTCGGGCCCAGGCGAAGTCCGCGGCCAGCTCACCAGGATCCACGCACTCGCGAGTCAGATAGCTCTCCGCCGCGAAACGCTCCCGCGGCTCGGCCAGCCACTCGGTGATCTCCCCGGCCAGCGCCCGTGCGGCGCGCAACGCGGCCAGCTGCTCGGCTGCCTGGGGCTCGGGAGGGTCGTCGAGCAGCAGCACCACGCGCATCGCCGGGTACTCCTGCAGGACCGCCGACAGGAGCGTCATCCGGACCACCCCCACCTCTTCACGGTACGAGGGCACCAGCACCGTCATCGTCGGACGCACCTCGTCGAACGAGGCGTCGATCACCGCGCGGGGCACCCTGCGATGCGCTCGGCTGCGGTATAGCGCGCCTTGCCGGGCCACCAGGTAGAGGAGGCAGGAGAGAGCCAGTGCCGAGGTGATCGCGACGTAGATCAGGTTCTCGCCCGCGAACGCCGCGTGCCCACGGAACGAGCGGTTGACCAGCCGGGCCACGACATTCGTTGTGACGTAGACGATCCACATCGCGATGGTGAAGGAGATCGCCAACCGACCGATGGTGATCGCCCGGTCACTCGCCGGTGCGGCGACAGCAGGTAGCGGTGGGCGGCGGCGGTCTCCACCCCATTGACGGCGCGGCAGCGCCACGGGCTTGGTGATCATGGAACTCCTCGGGTTTCGCCGTGCGACGAACGTCGCTCGATATACAGTCCGACCCGAGGTGCGAATTCAAAGTGAACCACGTGGGCACCCTCAAGACAGCTTTTTGCACACGTTTCTGATCAGGTGACCTTGAGGGAGGGCGCGATGACACCGGAGGAACTTCTCCGTGCCGCAACACCAGATCAGCCGGACGCGGGCGAAGGGGCCGCCACCGGGTCAGGGTCGCGGCGACGCCTCTCCTGGCTGCGTGTCCTGCTGCTGTTGGCGGTGATCGCGGCCGGTTCGGGCGCAGCCTGGGCCGCGCGCACGGTCGTGCAGGATCAGTCGGGGGCGCCCGGCAGGGCCGGTCACTCCGACTTCGCGCCGTATGTGGATGTGACCGCGACCCCGACCTACCCGTTCGAAGGCAGCAGCGCCACTCCCCCCGGCGATGCCGTTCTCGCCTTCGTGGTCAGCGACCACGAAGATCCGTGCCGACCGAGCTGGGGCGGCGCCTACTCGCTGGGTGAGGCGACCACGTCATTGGACCTGGACCGCAGAGTCGCCCGGCTGCAACAACTAGGCGGTGAGGCGACGGTCTCGTTCGGCGGGGCGGCGAACTCCGAGCTCGCGATCGGATGCACGAGCATCGATTCCCTGGCGGCGGCCTACCTCGCCGTGATCGACCGCTATGCGGTCGACACGATCGACCTCGACGTCGAGGGCGCCGAGGCCTCCGAGCCACGGGTCGCGGCCCGACGAGCCCAGGCCTTGCGCATCGTCGCCGCCGACCGCGCCGAGGCCGGACGACCGCTGCACATCTGGTTGACCCTGCCGGTCGGCCCCGACGGACTCGGCCCGGACGGGCTCGAGGTACTCAGAGCCGTCTTGGCCGCTGGCGTGGACGTCACCGGTGTCAACGCGATGGTGATGGACTACGGTGCCTCGCTCCCCGCGAAACGCACGATGTCCGCCCAGGCCGAGCTCTCGCTGAACTCGTTGCGCCAGCAGGTCCAGGACCAGTGGGCGACCGCGGGCAAGAATTTGGACGATGCCCAGGCCTGGGGCCGTATCGGCGCCACGCCGATGATCGGGCAGAACGATGTCATCGAAGAGGTCTTCGATCTCACCGACGCGCGCAGGCTGGTCGCCTTCGCCGAGCAGCACGGGCTGCGCCGGCTGTCCATGTGGTCGGCCAACCGCGACCAGGGTTGCGGACCCAACTATCCGGATCTTCGCGTGGTGGCCGACGGCTGCAGCGGTCTCGACCAGTCCCCCGGCGACTTCACCGCCATTCTGGGCCGCTTCGGCACGGCCCCCCGGCGTCTACTCACCTCACCCCAGGGCGAGTCGGCGTCTGCGGATCCGGATCCCGAGGGCCGTAACGTCCGCCCCGACGTCCCCGCCCCCAGCGATGATCCGAAGACCTCGCCCTACCCCATCTGGAACAGCGTCAGGGGCTACACGGCAGGGACCAAGGTGGTCTGGCATCGCAATGTCTTCCGGGCCAAGTGGTTCACCCAGGGCGAGGTGCCCGACGCTCCGGTCGCGGAGGCGTATCTGACGCCGTGGGTCCTTCTCGGCCCGGTCCTGCCAGGTGAGCGACCGGCGGCGCGCGCCACGCTGCCCCCCGGCACCTATCCCGAGTGGAGACGGGCCAAGGCGTATCCGGGCGGCAGCAAAGTCCTGCTCAAGGGCGTGCCCTACGTCGCGAAGTGGTGGAGCCAGGGCGAGCGACCCGACACGATCACTCAATCCCCCTACGACGGAGCGTGGCGGCCCCTACTCCAGGAGCCCTGACCGGCCCGATTCATCGAGAAGTCGACGCGGTGAACTCGATCAGTCGAAGAGGGTCTCGACCCAGGCCCGGGCCTTCTTGGAGTGCATCGGCGGAGCCACCATGTCGGCCGTGATCCTCGGCATCGGAGCGGTACGAGAACTGGCATTGTTGTGCCAGTCGGTCTCGGCCTCCACCAGGTGACCGAGCTCAGCCCGGTCGAGGAAGACGCCGTCGCCGCTCGGGCACACGTTGATCCTCCCGAGTCCGACCTGTTGTTCCTCCAGCCCGGCGCCGCAACGCGGGCAGTTCAGGGTTGCGTCGTTGTCCATGCTCCGACGTTACCCGGATGACCCGAGCGGTCTCCTGTGACACGGCGGCGCATTCGCCATGGATACTGCGGTGGTGATCACACGTGCCACAGGTCGCCCGTATCTCGACGCCCAGGGCTACGGACCGGGCGGTCGTCCACTCGCCTTCGCCCATCGTGGCGGAGCGACCCATCCGGACCTGATCGGCCTGGAGAACACCATGTTCGCCTTCCGGCACGCGGCCGCCCTCGGCTACCGGTATCTGGAGACCGACGTGCATCTGACCCGGGAAGGAGTGCTGATCGCGGTCCACGACGCCTGGCTGGACCGGGTCACCGATCGCAGTGACGCCATCGCCGAGCTCGACTGGGCACAGATCCAACAGATCAGAATCGGCGGTCGCGAGCCGATCCCGACGCTGGCCGAGCTCTTCGATGAGTTCCCGCAGATGCGGTTCAATATCGATTTGAAGGCAGCCGGTACCCCCGAGGCGTTGGCACGGTTCCTGGCAGCTCGGAATGCGGAGGACCGGGTCCTGGTGGGATCGTTCTCCGCCCGCAGGATCAACCGGTTCCGACGGCTCACCCAGGGCCGGGTGGCCACCTCGGCGGTGCCGTGGGAGGTGGCCTGTTTCGTGCTGCTGGGTGGGCGGGTCGGACGTTGGCTGAGCCGGGGGCGGGTGGATGCGCTGCAGATCCCGTACCGGTTCCGGGGAATCCGGATCCTGGCTGCCCGGACCCTGCGCAGCGCCCACCGGGCCGGGGTTCCGGTGCACGTCTGGACCATCGACTCCCCCGACCAGATCAGGGAGCTCCTCGACCTGGGCGTGGACGGAGTGATGACGGATCGCACCGACGTGCTCAAGGATGTGCTCAGCGAACGCGGACTCTGGAAGGGCTGAGAAGATGACTGTTCCACCAGGTGCCCCGGCTCCTCCCGTCCCGATCGACCCACCACGCGGCCGGTTCGGCTGGCCGGTCTGGGCCTGGGGGCTATGGGACTGGGGATCGGCCGCCTTCAATGCGGTGATCACCACCTTCGTGTTCACCGTCTACCTCACCGAGGAAGACTTCTTCGGCTCCAGCGCCGACACGCACCTGGGCTGGGCCCTGGCGGTCGCGGGCGTGGTGATCGCGGTTCTCGCCCCGGTCGTGGGTCAGGGCGCGGACCGATCGGGACGCCGCACCTTCTGGCTGGCCGTGAACTCCATGCTCGTGGTGATCGTCTCGGCGGGGATGTTCTTCGTCAGACCCGAACACGAGTATCTCTGGCTCGGTCTCGTGCTGCTGGGCGCCGGCAACATCTTCTTCGAGTTGGCCTCGGTCAACTACAACGCGATGGTCAACGAGATCTCCACCCCGGCCACCGTCGGCCGGGTCTCGGGGCTGGGCTGGGGCATGGGCTATCTCGGCGGCATCGTGCTTCTGCTGTTCGTCTACTTCGGGCTGATCAACCCCGATCGGGGGCTGTTCGGGGTCAGCGACGCGGGCGCGATCGATGTCCGGGTCACCATGCTGATCTGCGCTCTGTGGACCCTCGTCTTCTCCCTTCCGGTGATCCTCACCGTTCGAGACAACCCCGCCGATCGAGCCGATGCCCCGCCCCGACTGGGGGTGGCGGGCAGCTACCGCAAGGTGTTCGGCGACATCGCCCGGCTGTGGCGCGAGGACCGCAACATGCTGCGCTTCCTGCTGGCCTCTGCGGTCTTTCGCGACGGCCTGGCCGGGGTCTTCACCTTCGGCGCGGTGTTGGCCAAGGACACCTTCGGCTTCTCCGCCGGCGGCGTGATCATCTTCGGTGTGGTGGCGAACGTGGTGGCCGGTATCGCCACCATCGGCTTCGGGGCACTCGATGATCGGCTCGGGCCCAAGCGGGTGTTGGTCATCTCACTCACCTCGATGACCATCGCCGGCGTGATGGTCTTCGTCCTGCACAACGCGGGGGCCGGTGCCTTCTGGGTGTTCGGACTGGCCCTGTGCATCTTCGTGGGGCCGGCTCAGTCGGCGTCTCGTACCTTCCTCGCCCGGCTGATCCCGGCGGGTCAGGAGGGTCAGGTCTTCGGCCTGTATGCGACCACCGGCCGCGCGGTCAGCTTCCTGGCCCCGGCGCTGTGGTCGATCTCGATCACGATGGGAGCCTGGCTGACCGGTGCGGCGACCCACAAGGAGGCCCAGTACTTCGGCATCCTGGGGGTCCTGGTGGTGGTGTTGGCCGGATTGCTGCTGTTGCTGCCGGTACGCAGCCAGAAGCCCTATCGCGAACGACTCCGGATCGACGGTTGAGCACTCCGTTCACAACAGTGTCCACCCGCGTCGAATTGTGGGAACCATTCCGGTCCCACTAACGTTGAAAGGTACGAAGACGGTCTTCGATCACGCAGATGCGTGATCAGCACGGAGATCCCGGACCGTCCAGCCCCGAACCAGGGGCCAGCAACCGGAGGTGGCCAAGTGGCGGAGCGCACTCTACGCGGAGCACGACTGGGTGGACAGAGTTTCGAGGACGAGCGCGGCATCGAGTTCGCGGCTCGCCAGCAGGTGGGCTACAAGTGCCCGCAGAGTCACGAGTTCGAGATCACCATGTCGGTCGAGGCCGACATCCCGGCGATCTGGGAATGCCCCCGTTGCGGTGCCGAGGCGCTGAGCACGGCCGGCATCCTCCCCGAGGAGAAGGCCGAGAAGCCCGCTCGTACCCACTGGGACATGCTGCTTGAGCGTCGCAGTGAGAAGGAGCTCGAGGACATCCTCAAGGAGCGCCTCGACCTGCTGCGTGGCGGCGAGATCGGTCCGGCGCACCTGCACCGGGCGAACGCCAAGAAGCGCAAGGTCTCCTGAACCCGGCTTCGGCTCAGTCGACGACGTCACCCTGGACCACATCGGGTCCAGGGTGTCCGTCATTCGGGGCCCTGGGCCCTGGCCCGGAGGAGTCGCTGAGACCGCCGCGCAGTCCGGCTGCCCGGCGGGTCACCATCGCGGCGACCGGAACCCGGACCAGAGCGCGGACCGGCGGGAGCAATAGCGCCAGCGCCACCACGTCTCCGATGAATCCCGGCAGTGCGAAGAGCACCCCCGCGAGCACCAGGAGCATGCCGTCGGAGAGCTCACGGTGCGGCATCCGCCCGGAACCGAGGGCCGCGCCGGCGGCCCGCCAGGCCTTGCGGCCCTGGCGGGAGATCACCAGGAACCCCACGACGACACCGGCCAGCAGCAGGAGCAGCGTGCTCCCGACGCCGATCTGACCCGCTACCAGCACCACGACCCACAACTCCAGCAGCGGAGCGACCACACCGAGCAGCAGCAGGCCGATCCGGACGCGCCGTCCTCTGGCGTGGATCTCAGGCATCAGACTCTCCTCATCGTTTGCCAGGTCTCAGTCCCTTGACCTGGCGCCACCGTTCGCCGAGTCCCCAGACGGTGATCCGACGCAGAGACTCGGTGGCTACCGAGGTACTCATCTTCGACTCGCCCCGCTCGCGCTCGATGAACTCGATCGGGACCTCCTTGACCCGCATCCCGCCGGACCAAGCCCGGTAGGCCATGTCGGTCTGGAACACATATCCCATGGAGCGCACCGTGGCCAGGTTCATCGCCTCCAGCGCCTCGCGGCGATACAGCCGGAACCCGGCCGTGGCGTCGCTCAGCCCCATCCCCAACAGCAGCCGTACATACAGGTTGCCACCACGACTCAAGAGCTGGCGTGACATGGGCCAGTTCACCACCGATCCGCCCGGCACGTAACGGGCGCCGATCACCAGATCCGCGGACTGGATGGCCTCCAACAGCCGGTGAAGCTGCTCGGGCTGGTGAGATCCGTCGGCGTCCATCTCCCCGATCACGGCATAGCCCATCCCCAGGGCCACCTCGAAGCCATGCAGGTAGGCGGCTCCCAGCCCTGCCTTCTGGGTGCGGTGCAACACGTGCACCGCCTCGTCAGTGGCCGCCAGCCGGTCGGCGATGGCCCCGGTTCCGTCCGGGGAGCCGTCATCGACGATCAGTAGATCGACGCCCGGCTCGGCCCTTCGCAGCCTTTCCACGATCCACGGCAGGTTCTCCGCCTCGTTGTACGTCGGGATCACCATCACGGTTCGGCCTGCCGGGGAGCGCCCGGAACTCTTGGGCGTGGTCGATTCATGCACCAGCAGAGCCTACGGTGCCGCGGCCAGAGAACTGCCCGCGACGCCTCAGAAAGATCCAGGCGAGGGCCAGCGCGCTCAGCAGGATGCTGGCCCGCCCCGGCCATCCACCCAGCATCACGGCGGGGGTGCGACGCTCGATCAGCCCGACCGTGCTCTCCAGCACGTCCCTGGTGCGCGGCTGAGCCTCGGCCAGTACCTCGCCCTGCGGGGAGATCACCCCACTCACCCCGTTCACGGCCGCGACCGCCAGGTAGCGCCCCGTCTCCTGGGCCCGGAGCCGGGTGATCTCGTACTGCTGGGAGATCTGGGAGGTGTGGATGAACATGGCGTTGGAGGTCTGCACCACGGCCAGATCGGCTCCGTTACGGATCTGAGCGTGCAGGCCGTCGTCGTAGGCCACGTCGAAGCAGATCGCGTCCGCCACCCTCAGCTCGTTGACCCGCAGTGGACTGGTCCGGGTTCCCCCCACCATGTCGCGAGGTACGTCGCGCAGGCGTCCGAACGTTCTGGTGAAGACGCCACGCCACGGGATGTACTCGCCGAAGGGCACCGGATGCCACTTCGTGTAACGGTCGGCAGCCCCGGTGCCCGGGTACCACACGATCCCCTGATTGAGCACCTGCTCGGGATCGTCAGCGTCCACCATCGCGCCCACCAGAACCGGGGCCCCGACCGCAGCGACCGCGCCCCTGATCCCGGTATTGGTGATCGAGTCCCTGAAGGGATCGACAGCGGTGGAGTTCTCCGGCCAGACGACCAGATCCACCGGCTCGGCGGTTCCGTCCGCGATCCGAGCGCCCAGTTCCTCGGTGAGGGTGACCTGGGCGGCGGTGACCTGACGAAACACCGAGATCAGATCGTCGCCCGAACCCGGCACGTCTCCCTGCACCACCGCGAGCCGGGCCTGGCCGGTCACCGGCAACGAGTAGGACACCAGCACCGGGAACAGCGTCAGCGCGACGAGTCCGAGGCTGCTCGCCACCGCTACCCGGGGACGGGGCCCGGAGACCCGTGCCTCTCGCTCCTGCCACCAGGTGCGGCACCACAGTGCCCACCATGCCAGCGCGGCGGCGGAGAGCACGATCAGCAGACTCACGCCGGTGAATCCGAACCAGGGCAGTCCTCGGGCCCAGGGAGTGTCCGCGATGGCATAGGAGAGTCGGCCCCACGGGAACCCGGAGAACGGCCAGCCGCTGCGGATGGTCTCGGTGGCGACCCAGGCCAGCGCCACCCATAACGGCCAACTGCGCAGGTGACGTTGGACGATTGAGACCACCGCACCCAAGGGCACGAAGAAGAGCGCCGAGACTCCGGCGAGTGCGGCCCAGGCGTCGTAGCCCACGGCCCGCATCCAGAAGATCAGGACGAAGAAGTAGGCGATGCCGAACAGCAGGGAGACGAGCATCGCGGGACGGACGCGTAGACCGTGCAGCGCGACGAAGTAGCCGCCGACACCGACCAGCAGCAGCGGCGCGAAGCCGACGGGTTGGTGGGCACCGGCCAGGAGAACTCCCAACACCAGAGCGCCACAGCAGCGAAGCAGCACGGGCACAAGGTACCCGGCCGGTACCAGCATCACGCCGGTGAGGTGGGTGCGCGGAGGCGGCTGGCGCAGATGGTGGGGGATCGGACTGACTTCGGACCAACTCGTGACCGACTGGCCGCCGGGCACGAGAAGTTGTCTAGGGCCAACCGATCCCCCACCCTCGCCACCGTGTCAGTGGCACTGCGACATGGTCCGGGCTCCCGGGCGTCTGGCGGCCACGTCCGGTTCCGAATAGTCCTCAGGCGCGCATCTGGCCACGGTCTGCGAATGGCGGAGTGGCCAGCCTTGCCGCTCCAGAAGAACCTGTCAACCCGTGCCTGACCTGCGAGAACGCATCATAGTCGCAGGTCAGGGGCGTACGTCTGAGAACCTGGCGACCTTTGCGAATTGCTCAAGTTTGGGGATTGTGCAATCAGGTGGGACTGGTGTGGCGCTCGGCCAGCGTGCGGGTGAGTCGCTCGGCCGAGCCGCCCAGTCCCCAGCGGACATCGAGGGCGGCCAGGGCTGCCGGATCGACCGGTGTCGCCGGCAGCCGCAGCTCCGGATCACCTAGGTCCAGGTCACGTCGCACCCGGACCACGGTGGGTGCCACCTGCAGATAGTCCAGCGCGGCCAGGATCTTGGCCCGGGGTCCCGGTTTGATCGGCGCGGCCGGGTCGGTGGCTGCGGCCACCACGGCGTCGAGGTCGCCGAACTGGGCCAGCAGGGCGGCGGCGGTCTTCTCTCCCACTCCGGCCACGCCGGGCAGCCCGTCGGAGGCATCGCCGCGCATGGTGGCGAAGTCGGCGTACTGGGCGGCATCCACGCCGTACTTGGCCCGCACCCACGCGTTGTCGACCCGCTCATGGCGTCCGACGCCACGAGCGGTGTACAGGATCCGCACCTGCGCCGCGTCGTCGACCAACTGGAACAGGTCTCGATCCCCGGTCACCACATCGACCGGCATGCCGGCGTCGGTGGCCAGGGTGCCGATCACGTCGTCGGCCTCCATCTCGGGATGCCCGACCACGCTGATCCCGTAGGCCGCGAGCATCTCTCGAATCACCGGTACCTGCACCTGCAGCGGGTCCGGCACCTCCTCGACGTCCGGCGTCGGCCCGGAGACCTCCTCCACGACCCGATGCCCCTTGTAGGTGTCGATCAGGTCGACGCGCCAGGCCGGCCGCCAATCGTCGTCCCAGCAGCAGGCGAGGTCCGTGGGCTGGTATTCCTCGACCAGACGGCTGATGAAGTCCATCAGGCCGCGGATCGCGTTCACCGGGGTCCCGTCCGGGGCGGTGACCGAGTCCGGGACCCCGAAGAAGGCACGGAAGTACAGCGAGGCGGTGTCCAGCAGCATCAACCGACGGGTCATGGGCGCCAGCCTGTCACAACACCCCCGCCTCCCCGCTGAGGAGGCTGATAGGTGCCTCATCAGCGGGAAAGGGGCGATCAGTCGGCGAGGGCGGAGTAGGCCACCACACCGCGCTTGAGTAGCTGACCGGCCTTGCGGGCGTTGCGACGCACCGGGGAGTCACCGTCGGCGGCATCGGCGACCTGTCCGCATAGGTCCAGAAGCAGCTTCATCCAGCGCACGAAGTCGCCGGCGGACATGTCGGTGGCGTCCAGCAGCTCATCCAGATCGTCTCCGCGGGCCCAGCGGTTGGTGGCCCAGGCGAAACCCACATCGGGACGGCGCAAGAAGTCCAGCGAGTGCAAGCGCTCCAGGGCCTCCAGATCCGTCCAGATCCGGGTCAGCTCGTCGATCCGCTCCTTGACCACGGGAGGGGGCAGCAGCGGAGAGGACTGATCGTCGCTGCGCCGGGCCTCGAACACTAGGGCCGAGAGCACCGCCGCGAGCTCCTCCGGGTCCAATCCGTCGAACACTCCGCTGCGTAACGCCTCGGCGGCTACCAGATCGGACTCGTTGTAGAGCCGACGCAGGTGGCCGCCGCGCTCGGTGACGATGTCGCCGGTCAGGTACTCCAGCGCCGTCAAGACGTCACAGACCCGGTCGAAGGTGCGTGAGACCGTGTGGGTCCGGTTCTCCACCCGTCGAGACAAGGTGTCGGCGTCGCGCTTGAGCTTGAACCAGCGCTCCGCCCAGCGCGCGTGGTCCTCACGATCGGGACAGGTGTGACACGGGTGCGCCTTCAACTCCTTCCGTAAGCGCGACACCTCGTCGGCTGCCGCCGGATCGGTGCCGCGGTCGACCCGCCCGCCCGTCTCGGGCATCCGCTTGGTGCGCGAGGCCAGGAAGTCCGCCAGCTGGCGTCGGGCCTGGACGTTGCGCACGTTGAATCCCTTGGGCACCCGGATCCGGTCCTGGGCCCGGACCGGCTCGGGGAAATCCATCATCGCCAGCCGCCGGCCCTGTCGGTCGGCGCTCACGACCAGCGGTCGGGGTTCGGAGTCGGCGCTCACCCCCGGATCGATGATCACCACCCACCCGGCGAACTTGCCGGTCGGGACCCGCAC
This sequence comes from uncultured Nocardioides sp., assembly GCA_964396585.1. GTDB lineage: Bacteria > Actinomycetota > Actinomycetes > Propionibacteriales > Nocardioidaceae > Nocardioides. The sequence goes on from CAYNFY010000052.1 coordinate 26,856, forward strand.
CACGTCGCCCCGCCTGAGGGCCTCCAACGAGGCCACCACCTCGCTGCGATGTTCGAGCCTGCGCCGACGCGCGGAGTCCTTCTCCGCCTCGGAGACCTGACGTCGCAACGCGGCGTACTCCATGAAGTCACCGCGCTCACAGGTGGCCGCCTCGGTGTATCCCTCCAGGGCGTCCTGGGCCTTGCGCAACTGGCGGGCCAGCCCCACCACCGCTCGGTCGGCCTGGAACTGAGCGAAGCTCTGCTCGAGCAGTTCACGGGAGCGTTCCCGACCGAACTGATGCACCAGGTTGACCGCCATGTTGTAACTGGGCCGGAACGACGACCGCAGCGGGTAGGTTCTGGTGGAGGCCAGACCCGCGACCTCGCCGGGGTTGATCCCGGGCTGCCACAGCACGACGGCGTGGCCTTCGATGTCGAGACCACGACGTCCGGCACGGCCGGTGAGCTGGGTGTACTGACCCGGGGTCAGATCCGCGTGCGTCTCGCCGTTCCACTTGGACAGCTTCTCGATCACCACGGTGCGGGCGGGCATGTTGATGCCCAACGCCAGCGTCTCGGTAGCGAAGACGACCTTCACCAGGCCGGCCTGGAAGAGTTCCTCGACGCAGCGCTTGAAGACCGGCAGCAGGCCCGCGTGATGAGCGGCGACTCCACGGCTCATCGCGTCGGCGAACTCGTGGTAGCCCAGGACCCGGCGATCGTCCGCGGGCAGGTGTCGGCAGGCCTCCTCGACATGAGCGACGATGGCGTCTCGTTCAGCAGGCGTGGTGAGCCGGGTGTTGGCGGCCACGCACTGGCTGACCGCGGCATCGCACCCGGCCCTGCTGAAGATGAAGGTGATCGCCGGCAGCATCCCGAGACGCTCCAACTGGGCCACCACGTCGACCCGCGAGGGGATCCACACCCGGCGTCCGTTGCCGACCTGCTTGGCCCCGCCCTTGCGCTGTCCCTTCGGTGAGCGCCGGTCCTTCAGCCGCCCCGCGGCCCAGTCGTCCCGAGAGATCCGCAGCAGCTCGTGGTTGACCGGTGCCCCCTCCTTCACGAATCCGGCCGCCGCGTCCACGTCGGAGGAGGCGAAGAGGTCCAGGATCCGCCGACCGACCATGACGTGCTGGAACAGCGGGACCGGCCGTTTCTCCTCCACGATGGTGCTGGTGTCACCGCGCACGGTGTTCAGCCACTCACCGAACTCCTCGGCATTGGACACGGTAGCCGAGAGAGAGATCACCTGTACCGACTCCGGTAGGTGGATGATCACCTCCTCCCAGACCGCGCCCCGGTCCCGGTCGGCGAGGTAGTGCACCTCGTCCATCACCACGTAGCCCAGGCCGAGCAGGGTCCGGGACCCGGAGTAGAGCATGTTGCGCAGCACCTCGGTGGTCATCACGACCACCGGCGCCTCGCTGTTCACCACATTGTCGCCGGTCAGTAGGCCGACGTTGTCGGCGCCGTAGCGCTCGACCAGATCGGCGTACTTCTGATTGGAGAGCGCCTTGATCGGGGTGGTGTAGAAGCACTTGCGTCCTTCCGCGAGCGCCAGATGTACCGCGAACTCCCCCACCACGGTCTTGCCGGCACCGGTCGGCGCGGCGACCAGCACCCCGCGGCCCTCCTCGACCTCACGGCACGCCTGTACCTGGTACTCGTCCAGCGGGAAGGAGTAGGACCCGGAGAAGTCGTGCAGCCGGGGGAATGACTGACGTCCACGCGAGGCGCTGTAGCGCTCCGCCGGGCTGAGCTCTTCACTCATCAGGTTCTCCTTCTACGGGTGCGGAACAGGCCCGGGGACCTCACCGCGTGGTGGACCGACGCCGGTCCTCGCCGATCCGGAGCCGGACCGACCAATGCTCTGCCGAGGCGCCCACCGAGCGGGCCAGCCGACTCAACGTCTCCATCACGAGCTCGGCATCGAACCGGACCCCCGGCACCAGGGCCAACAACCGATCCTCGGTACTACCGAGCTCCAGCTGACCGTCGTGCCAGGCCCGATGCACCGCGACCCTCAGGTCGTCGGAGAGCACCGGCAGCGGATAGGCGTCGTCGACCGCCACCAGGTCACACGCCAACTCGCCGGTGCCGCTCAGCACGCCCCGGACCAGATGCCCGGTCCGCAGCCCGGACTCCGAGCGCCAGGTCACCTGGTCGGTGCCGAGCCACTCGGGCAGGTCGAAGGGGTCCGCGCGGACCGGATCGAGCCGGAACCGGTTCACAGCGCCGACGCCTGGTCGGGGTCGATCGCCTGGGCGGCCCGCCGTCGGGCCCGCCGCCGATCGGTGACTCTGGCGATCGCCTCGGAGACGAAGAACAACAGCACCATCGGTACCGCCATGAAGGTCATCGTGAAGGGGTCGGTCGAGGGGGTGGCCACCGCCAGCGCGCCACCCGCACGCTGGTCGAGTTCACGCCCGCGGGCGCT
>CAYNFY010000053.1:0-29197 GCA_964396585.1 uncultured Nocardioides sp.
GCCTAGTGTCGAACGTATGAGCAGTGACGACGCCCAGAGCCGAGGACCGGTCGTGGACGGGCCGCATGAGCCCGAGCACCACCCCGCGGCATCGGGGGCACTCCATCCCTCCTATGTCGCCAACCTGACCCGCCGGATCGTGGCCACCGGCGACCGGAGCCACCAGGTCTTCTCGCCGGTCGACGGGCAGTCGCTGGTTCACGTGCCCCAGTCCGACGTGGCCGATGTGGAGCGGGCATTCGACCGGGCTCGGGTGGCCCAGGCGAACTGGGCCCAGACCTCGTTCGAGGAGCGCTCCAGGATCCTGCTGCGGCTGCACGATCTGGTGTTGGAGCGTCAGCGCGAGATCATCGATCTCATCGTCCGGGAGTCCGGCAAGGCTTGCAAGCACGCCTTCGACGAGCCGCTGCATATCGCGCTCACCGCTCGCTACTACGCCCGGAAGGGTGCCGGACACCTGTCCACCCGTCGGGTGGCCGGGGTGATCCCCGGCCTCACCCAGGTGGAGGTCAACCAGGTGCCCAAGGGCGTGGTCGGCATCATCAGCCCCTGGAACTATCCCTTCACCATGGCCATGTGTGACGGGCTGCCGGCGTTGATGGCAGGCAATGCGGTGGTGCTCAAGCCGGATGCGCAGACCATGCTGTCGGCCTGTCTGGGCGCCGAGCTGCTGGAGGACGCGGGTCTGCCGGCTAACCTGTGGCAGGTGATCGGTGGGGTCGGTCGTGAGCTCGGTGCTCCGATGATCGCCGCAGCGGATCACATCGCCTTCACCGGATCGACGGCGGCCGGGCGGGTGATCGGGGCGGCCTGCGCCGAGCGGCTGATCGGGTGTTCGCTGGAGTTGGGCGGCAAGAATCCACTGCTGGTACTGAGCGACGCCGACATCGAGCGGGCTGCGGAGGGAGCGGTCCGGGCCTCGTTCTCGAACTCCGGCCAGCTGTGTGTCTCGGTGGAACGGATCCTGGTGGCCGACGAGATCTACGAACGCTTCATGGACCGCTTCGTGGCCAGGACTCGAGCCTTGAGTCTCGGAGCCGGACTGGACTGGGGCCTGGACATGGGCCCACTGGTCTCGATCGACCAGGTGCGGCGAGTCACCGCTCACGTCGAGGACGCCGAGACCAAGGGTGCCCGAGTGCTGACCGGTGGCAGGGCGCGTCCCGACCTGGGCGAGTTCGTCTTCGAACCCACCATCCTCGAAGGGGTGACCCCCGAGATGGACGTCCACGCCACCGAGACCTTCGGACCGGTGGTCTCGGTGTACCGGTTCACCGACGAGCGCGAAGCGGTGCTGCTGGCGAACGAGGGGGAGTACGGGCTGAACGCCTCGTTGTGGACCCGGGACACCCGTCGTGGGCGGGCAGTGGCCCGACAGATCCGTTGTGGAACGGTGAACATCAACGAGGCCTTCGCGGCCACCTTCGCGTCGCTGGCAGCCCCGATGGGCGGCATGCGCTCCTCCGGTCAGGGGCGGCGACAGGGAGCCGAGGGGATCCGGCGTTACACCGAGACCCAGTCCGTGGCGGTCCAGCGACTGTTGCGGTTCGGACCGGTCGCTCCGATATCCGACAAGGTCTATGCGGCCGCCATGACCACCGGCTTGAAGGTGATGAAGAGGCTGGGCCGGGCGTAGCTGTGGTTGCGGCCCCTCGTGGCCGGCGTCAGGAGGCGATGGGGAGCAGCATCGGCTCCTCGCTCGGCCGCCGCGCCGGGAGCGTGGTCGGTTCGGTGGCCCGGGTGGGGGAGTGCAGGAAGGCGAGCAGCACGGCGAGCCCGATCCCGGGCAGGTCGCGCCGGCGCCGGTAACACAGCATCAAGGGTTCGGGTCGGGGCGAGAACTTGTGTTTGAAGGCATGCAGCGAGGCGAACCCGTAGAGCGGTTCGAGGAGCCGGGCCGACCCGTCCAGCAGGCGTTGTAGCCGGTCGCCGGGTACCTCGGCCCCGCGGCTGTGGGCCAGCGGCGCCCCGGAGAGCGACACGATCTCGGCACCTTCGCCCCGGAAGGCGACGCAGGCCTCGGCGATCAGGTACTCCATGACCGGCGCGAAGCCCTGACCGCGGCGCATCAGGTCCAGAGTCCAGCCGCGGATCCGGCCGCCCGGCCCATGGATCGGCAGCCATGAGGTGATCCCGTGCACCGTGCCGCCCGCATCCAGGGCGATGGCGACCCGGGTGTCGGGGTCTAGCGCCTGGGCGATGCCGCCCAGGGTGAAGCCGAGCTCGGGGCATCGCTGGGTGGCCAACCAGGCCTCGGAGAGGGCCCGGCACTGGGCCTGCACCGAGTCGGTCTGATCGGCCAGGGGCCCGATCCAGCAGTGGATGCTCTCGCGTGCCGCCCGATTGCGGGCAGTGCGCACGTCCTGCCACCGCTTGCCTCGAAATTCCAGGTCGGACAGGTCCAGCAGGGAGTCCTCGGCCACCTGCAGGGTGCGAGCGCCCGTGAGCGCAGCGGTCTCGCTGGAGACGGCGAACCAGACCGGGCGCAGTCCCCGGGCTCGGCAGTGGGCGGCGAAGACGGTGGCCGCCCGGTCTCGCCACTGGGGAGTGCCTACCGGGTCGCCCAGGGCCAACGCGACCCCGGCATGGACCCGGTATCCGACGTAACCGTCGCCGTCCGGTGAGAAGCAGTACGACAGGTCCGGCCAGGTTGTCATCCAGGACATGGTGCCGCCGCCGTGGGTGCGCAGCAGGTTGCGGGCCCGCTCGTGGTCGACCTCGGTCCCGGAGCGTCGGGAGCGGCCCGGTTCTGCGGCGGGCCCGGTGGGCTCAGCGTCCGGGCGCCCGCTGCGGCCGGCCAGCCAGCTGTCGCCCCACACCAGAGCGACCAGTGCTGCGGCGAGTACCGCTACCAGGTGCACTACATCGGCCAGATGGTGCACGAAGACGAACCAGAGCAGGGCATAGCCGAGAACGCCGCCGCGTAGAGCGGAGCGCCACCGCGATGGCAGCGCGCCCGCGGCGAGATAGCCGGCGAACAGGGCACCGCCGGAGGGGCCGGCATCCACGGCTCTGCGCAGCCCGTCATGGGCGAACAGGGCGATCAGGCCGAGCGCACCCAGCACTCCGACCAGATGCCCGGTGAGCCACATCGCAGCGGCTCGCAGAGTCCCGCCGACCTGTTCGGCCAGGCCCACCAGACCGATGAAGCTGACCAGCACCGGAACGTAGAGTTTCGGCTCCAGCCCGAAGGCCGCTCCGGTCAGCACCGTCCACCACCGACCGTCGATCAGCGGTTGCAGCCCGAAGCGAAGATCGCCGGCCCAGGTGCCGTACAGCGGGTGACTGAGCGATCCGGCGGCCATTCCCAGGCCCACGATCAGCAGCGTCCCCAGGGCGGTGAACAGCGGGCGGATGGGGCGGTGGGCTCCGAGCCGACGCAGGTTGCGTTCCATACCCCCACCGTTTCTCATCGATGACCCCCACCGCAGTGCGGTAGACCGGCCAATCGGGGGTAGGGACAACCCCCTCAGGGTGGGTGCGTAACTTCTCGGGGGTTCGACTCGTTGGACGGTTTCGAATGGTTCGGGCATCCACTCCCTCCCCGTGTTGCCCGGAGCATTCGTCGCAGGAACCGTGTGTGGAGCGCGGTCGATCAGGGCCCGGGTCCCCCGCCTGGGCCCTGATCCTTGTCCGGCTGCCGGCCGTCGCTCGGCCGAGGCCCCGGTCAGGGCATCGGTCGATGTCGGCGCCGGGCCGGTCCGCCGATAGGATCGGGCCATGCACGCGCACTCGCACGATCTGGTCCTGGTGGTCGACTTCGGGGCCCAGTACGCCCAGTTGATCGCCCGTCGAGTACGGGAGGCCAGGGTCTACTCCGAGCTGGTTCCGCACACGATGCCGGTCGCCGAGATGGTGGCCCGCAACCCGAAGGCGATCATCCTGTCGGGTGGTCCTTCCAGCGTCTACGCCGACGGTGCCCCCGGTATCGACGACGCCATCTTCACGGCCGGTGTGCCGGTCTTCGGCATGTGCTACGGCTTCCAGTTGATGGCCAAGGGGCTCGGCGGAGAGGTGGCCGCCACCGGGGCCAGGGAGTACGGCCGGACCCCGGTCGCGGTGACCGAGGCCGGCACGCTGCTCAAGGGCATCCCGGTCGAGCACAACGTGTGGATGTCGCACGGAGACTCGGTGGTCGCCGCGCCCGAGGGGTTCAGCGTGCTGGCGCGCACCGAGATCGTCCCGATCGCCGCCTTCGAAGATGTCGAGCGGCGGCTGGCCGGGGTGCAGTGGCACCCCGAGGTGCTGCACTCGGAGAACGGTCAGCGGGTGCTGGAGCACTTCCTGTACGAGATCGCCGGATGTGAGCCGACCTGGTCGATGGCCAGCCTGGTCGATGAGCAGGTCGAGTCGATCAAGCAGCAGATCGGTGATGGGCGGGCGATCTGTGCGCTGTCCGGCGGGGTGGACTCCGCGGTGGCCGCGGCCCTGGTGCAGCGCGCCATCGGGGACCGACTGACCTGTGTCTACGTCGACCACGGGATGATGCGGCTCGGTGAGACCGAGCAGGTCAGGGGCGACTTCGAGGCGGTCTTCGACACCCTTGACGTGGTGGACGCCGAGGCCCAGTTCCTAGGCAAGCTCGCCGGCGTGACCGACCCGGAGACGAAGCGCAAGATCATCGGTCACGAGTTCATCACCACCTTCGAGGAGGCCCAGGTCCGGGTCTTCGGCGAGGCGGGCGCCGGTGAGACGGCGTTCCTGGTGCAGGGCACTCTGTACCCGGACGTGGTCGAGTCCGGTGGCGGCGCAGGTACCTCGAATATCAAGTCGCACCACAATGTCGGCGGGCTTCCCGAGGACCTGAGCTTCGAACTCGTCGAGCCGCTGCGCAACCTGTTCAAGGACGAGGTACGTGCGGTGGGCGAGCAGTTGGGCCTGCCCGAGCGGATGGTGTGGCGCCAGCCGTTCCCCGGCCCGGGACTGGGCATCCGGATCATCGGCGAGGTGACCAAGGCCCGGTTGGACATCCTGCGCCAGGCCGACGCGATCGCTCGCGAGGAGCTGACCGAGGCGGGATTGGACCGGCACGTGTGGCAGATGCCGGTGGTACTGCTCGCCGACGTCCGCTCCGTCGGCGTCCAGGGCGACAGCCGGACCTACGGCCACCCGATCGTGCTGCGTCCGGTCACCAGCGAGGACGCGATGACCGCCGACTGGGCCCGGCTGCCCTACGAGGTGCTGGAGAAGATCTCGACCCGGATCACCAACGAGGTCCCCGAGGTGAATCGGGTGACCCTGGACGTGACCTCCAAGCCCCCGGGCACGATCGAGTGGGAGTGACGGCGTGTTGGCTGCGTTACCGCTGACACGTCAGTAGTTGTTCCTCGCGGGTAACTAGGAGTGCCTTGTCACCGCTGACAAGGCACTCCTTGCTGTCTCGCCGGTAACTACTGGTGCCGTCTCAGCGGATCAGGGGGCGTCGCTGTACTCGGTGCCCTCGAAGGTGACGGTGCGCTTGGTGTTGGCCATCGCGGTGACCATCGAGATCCCGACCGGCCCGGTGCGATCGATCAGCACCGTGGAGCCGACCGAGATGCCGGCGCTCTCGAATCGGTCGCGGGCGAACAGGCCGATCTCGTTGCCGATGAACGGGCGGCTGAGCGCGATGGTGATGTCGCTGTTGATGAACTCGACGCCCCTGCTGCCCCAGTTGACCACCATCGAGGTGGAATCGGCCACCGCCGCGGCGCTGACGAACCAGGACTGCTCCTCGCCGTACACGACCGGCGGGGCCGACTGCCACATGGCCTTCTGACCGCCGTTGGCGTGTTCCATGAAGTTCTGACTCCAGCCGGCATCGGACTTCAGGAACGGCACTCGCGGGGAATCGGTCGGCGGGACCTTGTCGAGCGGAGGCACCGGGGGCACTTCGTCGGCGGCCCAGACCAGGCCCTCGGGACTCTCGGTGGGCAGCAGGAACACCGCACTCGAGCGCGCCACCACGGTGTCGCCCTGCACCAGCTCGCCATCCACCAGCATCAGTCGCCGGCCCTCACGCACCACCTTGGTCCGGACTCGACTCGGCGCCATCTTGGCGGCGCTGAACAGGTCCACGCTCACCCGGGCCGCCTGCAGGTCGTCACGCCCGGCTTCGTGGACCGTCTGTTCGATGGCGCGGGCGATCGCACCGCTGACCGCGACGCCGTGGATCTGGTCCGCACTCCACTGCGACTTCGCCATCTCCTGGGGGTGAAGAAGAGTCGAGTCGTCCGGATCGGCGGTGAAGAACGCGAAGATCATGGGCTCATGCTCCCAAACCTGAGTTGGCGTCCGATATGCAGGGTGCATATCGGCGTCGCCAGAGCGGGAATCAGAGTCTCGGGAGGGGATCCGTAGCGTCGGCGCTACTCCCGCAGACGGGTCAGAGCGCGCCGGACTCAGACTGCGACTCGATGAGGCTGCGCAAGCGCTCCAGGTCGTTGCGGATCGTGGCGGAGTCCCGCTCGAACTCGGCATCGGGCATCTGGAACTGCCGCACCGTGAAGAGCACCTCGGCGCCGTCAGGGTGGGCCAGGACCCGCATCGGATTGAGGGTCACCGTGCCGTCCGGGAGCGTCACCTCGTGGTCCAGCACCCCGAATGGGTTCGCCGCCGCGAAGACGATGCGGACCGTGCCCATCGGCGACTCGGTCCGCCAGCCCCCGTCGTCCGCCGGTGCGACGACGGCACCGGCCAGACCGGCGGCCCACTCGGGCAGCCGCTCGGGATCACCGGCGATCCGGACCACGGTGTCCGGGGAGGCGGCGATGACGACACTGATGTGGTGACTGCGCATGACCCCCAGTCTGCACCCTGCCGCAGGGCCGGGAGAGGGTGCGGATATCAGCCGATCAGTTCCCGGACCTGCTCCACCGCGACCGGTTGGTCCTCACCGGCCAGATACAGATTGAGATGGGTCACACCAGCCTCGGCGAAGGCCGCGATCCGCTCCTTCACGTACGAGGCGGGACCGACCAGATTGGCGGCATCCAGCCATTCGGTGGGAACCAGTGCCTCGGCCTCCTTCTTCTTGCCGGAGAGGTAGAGGTCCTGGATCTTCTCGGCCTCCTCCTCGTACCCGTAGGCGCGCGCCACATCGTTGTAGAAGTTCTTGCCCTTCGCGCCCATGCCGCCCACGTAGAGCGCGAACGACGGTCGGGCGAAGTCGAGCAGTGCCTTGGTCTCCGGGCCCTCGCCGATCGCGACCAGGCCCCCGGCGGTGATCTGGAGGGGACCCAGGTCTGACGATCGGCGTGCGGCGCCCTCCGCCAGGGCCTTGCCCCAGACCCGGTCGGCACGCTCGGGGTGGAACAGATGGGGGATCCACCCGTCCGCGATCTCCGCGGCCTGGGTCACCGACTTCGCGCCCAGAGCGGCGATCCAGATCGGGATGGAGTCGCGTTCAGGCCGGGTCAGCAGCTTCAGCGCCTTGCCCAGCCCGGTCACCGCCCCCCGCTCTTTACTGAGGGGCAGTTCGAAGACGCCCTCGTTGGTGAGTGGCTCACGCTTGAGACCACGACGCACCAGATCGACGATCTCGGCGGTACGGGCCATCGGCTTGGCGTAGGGGACCCCATGGAAGCCCTCGATCACCTGCGGACCGCTGGCACCCAGGCCCAGCACGGCTCGACCCCCGGAGACGTTGTCGAGGCCCGCCGCGGTCTGCAGCAGCGCTCCCGGGGTGCGCGAGTAGACGTTCAGGATGGCCGACCCGATATTCACCGTCTCGGTCTTCGCGGCCAGGTAGCCCATCAGGGTGGGGGAGTCGAAGCCGTACGCCTCTGCTACCCACACGGTGTCCAGTCCGGCGCGCTCCAGGGCGGCCACCTGATCGGCGGCCTCCCGCGGGTTGCCGTCGTAGGTCAACATCGTGGCGAGCTTCATCTCAGCGGGTGTCCTCTCAGTGGTCCCGGTGCTTGGCCCTCGCGGGGGTGTGCCACGATCGGCCGGGTGAACGGTGCCAGCGGCGCCGTCCCCATGATTGTGACAGTAACGGTGTCACGATGACAACGATCCGCGTCTGATCTGTTCAGGAGAACCCAATGAGCGACGTCACTCACACCATTGCCGTGATCGGCGGCACCGGACCGCAGGGCAAGGGCCTGGCCTACCGGTTCGCCAAGCACGGCAACAACGTGGTGATCGGATCCCGGTCCGCCGAGAAGGCCGTTCCGGTGGCCGAGGAGATCACCGGGCGTGGTGTCAGCGGCACGGTCACCGGCGCCGCCAATCCGGATGCGGTGGCCCAGGCCGACGTGGTGCTGTTGGCGGTGCCCTATGACGGTCACGACGACCTGGTGGCGACCCTGGATCTGGCCGGCAAGATCGTCATCTCCTGCGTGAACCCGCTCACCTTCGGTCCTGGCGGCCCGGTCGGCAACCCGGTCGACGGCGGCCTCGGCTCAGCGGCCGAGTCGGCTCAGCGGATCGCCCCCGAGGCCAAGGTCGTCGGGGCCTTCCACCACGTCGCCGCGCTCTCGCTGTGGAGCGAGGAAGAATACCTGCACCACGAGGACGTACTGGTCTGCGGTGACGATGCCGAGGCCAAGGAACTCGTCAAGGAGCTGGCCAAGACCGTCACCAGCCACCTCGGAGTGGACGCCGGAAAGCTGCGGATCGCCCGCCAGCTGGAGCCCTGGACCGCGGTCCTGATCAATATCAACAAGGCGTACAAGACCCGCTCGGGGATCAAGATCACCGGCATCTGAGTACTCGTCCTGCGTGGCCGCTTGAGCCGACATTCATCCGGTGGCCATCGCCTGGCCGCCTCGGAGACCGAGGACGGTCACTGAGGCGGCCCACGCTGGCGGTGTGAGCGCACCCGCGATCCTGGCACCGTCGCCCCTGATCCGACACCGGTCCCGCAGTCTGGTCTCGGTCCCCACCGTCATCGCCCACCGCGGGCTCAGCGGGGACCATCCCGAGCACAGCCTGAGCGCCTATCGGGCAGCGATCACGGCCGGTGCCGACGCCGTCGAGGTGGATGTCGTGCCGACCGCCGACGGGGTGCTGGTGGCCCGGCATGAGAACGAGCTGTCTTGCACTACCGATGTGGCCCGGCACCCCGAGTTCGCCGCCAGGCGGCGGACCGGGCTAGTGGACTCGCGGGTGGTCACCGGCTGGTTCGTAGAAGACTTCACCCTGGCCGAGTTGCGCGAGCTCCGGCTCTCGGAGCGGTGGCCGGCACTTCGTCCGATGGCCGCGGACCGGGCCGAGTCCGAGCGCGTCGCGACGCTGGCCGAGGTGATCGACGAGGTGTTGGCCGCTCCGGCCCGGCTCGGCCGCGAGGTGCGGATCTGTATCGAACTCAAGCACCCCACCCACTTCGCGGACCAAGGACTCCGGGTAGGCGAACTGCTACTGGCCGAGCTCACCGCCAGGCGACTGCTGCAGGCCTCGGCCCCGGTCAGCATCTTCGCCTTCGAGACCGGGGTGCTGCGCTGGCTGGCCCAACGCTGTGGGTTGGAGCTGGTGCAGTTGCTTGACGCCGCCCACCTCGCCCCTTATGACCAGGTGGTGACCGGATCGGGGATCCGCTACGGCGACCTGATGACGACCGAGGGACTGGCCTGGCTCGACGAGTGGGCCGACGGGATCGGCGTCCGCGCCGATCTGGTGCTCCCGGTGGGTCGGGACGGATGCCGTGCGGATCCCACTCCGCTGGTGCACGACGCGCATCGCCTCGGCCTGACCGTTCAGGTGTGGACCCTGCGCGCCGAGAACCGGTTCCTGCCTCCGTCGCGCTGGTGCGGCACGCTGGCCGGTACCCGGGGCGACCTGGCGGGGGACGTCGCCGACTTTCTGGCGGCCGGGGTGGACGGCGTGATCACCGATCACGCCGACCTGGTCCGCGACGTCATCACGACGCCCGGCCTCTGACGGCCGAGTCCCGGCTCAGCGGTCGGCCGGCACCACGACCCACATCACCAGGTAGACCAGAACCAGACTGCCCACCCCGAGCAGAGCGCCCAGTACGGCAACCACTCGGACCACCGTGGGGTCGAGGTTGAAGTAGCGGGCCAGCCCGGCGCACACACCGCCGATCATCTTGCCCTCGGTGGCCCGGGTGAGCCTCCGGCTCCCGGTGTATTCGTTCATGACTCGTCCTTTCCACTACCGGGGTTCGCCCCCGGGGTCACGTCTGGCTCGGTCCCGCCGAGAGTGAGCGGGGTGGTCTCGGAGACCTCCGGGTCGAGGGTCTGCTCCGGAAAGGCCGTCGCCGCGGCCTGCTCGCGGCGCTGGAGCTCCTCCTCGGCAGCCGCGGCGGCCGCGGTACGTGCCCGTACCTGATCCCGGCGGAGCGCCTCGGTCCTGCGTCTGCTGCTGATCGCCAGGGCGATCAGTCCGATCGCTCCACCGAGCACCCAGGGCACCGGCATCAGGAAGCGCATCGAGTGGGAGTCCCACCAGCCGAGTTGGTAGCCGCCCCAGACAGCCGTGAAGCTGAGGAAGGCGATTCCCATCACGAGATAGCCGGTCTCCACCGGGTGTCGTCCAGTACTGGACGCGGAGGACAGGTCGTGGGTGTTGTCGTTCATCGCATTGCTCCCTGGATGTCGGACTCGGTGCGGGAACCGCTCGGAGCGGTGGCATCGGGCTTCGGATCCACCTGACGGACCACCACTCGACCCACGTCGACCGATGCGTTCAGGGAGATCTCCGGCAGCGGTGGTTCGGCACCCCGGTCGGCGCCGACGCTCATCGTCACGTCGACCCCACCGTTGGTGTGGCCCAGCACATCCAGGCTCCCGAAGCCGTGCACATCAGCCCGGACATCGACGGTGATGTTGCGGGGCACGATCACCTCGATCCGCCCGACGTCCTGGCTCACCGTGATCTCCCGACCGTCCAGGTCGGCCGGATTGGATACCCGAGTCAGGTCCAGCACGATCTCTCCCACGTCTTGTCGGTACCGATCCTCGACCAGCGCGGCACTGAGCGGCACGAGGTGCTGCCGGTGCTCCGAGTCACCGATCCGGTCGACCAGGGTCGAGACGCCCAGGACCGGCAACAGCAACAGCCCGAGCAGGATCAGTCCACCACCGCGGCCCCAGATCGAGCTGAGGACCAAGGTCACCGCCACGACGGCAAGCGCCGTCGCGGGGTAGGCGCTGATCGGCACCTCCGCACCGAGGACGTCGATCACTCCCAGGGTGCCGAGTGCCAGCGCGATCAGGGCCACGGCCCAGCCGAAGAGGATCGGTCCGCGCTTGCGTGAGCGCGGCGGCGCCATCGTTCCAGCCGTGCCGGGAGCACCGGGAGCACCGGGAGCACCGGGAGCACCGGGTGACCGCCAAGAATGGCCATCCCAGTAGGCACTCGGCCCGGCCGGAGGCGGGGCCCAGCTGGATACGGTCCCGGTGGGCAGGCCCTGTGGGTCGGTCCAGCGCTGGCCGTCCCAGACCCGGGCCGGGCCTGGTGCGGGTGTCGGTGTCGGTGCGGGAGGGGCGGCCGGAGAGAACTGGCTTCCCGCCTCGCCCGCCGCCGTGCCTGCGGGATCCGTCGGAGCGGCGGGGGCCATCGGGGGAACCCGATCATCGCCCTGCTGCTGACCGCGTCGGGTCACCAACAGCACCACGCCCAGTAGCACGATCGCCGGGAACCAGCTGAAGTGGCCGATCCCCCAGGAACCGGTGACCAGGGCCAGCACCGCGACGGCGGCGACACCGATCAGGAGCACCCGCCGGTTGCGTTCGTCCAGACCGAGCGGCGTCCGGGTCTCGCCGTCCTCGGGTAGCAGCAGCCACAGTGCCAGATAGGCGATCAGCCCGGCTCCGCCGAAGAAGACCGAGACGGCCAACACCACTCGCACGATCACTGGGTCGATGTCGAGGTAACGGGCCAGACCACCGGCGACACCGGCGATCTGACGGCCCTGCACCACCCGGCGCAGTCGGCTGGTGTCGCGTAGGTCGTCCCGATCCACCCGCGGGCCCTGGCCGGCACCTTGTTCCGTCCCGGGGGGAGGGGTCTCGTTGTTCATGACACCAGCCTGCCGGTCGGACGGCCACCGCACCATCGGGGAGGACCCTGATTCACCTCGTCGATCTCCCCAGCGGACTCAGGGGTCTCTCGGGGGTGCACCTCATGGGGCCTGACGGTCCGTTCTGCGACCATGGACCCGATGGACAAGAGCACTGCGCCGCGTACCGGGTGGTTCCCGTACGCCACTCGGGCGCCGGGAGAGCCGACCGGGCTTCGGCGCGCCCACCGGGACACCGAACGGCCGGTGATCGGCGGAGTAGCCGCCGGACTGGCCGACCACCTGGGCTGCCCGGTCGTCTGGGTGCGGGTGGCCTTCATCGTGCTGGCCACCCTGGGGGGCTTCGGACTCGCGCTGTATGCCGCGCTGTGGATCTTCCTGCCGGCAGCTCCCATCGTCGATGCCAGCGCGCCGGGTCTGGCCAGTGCGGCGCGAACGGGACGACGGCCGGGACGGGCCCGGCGGTTGGCGGACGCGGGTCCGGCGATCGCCCTGGGAGCACTCGCCGTCGGGGTCCTGTTGACGGTCCAGGGCGCCTTGGGCCTGGGCTACGTGATCTGGCCGGTGGGAATCGCGCTCGCCGGCCTGGCCTTGCTCTGGCGTCAGGCCGATGAGGCGCAACGTGCGCGCTGGGAGGATCTCGGCGGCCGAGACGGTCCGCTCCGAGCGGTCTTCGGACGGGGCGGAGTCGCCGCCTATGCCCGGGTCCTGGTGGGTGGGGCACTGTTGTTCGGTGCCCTGTTCATGTTCTCCTGGCGCAGCGGCGGCGGCAGCGTGGCCCGCGATGTGGCGGTCGCGGTACTGCTCGGCATCGTCGGACTCGCTCTGGTGGTGGGGCCCTGGGTATTGCGGCTGTGGGCCGACTTGGACTCCGAGCGGGCCGAACGGGTGCGGAGCCAGGAACGAGCCGATATGGCCGCGCACCTGCACGACTCCGTCTTGCAGACTCTTGCCCTGATTCAGAAGAACGCTCAGGACCCGGCCATGGTCGCCCGACTGGCCAGGGCCCAGGAACGCGATCTGCGCAGTTGGCTCTTCGAGGAGCCTGCCGATGCCCAGACCAGCCTGGCCGGAGCCGTGAAGCAGGCCGCGGCAAGGGTCGAGGACGAGTACGGGATCCAGGTCGACGTCGTGGTGGTCGGTGACGCTCCGCTGGACGCTGCCCTGCGCCCCTTGGCTCAGGCCACCTCGGAGGCGGTGGTCAATGCCGCCAAGCACTCGGGAACCGAGCGGGTGGACGTGTACGCGGAGGTCTCCCGGACCCTGGTCGAGGTGTTCGTCCGAGACCGCGGTGTTGGATTCGACCCCGACGCGGTGGCGGAGGACCGCCAGGGGATGCGCAGCTCGATCATCGGCCGGATGGAGCGACACGGCGGGAGCGCCCGAGTACGGTCGGCTCCCGGTGAGGGCACCGAAGTGCGGCTGGAGATGCCGCGCGCCAGTAACGAGGAGGAGTCTCGATGAGTTCAACCCAGCCTTCCGGGGATAGCCGGACCCGGGTGGTCCTGGTCGATGACCACGCCATGTTCCGGGCCGGGGTCCGGGCCGAGTTGACGGGCCCTGGTGCCGCCTCGCTGATCGAGGTGGTCGGTGAGGCTTCGGATGTGGATGAGGCGGTGGCGGTGATCGCGGCCCAGAGCCCTGACGTGGTGCTGCTCGATGTGCATCTGCCCGGAGGAGGCGGCGTGGAGGTGATGCGGCGCCTGCATGGGGGAGAGTTGGCCACCCGATTCTTGGCGCTGTCGGTCTCCGATGCCGCCGAGGACGTGATCGGCACCATCCGGGGAGGGGCGCGTGGATATGTCACCAAGACCATCACCGGGCCGGAACTGGTCGATGCGATCCGACGGGTCGCGACCGGGGATGCGGTCTTCTCGCCACGACTGGCTGGGTTCGTGCTCGATGCTTTCGCGGGGTCGATCGAGGTGGCCCAGGTCGATGAGGATCTGGACCGGCTGACCGAACGGGAACGCGAGGTGATGCGCCTGATCGCTCGGGGCTACGCCTACAAAGAGGTGGCCAAGGAACTGTTCATCTCGATCAAGACCGTCGAGACCCATATGTCGGCGGTGCTGCGCAAACTGCAGCTCTCCTCCCGCCACGAACTGACTCGTTGGGCCTCGGACCGCCGCCTGCTCTGAATCCCGACCACCCGGTTTTCTTGACATATTGTCGAAATATGGAGGTAGGCGTCTAGGGTGAGTGCATGGAATTTCTCCGTCACCTCCTCCTTGTCCTACACCTGCTCGGGATGGCTGCCTTGTTCGGCGGGCTCTTCATCCAGATGCGCTCGCCGGAGAAGAAGATCAACTCCGCGATCCGCGACGGTGCCGGCACTGCCTTCCTGGCCGGCCTGCTGCTGGTCGGAGTGATCGAGTCACAGGCCGCGGATGGGGCCGATCTGGGCGAGTTCCACGCGAAGATCGCGGTCAAACTGGTGGTCGCCCTGATCATCCTGGTGCTGGCGATGGCCAACCTGAAGAAGCCGCGGATCCCGGAGGGCCTCTACTGGGGGCTGATGGGGCTGACGGTCGCGAATGTGTGCATCGCCGTCTTCTGGACCCTGAACTGAGCTGAACTGAGTGCTCGTTCGCGCCGACACGGCGGTTTAAGTTACCCACGCGTTAGTTAGAACCGCCGTGTCGCCCGTCGACACGGCGGTTCTAGTTACCGGCGGGTGAACAAGAAGTGCCGTCTCAGCGCTCAGTTGTGGAGTACGAGCGCATCCGGTCACCGGCCCACCACACTCCGGCACCGATCAGCACGGCTGAGGCGAGCCAGGCCCACCACAGAGCCACGTCGGGTGTCGACCCGGCCGGGGAGACCGAGGCACTGATCCGTTCGGCCCAGCCGGTGACGCTGAACTTCGCTGCCCCGGCCAGTAGCCCGCCGAGGGTCCTTTCCCAGACGAACACGTACACGATGGCCGCGGCCACGGAGTGACGCAGGCTCGCAGTCAGGGCCAGGAACAGGGCCACATATCCCAGAGCGGACACCGCGGACCCGAGCGCCAGCGCCGCCGCCCGGTCGATGTCATCGGGGTCGAGGGCCACGCCCGTGATCAGCGCCGGACCTGCCGAGAGGGTCACAGTGGCCAGGGCGGCGACCAGATACTTGCTACGCACCACGGTGTGCCGACTGATCGGTTTGGCCAACAGGTAGACGATCGAGCCGTCGTCCAGTTCCGGGCCGAGTACCGAGGACGAGGCGAGTAGGGCCAGCAAGGGCACCGTCAGCGGCAACCAGAGGCTGTCCAGGACCTGCCACGAACCAGCCGAGTCGTCGCCGAGCAGGCGCACCAGCACCACCACGGCGACGACCAGGACGGGCAGGCCGAGCAGCATCCAGAACCGGCGTCGCCCGGCCAACGCCGACAGGGCGAGTCTGATGATCGTGCGGTTCATCGCGCCACCAGGTACGAGAACACGCTCTCCAGCGAATCATCGTCGGGGCTCAGCTCGACCAACTCGATCCCGGCGGCACGAGACCAGCCGGGTAGACCGAGGGCGAAGCTGCCCAGGTCGAAGACCTGGACATCGAGACCGCCACGCTGAGAGACGGCCACGCCGCGCACGGAGGGTTGCGAGATCAGCAGTGCGGCCAACCGGCGATCATCGTCGCTGGCCACGTGGTACCGCACCGGGCGGTCGGTCATCAGCCGGCGGATCTCACCGAAGTCTCCGGAGGCGGCGTGGCGGCCCGAGACCACCACCTCGATGTGTCGGGCCAGTCGTTCGACCTCTTCCAGGATGTGGGAGCTGAACAGCACCGTCCGGCCCTGCTCACCCATCCGATGCAGCAGGTCCATCAACTGCATCCGTTGTCGTGGGTCGACGCCGTTGAACGGCTCGTCGAGCAGTAGCACGGAGGGGTCGTGGACGAGAGCCGAGGCGATCTTCACCCGCTGCCGCATTCCCTTGGAGTAGGTGTCGATGCGTCGATCGGCCGGCTCGACCATGTCGACCACCTGCAACGCCCGCTCGGCGGCAGCGCCGGGGTCGGGGAGCCGGTGCAATTCGGCGTTGGCGCGGACGAATTCGCGCCCGCGCAGGTAGCCGAAACTGATCTCGCGCTCGGGCACCAGGCCGATGTCGCGGTAGATGTCGGTGTTGCGCCACACCGCCGCATCATCGAGCGTGACCGATCCGGCCGATGGGGCCAGGAAGCCCGACATCATGGCCAGCAGGGTGGTCTTGCCGGCTCCGTTGGGGCCGAGCAGCCCGGTCACCCCGGGTCCGACCGTCATGCTGATGTCGTTGACGGCCACGACGTTTCCGAACCAGCGTGACACATGGTCCAGGGCCAGGGTGGTCATCGGCTGCCCGCCTTGGCGAAACGGGCCATGAGCAGCCAACCGCATCCCGCGATCACGGCCAGGACGACGGCCAGGTAACAGACCATCATGCCTGGTCCCTCAGGAGGCGTCACCACGGTGATCTCGGCGCCCATCCCGTCACCGAGACCGGTGATCAGCGACCAGGGCGAGAACAGCCCGGCCACCGCGCCCGAGCCCGGCGCTCCCTGATGCAGGGCGACCTCCTTGAGTCCCCCCACCAGGCCGGCGCCCACCACGGTCACGACGATGGTGGACACCACCGCCATCCCCCGCCGTAGGGCGAACGCAGAGAGAACTCCGGAGATCCCGGTGAGCAGGAAGCTGAGCAGGATCAGCAACGGCAGAGCCACCAGCAGATCGGTGGCGTACCCGCTGGCGTCGCCGTTACCGAAGAAGGAGCCGAGCTGGGCCACGACCAATGGGGCCAGCAGGAACCCGAGGGTGGCCGTCGCCAGTGCTCCCGCCCGCGCCACCACATACCAGGTCGAGCTCAGCGGTCGGGCCAGGTACAGCACGATGGCCCGAGAGCGCAGATCACGGGAGAACAACACCGGCGCCTGAGTCGCCACGAACAGACTGGTCAGTACCTGGGTGTCGGACACATAGGTCAACGGTGACGTAAGCAGCAGGTCGGTCTTGGTCAGGGCCAGAGTGCCGACCATCACCACGGCCGGAACGATGTTGAAAACCAGAAGGATGATCGGCAGCGCCTTCGACCTTCCGGAACGGCCGAGACCGAAGACGTGCCTCAGACCGGTCAGATACAGGGCCCACCCGATCGCGATGTCCGAGTCGCGCGGGCCGGTATAGGTGCGGTACCCGAGGTCGTGGATGACACCGCCGGGTCCGGATCGTTCAACCACGGCCGTCTCCTGGCGGAGTCCCGGCGAATACGTCCTCGAGGTGGGCCCGGTCGGGCTGGATCCGGACCAGGCCGAGGGTCAGATCGGCTGCGGTGTCGCGGATCAGCCGTTGCGCGGCCACCCCGGGTGGTGGTGGCTGGACCGTCAGCATCCGGCCCCTGGGTGCACAGGACAGTCCCGCCGCGCTCAGTCCCACCGACATCCGTTCGCGTTCGGCCTCGCCACCGAGGACCTCGACCAGCAACGCGCCGGTGGCCGAGGTATAGGCGCTGGTGGCCGCCGACCGGAGTAGATGACCGGCGTCGAGCACCACCACGTGATCGCTGACCCGCTCGAGTTCGCCGAGGAGGTGGGAACTGACGAGTACCGCGATGCCGAAGTCGTTGCCGATCCGCCGGACCAGCTCGAGCATCTCGTTGCGAGCCGCCGGATCGAGTCCGTTGGTGGGTTCGTCCAACATCACCAGATCGGGGTCGTGGACCAGAGCCTGGGCCAGCTTGGCCCGTTGCTTCATGCCGGTGGAGTACCCGCCCATCGGTCGGTACCGTTCCTCGTCCAGCCCCACATGCCGCAGCACATCGGCGGCGCGTTCGCGTGCGGCGGCCGCCGGAAGGCCCGACATGCGGCCCATGTGGACCACGAATTCGGAGGCGCTCACATCGGGTGGCAGGCAGTCGTGCTCGGGCATGTAGCCGACTCGCCGGCGGACCTCCGAGGCCTGATCGGCGACCGCCAGACCGAGCACCGTGGCGCTGCCCGAGGTCGGGGACAGCAGCCCGAGCAGGATCTTGATCAGGGTGGACTTGCCCGCTCCGTTGGCTCCGACCAGCCCGGTCACCCCAGCCCCGATCTGGATGCTGAGATCGGCCAGCGCGAGCACACCCGGGTATTGCATGCTCAGCCCGTCGGTTCGGATCGCGTCGGCATCGGGGGACGGCGCCGGCCCGTGTGGGGTAGCTGTGGTGGGGCTCACATGTCGAACCTAACCCACGGTACCGACTCGGTCTCTTCTCCTGGTGCCTGACGGCTGTCCGGGCGCGGTCTGGGTGTCCGGTGCGTCGGAGGCGGAACGTAGGCTGGACCCTGAGATGAGCAACCCCGTCACGCTTCCCGGATTCGAACACCTGCAACCCGCCCAGCCTGCCGCTGAGCCGGCTCGCCGACCCGTCGGGCCCAGCAAGGAGGAACTGCTGGCGGGCCTCAACGGGCCGCAGGCCGCCGCCGTCACTCATGCCGGTCCGGCCCTGCTGGTGGTGGCCGGTGCCGGATCCGGCAAGACCCGGGTGCTGACCCGGAGGATCGCCTGGCTGATCAGCCAGCGCGGCGCCCATCCCGGGTCGATCCTGGCGATCACCTTCACCAACAAGGCCGCCGCGGAGATGAAGGAGCGGGTGGCCGACCTGATCGGCAACCGGGCGAAGATCATGTGGGTCTCGACCTTCCACTCCAGCTGTGTGCGGATCCTGCGCAAGGAGATCTCGGTACTGGGCTACAAGTCCAACTTCACGATCTACGACGCCGCCGACTCCAAGCGGCTGATGACGTTGGTGGCGCGAGACCTCGAACTCGACGTGCGCAAGTATCAGCCCCAGGCGATCCTGAACTGGGTGAGCAACTCCAAGAACGAGTTGCGCGACGCAGCCGACGCCCAGCGCGAAGCGAGCAACGCCTTCGAGAACGTGTATGCCTCGGCGTACACGGAATACCAGCGTCGGTTGCGCGCGGCCAACGCCCTGGACTTCGACGACCTGATCATGCTGACGGTGCACCTCCTGGCAGCCAATCCGGAGATTCGGGAGAACTACCGGCGCAGATTCCGTCACGTTCTGGTCGACGAGTACCAAGACACCAACCACGCCCAGTACGCGCTGATCCATCAACTGTGCGCCGACAACCCGGACCCCGACTCGCCGACCGCGAGCGAGGAGGAGGACCGAGTCCGCGGCGAGCGGGTCGGAGCCAGCGAACTGATGGTGGTCGGTGATGCGGACCAGTCCATCTATGCGTTCCGGGGCGCCAATATCCGCAACATCCTCGACTTCGAGCAGGACTTCCCCAACGCAGCCTCGATCCTGCTGGAGCAGAACTACCGCTCCACCCAGACCATTCTGAGCGCCGCCAACGCCGTCATCGCCAACAACGCGGGTCGCAAGGCGAAGCGGCTGTGGAGCGATGCCGGGGACGGGGAGAAGATCGTCGGGTACGTCGCGGACAACGAGCACGAGGAGGCTCGCTTCGTCTCCCAGCAGATCGATCGCTGGGTCGACGCCGGTGGTCGGCCCGGGGACGTGGCGGTCTTCTACCGCACCAACGCCCAGTCCCGGGTCTTCGAAGAGGTCTTCATCCGCACCGGGCAGTCCTACAAGGTCGTCGGGGGAGTCCGGTTCTACGAGCGCAAGGAGGTCCGCGACGCGCTGGCCTATCTGCGGATGCTCTCCAACCCTGATGACGAGATCAGTGTGCGTCGGGTGCTGAACACTCCCAAGCGTGGGATCGGGGATCGGGCGGAGGCCTGTGTGCAGGCTTTCGCGGAGCGCGAGCGAATCACCTTCTTCGAGGCACTGCAACGAGCAGAGCAGGCGCCGGGGATCGCCACCCGTTCCTTGAAGAACATCCGCGGCTTCGTCGACATGGTGGGCGATCTGCGGCAGATGGTCGAGGCAGGTGAACGACCCGACGTGATCCTGCAGTCGGTGTTGGACACCTCCGGTCTGCTCGCCGAGCTGGAGAGCTCCGAGGATCCCCAGGACGACGTGCGTGTGGAGAACCTGGCCGAATTGGTGGCGGTGGCCCGCGAATTCGCCGACGACCCTCAACCAGGCCCCTCGGCGGACCCAGCCGACGTGGAGTCGGGCACCGTGCAGATCGGGCTGGGCGACTTCCTCGAGCGGGTGGCGTTGGTGGCCGATGCCGATCAGATCCCCGACCACCCGGATGCGGAACAGCAGGGGATGGTCACCCTGATGACGTTGCACACCGCCAAGGGACTCGAGTTCCCGGTCGTATTCCTGACCGGGATGGAGGACGGGATCTTTCCCCATCAGCGCACCTTCGGGGACCAGACCGAGCTTGAGGAGGAACGTCGGCTGGCCTATGTGGGCCTGACCCGCGCCGAGCAGAGGCTGTACATCTCCCGGGCTCTGGTCCGCTCGGCCTGGGGAGCTCCCGCGCACAACCCCGAGTCCCGGTTCGTCGCCGAGTTGCCGATCGACCTGATGGACTGGCAGCGCACGGCCGCCGACCAGTTCTCCTGGAACCGCCCGGACCGTTCCGGCACCGAGGAACCGCCGCCGCGATTGGGGCGGCTCACCGCGGCCGGCCGGCGGAACTTCACCAGCGCCGCCTCCCGGGCCGATGCTGCCGCGAAGTCCAAGCCGAAACGTGACGTTCCGGCGCTGGCCCCCGGTGACCGAGTGGTGCACGACACCTTCGGGATGGGCACCGTCGTCTCCGTCGAGGGCGCCGCCGAGAAGGCGGTGGCCTCGGTCGACTTCGGCTCCGATGGGGTCAAGCGGCTGCTGCTGCGCTATGCCCCGGTCGAGAAGTTGTGACGCACCTTCCTACCGATGGGCTGATGCGGACCCGAATCGTCGATGCCCCGGTCCGATGGACCGGGGCATCGAGTTGAGTCAGGATCGCGCGATCACGGAGTGACCCCGTGCTCGGTGAACATCTTGAAGGGGTCGACTGCGGTGCCGTCGGGCAGGAACGTCTCGACATGCACGTGGGCCCCGTATGCATTCCCGGTCTCGCCCACGGCGCCGATGACCTGGCCCACGGTCACCTGTTCGCCGACGTTGACGCTCCAGGCGCTCTGGTGGGCGTACCAGATCTCGGTCCCGTCCTCCAGGGTGAGCACGGTCTTGTTGCCGTATGAACCGTCCCATCCGGTGGCGGTGATGGTGCCGTTAGCGACCGCGTACAGGGGGGTACCCATCGGGGCCGCGAAGTCGAGCCCGGTGTGGTAGCCGCTGGACCAGTACGGGCCGGCCTCATGGAAGCGAGAGGTCAGGTGGTATCCCGTGCACGGCAGGACCCACTGGTTGGCCTGGATCTTCTCGGACTCCTGCTCGGCGGCCGAGGCGACCTCCTTGAGCACTACCTCGCGCTCGGTGGCCTGTGTTTCGGCTGCCAGCTGAAGACTGGCCGTCTTCCGCAGGCTCTGGGCGTCACGACGGGAGTCACGACTGACCACCTCGCGGCGGTTCTCGACGATCCGGGCAACAGCGGCCCGGTTGCTCTGGGTGCCCGAGGTGGGCACGGTCTCCTTGATGTCACCGGACGCCGACGCCAGCCCTGGTGTCGCGGTAGCCGTAACGGCGCCCGCGGCCGAGATAGCCAGCGCGGCGACGCCGGCAACCACTGGAGCCGAGGGCAGACCGGGAACCATCACACCTGAGGTGGTGGTTTCGGCACGCCGCTTGCCGGCTCCGGAATACCCGGTACTGCTGGGGGCGACAGCCTTTCGGGAGGCCGAGGTTTCGCGGCGGTTGCCGCGGGGCGCTCGGTGCTGACCCATGAAGTGAAACCTCTAACGCTGTCGGGGGTAAGAAGCAAACGACGACGACTGTAACGGATAGATCACATCCCCGGGACGAACTGTCCACACCTTTTTCCGAGGCGGTCGGGCTGATCACCCGCCTCATGGGGCTCCTTCACCTGCGACTTCGCAGGTGAAGGAGCGCGCTGGGAGCGTGTCGGGTGTGCGGCGAGTCACGGGCGGAACGCCGAATCCGACCCGTAGCCGGACGGTTGGGTGCGCTATCCGGGCCGCTGCTGGTCGACCGACAACCCGTCCCACCCACTGGGACTGTGCCTCACGTCACAGCGATCGCCAGTGCCGCACCCTGCCGAGGACTCGGCAGGGTCGTTCGTGAGCGTGAATCCGGTATCCGGGTGGCAGAACCGTGGCCGACCTCGGCCATCGGAGGCCGGTGATGCAAGGGCTCGAGGGGGTCGCCACGAATCGGCGCTTGGGTCGAGCAGTCGTAGAGTCGCTCGTTGGAATCCCCGCACTGTGTCGAGATGAAGGACTGGGATCGTGGACCTGATGGAGTACCAGGCGAAGGAACTCTTCGCCAAGCATGGCGTGGCCACCACCCTCGGTGTGGTCGTCGAAAGCGCCGACGCCGCCAAGAAGGCAGCTGAGGAGATTGGTGGCGTGACCGTCATCAAGGCTCAGGTCAAGGCAGGTGGTCGAGGCAAGGCTGGCGGCGTCAAGATCGCCAAGACGGCCGACGAGGCGTACCAGTACGCCGACGCCATCCTGGGCATGGAGATCAAGGGCCTCACGGTCAACCGTGTCCTGGTCACCCCGGCCACCCCGCCGGTCGAGGAGTACTACTTCTCGTTCCTGCTGGACCGGTCGAACCGCTCGCACCTGTGCATCGCGTCCGTCGAGGGTGGTGTGGAGATCGAGGAGGTCGCCAAGACCAACCCCGAGGCCGTCCGCCAGATCCCGATCAACGCGCTGGAGGGGGTCACCCCCGAGAAGGCCGCCGCGATCGTCGATGAGGCCAAGTTCCCCGCCGAGCTGCGTGACCAGGCCATCGAGATGGTTCAGGCACTGTGGAAGGTGTACGTCGAAGAGGACGCCACCCTGGTGGAGGTCAACCCGCTGGCCCGTCTGGCCGGTGACAAGCTGGAGGCCCTGGACGGCAAGGTCTCGCTCGACGAGAACGCCTCGGAGTTCCGCCAGCCGCACCACGCCGACTTCGAGATCCGCGAGGAAGCGGACCCGCTCGAGGCGAAGGCCAAGGACCTCGGTCTGAACTATGTGAAGCTCGACGGTGCCGTCGGCATCATCGGCAACGGCGCCGGCCTGGTCATGTCGACCCTGGACGTCGTCGCCTACGCCGGTGAGAACCACGGCGGCGTCAAGCCCGCCAACTTCCTGGACATCGGCGGCGGCGCCAACGCAGAGGTCATGGCCAACGGTCTGGACGTCATCCTCAACGACCCGCAGGTCAAGAGCGTGTTCGTGAACGTCTTCGGCGGCATCACCGCCTGTGACGAGGTCGCCAACGGCATCAAGGGTGCCCTGGAGATCCTGGGCGACAAGGCTTCCAAGCCGCTCGTCGTCCGCCTCGACGGCAACAACGTCGAAGAGGGCCGCGCAATCCTGAACGAGCTGAACCACCCGCTCGTCACCCAGGTTGCGACCATGGATGGCGCGGCCGACAAGGCCGCCGAGCTGGCGAACGCCTGAGACAAGGAGAACTTGAAATGACGATCTACCTGAACAAGGACTCCAAGATCATCGTCCAGGGCATCACCGGTGGGATGGGCTCCAAGCACACCAACCTGATGCTCCAGGCCGACTCGAACATCGTCGGCGGTGTCAACGCTCGCAAGGCCGGAACCACCGTCGAACTGAATGGCAAGGAACTGCCGGTCTTCGGCACCGTCGAGGAGGCCATGAAGGCCACCGGCGCCAACGTCTCCGTTGCCTTCGTGCCGCCGGCCTTCACCAAGGACGCCTGCATCGAGGCGATCGACGCCGAGATCCCGCTGCTCGTCGTGATCACCGAGGGTGTGCCGGTGCAGGACACCGCCGAGGTGTTCGCGTACCTGGACGGCAAGAAGACCCGGATGATCGGTCCCAACTGCCCCGGCATCATCTCGCCGGATGAGTCGCTGGCCGGGATCACCCCGCACACCATCGCGGGCAAGGGCCCCATCGGCTTGGTCTCCAAGTCGGGCACCCTGACCTACCAGATGATGCACGAACTGCGTGACTACGGCTTCACCACCGCCATCGGTATCGGTGGAGACCCGATCATCGGCACCACGCACATCGACGCGCTCGAGGCCTTCGAGAACGACCCGGAGACCAAGGCGATCGTGATGATCGGCGAGATCGGTGGCGACGCTGAGGAGCGCGCCGCGGCCTACATCAAGGACCACGTGACCAAGCCGGTCGTCGGCTATGTCGCGGGCTTCACCGCCCCGGAGGGCAAGACCATGGGCCACGCCGGCGCCATCGTGTCGGGCTCCTCGGGCACCGCTCAGGCGAAGAAGGAGGCCCTTGAGGCCGCCGGTGTCAAGGTCGGCAAGACGCCGTCCGAGACCGCCGCCCTGATGCGGGAGATCATGAAGAGCCTCTGAGGCTGATCGGCCAACGCCCCGTCGACCACTGGTCGGCGGGGCGTCGTGCTGTCCGAGGCGGCTGCGGTGTCCTCAGGCGCGGAACCGGGGGAGTCGCGCCAGAGCGCGCTGCGCCAGTGCGGCGAAGTCATCGTTGCTGATGGTCATCGTGGGGGTGGGCACGAACCCGATCTGGGCGACCCGCTTGCGGTCTCGCACCGCAGCCAGCAGGTAGGTCGCGGTACGCTCGTCGCCGATCTCGACGGTGATCCGCCAGATCGATAGCGCGGTGTTCTTGGTGTCCTTCTTGCCGAGGACGGCGACCTTGGTCCCCGGCTCCGAGTCCTGACAGCGGGCGAGTCTCTTGCGCAGGTCGGCCATGAAGGACGCGGACTTGGGGCCGGTCATCACGGCGCTGGTCTGGGCGAGACCGAACTCACGCTCCTTGGCCATCCTGGGGAAGAGGAAGGTACGCGTGCTGGCTCGTCGGACCCCCTGACCGGTGAAGGTCGTGGTCGCGCACCGGGCGGTGGAGACCACCTGGGTGGCGGGTTTCGGCTTGGTGCCGTACCAGGCTCCGACCGCGTTACTGACCGGCGGCAGATCCACCTCCTTGAGCATTCCGCCCGGTGCGCCGAAAGCGGGCGGGGAGGTCTTCTTGAGCCGGGGGACCGTTGCGCACTCGGAGGCGAGCGGCGATCCGCACTGGGCGTTCACGGCGGTGGCAAGCAGCACAGCGTTCGCCCGGTGGGAGGGCACCCGCGAGAGATTGCGGGTCTCGGCGACCGTGGTGATGGTGAGCCGACCGGTACGAGCGACGGTCGCGGTCATCAGTTGCGGCTTCTTCCCCCAGTAGCGCAGGTCGAATTGATAGGCATCGACGCCCACCCCGCTGACCCGCTCGGTGGAGAGCAGCTGGGTCCGAGGGGCGGTGCATCCGCCGTACCACTCCTGGACCCGTTTGAAGGTCTTCCGAGCCGCGGCAGCGGTTCGGGACAGTTCCACGCTCTGCAGCACCTTCGCGGATCGTTCCTTGGGTCCGCTCCCGTCGAACTGTCGGACATAGGTGTCCAGCCCGCTCACATCGGCGAAGCGCTCCGGCTGGCAGGGCGCCACCACCGGGCGGTCGCCGGAGTTGTCGGTGGTCAGCGTCTCCTGCCAGGTCAGCGCGGGAGCCAACGCCCGGACCTGATTGACCTGCAGCAGATCGGCCTCATCGAGCAGCGTCGGGGCCGCGGGGCTCTGGGTGAGCGAGGTGTCCTGCGAAGAGGGGGCGTGATCGAGGACCGAGCGGTCCCCGGTGGCCACGGTGACCAGTGAGCCGGCGATCACCAGACCGGCCGCGGCAGCCACGGTTCCCAGCACGGTGTGGGAACGGCGTCGGGCCGCTCCGGCGCGCCGTACGGCCGTCTCGCTCGGCCATCGGACGGTATCGGTCACCGAACCGAGGAGTTCGAAACGGCTGCCGATCTCGGCTGGCACGATCCCGAGTGCCGAAGCGAACGCAGCAGTGCCCGCGTCTCGCTCCTGTCGGGTGCGTTCGATGGGGAGCCCGACGATCCGGGAGGCTTCCTCGTCCGACAACCGGGTGAGATGGCGGAGCAATAGCGCCTTGCGTTGGGGAGTGCTTAGTTCGGCCAGGGAGGAAAGGGTGTCGGTGACCTCGGTGGAGAGGGCCGCGTCCTTGCGCCAGATGTGGGTCTGATGGTGGCGCTGGGCCCGGCTCCAGGCGTGTGGACGCAGCCAGCCGATGGGGTCGCCTGAGCGAGTGGCCTTGCGCCAATGATGCCAGGTGGCCGCGAAGGCGTCGCGTACCGCGGAGCGGCTGGCGTTCAGGTCCCCGGTGAGCGCGAAGGTCTCCAAGAGCATGGGGCCGCGCGCTTCGGTGTAGAAGGCATCGAACTCGTCGGGTCTGGTCATGGCGTCCAACACGGTACGTGAGCGACTCCAGCGATGCACTTCGCACGACCTCGCGCACCGGGTGGCCCCGGCGTGTGCGCATCCTTTGCGGAGCCGTCTCGGGTGATGATGGACGGGTCATGACGACCGCACCTCCCACCCCCCGTCCTACCCGCGACCGATCGCTCTCCGGTCCGGCCCCGTTGCGGCGCCCGCTGGCCCTGTTGGCGGTCGTCGCGGGGCTGCTGGCCTCGGTCGGACCGCTGGTGGTGTGCGCGGCCGTCGGGGTGATCGGATGGTTCCTCTCCGACTCCGGGGTGCATGGCACGCCGACCGATGGGATGGGTACCGGCGCCGTCGTCTGGCTGGCCGCGCACGGATCGACGGTGACCGTCCATGACACGGTGCTGACCGCGCTGCCGCTGGGCCTGACCCTGGTGTGTGTCTGGACGGTGTGGCGGATCAGTCTGCGGTTGGGGCGTTCGCTGGCCGGGCACGGGCCGGACTCGGACCGGATCGCCGATGGGGAACGTGACTGGACGGTACCGGCGGCGGGGTTCTTCTTCGGCGCGAGTTACCTGATCGTGGCGATCCTGGTCTCGTCGTTGCCTGCGGCAGCGGTCGCCCCGTCCACCATGCGGCTGGTGCTCGGGGTGCTGCTGTTGACGGTCCTGATCGCGGTGCCGGCGATCGCGGTGGGTTCGGGCCGGGCTGGAGTGCTGGCCTCGCGCTGGCCGCTCTCGGTCACGGTCACCCTGGCCACCGCTCGTCGGGTCCTGCTCTGGATCCTGGCTGTCAGCACCGCGACACTGGTGCTGTCGCTGGCCCTGCATGCCGGTGAGGTCGCCAATACGTTCTCCACGATGCACAGTTCGGCGGGCGAGGCCACCTTGCTGGTCGGGTTGAGCGCACTGTTGGTGCCCAACGCGATCGGGTTCACTTCGGCCTGGCTGCTCGGACCGGGGTTCGCGGTCGGTACCGGCACTCTGGTGGCGCCCGGGGTGGTGGTGCTGGGTGCGCTTCCGGTCTTCCCGCTCCTGGCGGCGCTGCCCTCGTCCGGTTCCTCGACGTGGGGTTCCTGGATCCCGCTGCTCCCGGCCCTGGTCGCGGCCCTGGCGGTGGCCCGCACCCAATGGGTGTATCCGACCACCCGGTGGGATATCGGGGTACTGCGCGGCGGCGCGGGTGGACTGTTGGCCGGCCTCGCGCTGGCTCTGTTGACCCGGCTCACCACCGGTTCGGTCGGACCGGGACGGATGCAGCACCTGGGACCCGACGTCGGGGAGGTGCTGGTGCATGCGCTGGTCGCGTTCGGTGGTGCCGGGCTGCTGGCCGGCGCGGCGATGACAGCCTGGCAACGCCGGACCCTGCTCGAGCCCGATCCGGCGAGCGGGCCGGTCGCCGACTAGCCTTCTGCGGGTGAACACCACTCCTGCCCACCCGTTGCGCGTCGTCGTACTGGTCTCCGGGAGCGGCACTAATCTGCAAGCTCTCCTGGATGCGAGCCGTGATCCGAGGTGGGGCGCCGACATCGTGGCGGTCGGATCCGACCGGGACGGCATCGAAGGACTTGCCCGGGCCGAGCGTGCGGGTGTGCCGACCTTCGTCCGCAAGGTCTCCCAGCACTCCTCCCGGGAGGAATGGGACGAGGCGCTGACCGAGGCCGTCGCCGCGCACCGACCGGATCTGGTGGTGCTGGCCGGTTTCATGAAGCTGGTGGGCGAGGGCTTCCTCTCCCGCTTCGAGAATCGCGTGGTCAACACCCATCCAGCGCTTTCCCCGGCTTTCCCCGGCATGCGCGGGCCCGCGGATGCGCTGGCCTACGGGGTCAAGGTCACCGGGGCCACCCTCTTCATCGTGGATGCCGGGGTCGACACCGGCGCGATCATCGCGCAGACGGTCGTTGCGGTGGAGCCCGAGGATGACGTGGAGTCTCTGCACGAGCGGATCAAGGTCGCCGAGCGACAGATGCTGGTCGACTCCGTCGGCGCCATGGCTCGTTCCGGTTGGCACGTCGAGGGGCGCACGGTCCATCTCTCCCGCTGACACGGCACTACTTGTTACCGAGGGGGAAACAAACAGTGCCGTGTCACCGCTGAGACGTCGGTTTTAGATTCCTCCCCGGTAACTTGAAGTGCCGTGTCAGCGCTGGTCGGAGGTACGGGCGCGGTCCCGTAGACTGGTGGCACACGACTGGCGCAGGTGGGGAACCACCAGGGAGTGACGCGTGGCCGGCATCGAACGCCTGGGTGCTGCCCGTAGAAGAACCGACGTCGAATGAGGAGACCGCGTGTCCAGCACGTCCGCCAGCATCCCCGCTCAACCAGCCGACCAGATCCCGATCAGGCGGGCATTGGTCTCCGTCTATGACAAGACCGGTCTCGAGGATCTGGTACGCGGCCTGCACGAGGCCGGTGTCGAACTCGTCTCCACCGGTGGTTCCGCGGCGCTGATCGAGACCCTCGGCCTCCCCGTCACCAAGGTCGAGGAGCTCACCGGCTTCCCCGAGTGCCTGGACGGTCGGGTCAAGACCCTGCACCCCCGGGTACATGCCGGCATCCTGGCCGACCGGCGGTTGCCCGATCACGTGCAGCAGCTCGCCGACCTCGAGGTCGCCCCCTTCGACCTGGTCGTGGTGAACCTCTACCCGTTCGCGGCCACCGTCGCCTCCGGTGCCTCGGTCGACGAATGCGTCGAGCAGATCGACATCGGCGGCCCCTCGATGGTCCGGGCCGCCGCCAAGAACCATCCCTCGGTCGCGGTGATCACCAATCCCGACAGCTACTCCGCGGTCCTCACCGCAGTGGCCGCCGGCGGATTCGACTATGCGGCGCGTAAGCGGCTCGCTGCCGAAGCCTTCGTGCACACCGCCTCCTACGACGTGGCCGTGGCCAGTTGGATGGGCTCGGTATTGACCGATTCCTCAGTTGACGAGAGCGGTACCTCTACCGGCTTCCCGGCCTGGATCGGCGGGACCTACGAGAAGGCCACGGTGCTGCGCTACGGCGAGAACCCGCACCAGAAGGCGGCGTTCTACGCCGACGGCAA
>CAYNFY010000054.1:0-29023 GCA_964396585.1 uncultured Nocardioides sp.
GTGCTCATCCTCCTGGACTCAAACAGGAGCGGCATCAAACCTGGGGCGCTTCACTTCGGGGTGTTGACGACCATCTCCGCGAACCTCGGGCTGCCATGCCGGCCATCGCCGGGGAGCCGTGGCGTGCCCATTGACGTACCGCTGAGCGGGTCGGTCCAGTCCACCCACGCGGCGTACTCCTGTGGCCCCAACGTCCGCTCCGCCACAACCTCGCCGGCGGAGTCGGAGAGGGTGAACTCCGCGAGGGCGGTGCCGCCCTCCAGGTAGTAGTCATCCGCCGTGGAGCGGTCCGACTCCAGGTAGCAGCACGCAGCCGTGCCTGTGCCTCGGAACAGGGTCACGCCACCTTTCACCACGCACCGCCTTCTCACGTCTATGTGAGACAGGTGCGCAGGCCCCTACCGCCGGTAGCATGCGTCCATTCGTTTGCAGGCTGTGATCGCTGGCCGGGTGGGGCTTCGTGCGTGCAGACGATCGGCGAGACGGCAGAGTTCGCTGATGCGGTCCGGCAGGCTCGTAAGGCAACAGGCGTTAGATGCCCAGGGCTTCAAGGAGGTCTTGCGCCAGCAGAGCCACACTCTCGGAGACGGCAGCCGGGTCACCGACCAACTCCTCAGCAGCGCCGGCCATGAGCGATCCGCGGGCTCCAGGGCCTTGCGCGAAGAACTCGCGGAGGTGGTCGAGCGCTTCGCGAGTCACCTCGGCGCTGGCATCGTCGCCGAGTAACCCACCGATCGCGTCCACGAACGTCTGCGTCTCGACTGCCCTCAGTAGGCGGTAGACATCATGGGCGTCCTTGTTGTCCTGCCGTGATGGCTCATCGATGCGGTCGTGGATCTTGTGAAGTTTGGCCACCAACAACGCGGTGGGGCCGGCCACGGACACCTCGAATTGTCGAGGGTCGGCCGCAGGATCGAGTGCTCGGATAATCATCTTGGAGTTGTCGATCAGCGTCGCTTCAATGCCTCGCGTGCGCCGCATCGATTTCGAGTCGTGTGGTGGCACCCGAACTCCGCGGCGCCCCGATCCGGCGACGGCGGCTGGCACCATCAAGTCGACCGGCACTCCACGCGGGGAGATCCACGACCCAATCGCACTTGGTCGCGGATCCGGCGTAAAGCCTCCCGCCCTCATCGCGTCTTCGACCCGCGGGTCCGAGCTCAGCAGGTCAGGATCCACCGCGACGTCACCGTCGGTGGTGAACTCCGCCAGGGCGATGTCGGTTGCCCCTGTGTGCAGATAGACGGCTTGGGCACCAATGATGACCAGCGCGTCGAGGTGCGCCTCCAATGCTTCCAACGCGTCGAGGAGCCCGAGTCGCGCCATGGTCACTTCGTCAGGCACAACGCCAGCGCTCCTCATTGGCCTTCATCCACTCGATGAGGTACTCGCCTTCGGCGGGTTCGCGACCGGGCCCATTCAGCAGGTCAGCTGCCACCTGCGCGGGGGCAGCGACCGGGTAGCCGCCGTCGGTAGTGGCAGTGTTTTGGAAGGGCACGTCGCCAACGCTCCTGGGCTCCAGCAAGATGACATTGGGTGCAGCAGCGTTTGGCCGCAAGCCCCACTGCTCACTGGCCTCCTGGATCGAGGAGACATAAACGTACGCCGCCTTGGCGGGCGCATAGGTCGCCCACTCCTTCGCGGCGATGGAACCGGTCACGGCGATGGGGAACGTCAATTCCTTCGCGATCTTGGCGAGGAAGTAGTCAACGCCCCGAGGTTCGATGAAGGCCATCACCCGATTGGTGGATTGGAAGGCAGCGTCAGTGCTCCATGCGCGCAGCAGTCGCTCCCAGTCGGTCACCCGGTAACGCTTGTCGTCCTTGACGACCAGATCCTCGCGCTCCAGGTACTCCAGCACCCGGTATGCGGCGCCGCTGGACGAGCCGGAGGCTGCCATGAGTTCACGGACAGTCCAGTCGCGACTGTAGTCCAGTAGTGCACGAGCAACCCGCGCTGCCGGCTCGCCTTTGAGCGTTCCGCGGGGTCGGCCCTTGCGCCACGGATCCCGATCCTCGCCTTGCGAGGAAACGAACACCGCCGGTGAGTCCATGACGATGCGCACGTTGCCGGTGGCATCCACATACGACAGACCTTCTTCAGCCAGAGCGTCGCGCACCGAGGCTGACAGGTAGCGGGCTGCAACAACGGGGACATCGGCTTGTCCCGCCATCATGCTGCGCGATTGCTCAGCAACTCGGACCACGTCACGGCGCTCAAGAACCTGCTTGACCTCGACGACCAGGCGCGCGGAGCGTCCGTCCGGGGCGTCGATCGCGATCTCCACGTCGGGGCCTCGTGACCCTTGATTCGATGCGAAGGACTCCGCCACCTTCCACGCCCGCGGCAACCGCTCGCGCACCGAGGCGACGACGAAGCGCGCGACCTCGTCGCTGCTAGGCGCATCACCTGTCGCCATCACAAAGCCGCCGTTCGGGTATATAGGTGATTCCGCTGGCAGCGGAATATCTGAGTTACCTGAACAGAGTAGCAGCAGCGTGGTCGCAACGCTTCCCTTCGAGCACCCGGCGCGAACGCGGTCTCCGTGAGTTCCGCGGCATCGCTGGCGTGGCTCACGCAACATCGTCATCCTCGTCCGGGATGAGCCCCGGCGCGAGTGCCTGCAGGTGGATCGCCGGCGCAGCGTGCGGGACCGGGTCCTCCGGGGCGATGTAGTGGCGCTGGGCGATCTCTTCGGTGTTGCCGAGGACTTCGGCTGCTGTTTTGGCGTCGGTGGCGCGGGCGATCACGGTCCCCGACGTACGACGGAACGTGTGCGGGGAGACCTGCAGATGACTCAGCCCGGCGGCGGCAAGCATCTTGCGCAGCGTGCGGCGCACGTTGTTCATCGACAATGGGGTGTCGTTGCGGGTGAAGAACAGCAGGTGGTCGGTGCCCATGCCCTTGCCCTCGACGACATTGAGCCGGCGGCGGATCACCTCAGCGGTGAACTCGGGGACCTCCAACGTCCGCCGGGAGCCCGAGGTCTTGGGGTGCTCCTGCCGGTAGACGCCCTTGCCCTTGATCGCCACCAACGTCCCGTCCACGGTCACCCGCATCGGCAGACTCTCAGCGCGGCGACTGTCGTCGATGTCGCAGGCGCGCAGCGCGAGCGCCTCGCCAATCCGGTCACTGGTGCCGAGCAGCACCTCGATCACGTCGCGGACCTGACCGTCGGGGCGCGGTCCGCTCTGAGACTTGCCCGTCCGCCACGTCCGAGCGGCGTGGCGAACCTGCTCGACCTCGTCGTAGCTCAATGCCTTCGGCTTGTGCTTGGGCGCAGCGATCCGAGAGGCTCCGGCGACGGGGTTGGCGTGGATCGCATCGTGGCGCAGCGCGAAGTTGAACAACATCGAGGCGCACCGACGGGTATGCCGAGCGTGGGCATAGGAGAGCGTCGCCTGGCGCTTGATGAACTGGTCCATCCGTCCGACCGTGACCTCCCGCAGTCGCAGACTCTTCAGGTGCGGGAGGATCAGGCTGTTGACCTCACGCTCGTAGAGGTCCTTGGTGCCCGCGGCCAGATCGGTCCGCAGCCGCACGTCTTCAAGCCAGGCCGCGGCCAGTTGGGCCACGGTGCTCTCCGGGGAGAGCGTCGCGCCGAAACCGGTCGCGATACTGCGTCGGGCCAACTTCTCACGCAGCGCAGCCTTGGCGGCTGCCGCGGTCGGGCCCACGGCGGTGACTTTGCGGACCTCGCCGTCCCAGTCTCGGAAACGCGCTTCGGCACGGATAGTGCCGGCGCCGGTCTTGGTGGTGGAGATGTCGCCGTAGGTGCCGATCTCCAGTCGGCCACGCCCGGCACTCATCGGGCGCCTCCAACCCGGTCGGCTGCAGCATCGTCGTGCTCTTCGAGGTTGGCCAGCCAAGCTTCGATCTCCGAGACTCGGAACCGCAGCTCGCGTCCGACATGGATGCCGCGGGGCCCGCGGCCGCTGTGGCGCAGGTCGTGGATCGTCTGGACCGGGACACCCAGATGGGCAGCCAGCTCTGACGTCGTCAATACCGGCTCCAGGCCGGGAACAGGATGGATGAGGTCGCTCATACCCATCAGGTGCACAAGCCGAGCCGAGGCCCGTCGAGCGGCGCCGAGCGCGCACCTGGTGGGAAATGAAGAAAGTCGGCGCGATCGATGATCGCGCCGACTTTTCGCCGAGTTCAGCATGGTTTCTCTCCTCCTTGGAAGGAAGGAAAACCCTTGCTGACCTGCGGTTTTTGGTAGCGGGGGCAGGATTTGAACCTGCGACCTCTGGGTTATGAGCCCAGCGAGCTACCGAACTGCTCCACCCCGCGTCGCTGAACAGAACAGTACGTCACGCCCGGTACGGGCACAAATCGTGGTCCTGATTCTCTCTGTCACGTCTCGAGCAGGGCCAGATCAACAAGCAGCGGCGTGACAGAGCGCCCGCCATCAATGCCCATGACCATGCCCCACCGCGCCAACGGCCCCGGGCACCTTGGCACAGACCCAGGCAGCCAGGGCCGTGGTGATCGGTACCGCGGCGACCAGTCCGATCGTGGCCACGATGCTGCGCACGATCTCCTGGGCGATCACCTGGTCGGTGACCACGCTCCCCCAGGAGGAGCCGCTTGCCACGATCAGCAGCAGCAGCGGCAGCGAGGAGCCCGCGTAGGCCAGCACGATGGTGTTGATCACCGAGGCGATGTGGGCCCGGCCCACCCGCGAGCCGGCCCGGTACAGCTGCCCGAACCCGTAGCCCGGGTTCGCCTTGGACACCTCGCCCACGGTGGCTGACTGGGTGACGGTCACGTCGTCGAGCACGCCCAAGGAGCCGATCACGATCCCGGCCAGCAGCAGGCCCTGCATGTCGACGCCGAAGGTCATCCCGACCGAGGTCGTGACATCGTCGGTCACCCCAGTGAGGTGCAGGGCCCGTACCGATACTGCGGCCAGGATCCCGGTCAGGGTGAGCGCGATCAGGGTGCCCAACACCGCGACCGTGGTCCCCAGCCCGAATCCATGGGTCAGGTACAGCACCACGATCATCACCAACGCGGAGCCGACCACCGCCACCAGGGTCGGTGAGGAGCCGGCCAGGATCGCCGGCACCACGAACCACAGCAGCACCGCGAAGGTGAAGGCCAGCCCCAGCAGCGCGGTCAGCCCGCGCAACCGCCCGAAGGCGACCACGGCCAGGACGAACGCGATCGCCGCGACCCACAGTCCGGTACCGCGCTGATGATCGATCACCGCGAAGGCCTCGCCCTCCGGCGACTCCGAGACCATCAACAGCACCTCGTGCCCGACCCTGATCCGCGGCGCCCCGGGGCCGTTGGGTAGCGGGACCTCGACACTGTCACCCACCCGGTGGTCGCCGACCTTCTCGTCCAGTCGGACGGTCGCGGTTCCACACCCGTTGACGTCATCACTGGGCTTGGTGTCACAGACCTCGGCGGTGAGCGAGCTGATCGTGCCGCGGGCCGACTCGGCGCCCGAGCGCGATTCTGGTGCCTCGGGCGCCGGGGGCCACATCAGCACCACCGCCAGCACGGTGACCAGCGCAAGCGGCGCCATCACCAGCAACGCGAGCCGCTGCACCCGCCGAGCAGGGGGCCGATGTGCCCGCTTTCCCATTGCCTCAGCGCTTCTCGGAAAGCGCGATGGCCTCCTCGATCAGCTTGCGCGCCTGCTCGTTGGCGCGGGCCCACTTGACGGTGCTGCCCTGCTTCTGGAACTCGTCGGCCTGCTTGAACTTCGCCTCTGCCTGGACCAGCTTCGCCGCGATCTGAGCATTGAGACCGGTAGTCGGCTGTTCACTGCCGCCGCCTCCGCCCGGCTTCTCGTTGCCTCCCGAGCCACCGTTTCCGGACCCGGGCGAAGTCGTGGTATCGACATCGAGCATGTCACCCACCGCACCGACCAGCGTGGTCGAGATCCCGACCTGCCCTCCATAGGAAACCATGATGTAGCGCAGGATCGGATAGGCGTTGTCGGAGTTCGCTCGCTCGGTGTAGAGCGGTTGCACGAACAGCATCTGGTCATCGATCGGCAATGTCAGCAGGTTGCCGTAGATCAGGTCCAGGCCCGAGTTCTTCAACGACAGCAACTGGTTGTTGACCGTGGTGTTGCTGGCGATCTGCTGAGCCACCAGGTTGGGACCGTCGGTCGACTCGTCCGGAGTCGAGAGCATCGTGAAAGTCCCGTACGACGGACTGGTCGCATCGGAGTTGACCGATACGAAGGCCGCCAGCTGTCCCCGCTTACGAGGGGTGTAGACCGAGGTCAGCGAGTACACCTGGTCAGCAGTGGAGGCGGCGTTGTCATCGGTCGCCGGCACCTGGCCCTTGGGATCCACGAACATCCGGTAGGGCGGTTGCAGCTTGGTCGAGTTGTTCGGATCAACCGGGACGTCCCAACGATCGCGGCCCTCCAGCCACTCCTTCTCATCGGTCACGTGGTAACGCGCCAACTGGTAACGCTGCACCTTGAACATGTCCTCGGGATAGCGCAGGTGCGGCAGCAGAGCATCGGGGATGTCCGTCTGCGGCTTGAGCAGCCCTGGGAAGGCTCCCTCCCAGGCCTTGAGGATCGGGTCCACCTCGTCCCTGTCCGGGTGCCACTCATAAAGGGTCACCGTGCCGTCGTAGGCATCCACGGTCGCCTTCACCGAGTTGCGCATGTAGTTGATCTCATCGGTCGGCAGGGTGGAGAACTGCTGCGAGGGACTCGACGAGTCATCGGTCATGTCCTCCAGCGAGCCCTTCTGGGCCTGCGGGTACCGATCCGTGACGGTGTATCCGTCCAGGATCCAGGTGATCCGGCCGTCGATCAGGGCCGGGTAGGGGTCGTTGTCCACGGTCAGCCAGGGAGCAACCTTCTCCACCATCTCGCGGGGGTTCCGGTCGTAGATGATCTTGGAGTCGTTGTGTACCCGGTCCGAGAGCAGGATCTTGGGCTCGGAGAACTTGATCGCGTACAGCAGCTTCCGGAACGTACTGCCCACCTCGACGCCGCCCTGTCCGGCATATGAGGTGACATCTGAAGCATCATCTCCGGCAGTCCGCGGCAGCGCCAGCTCCACCGAGTCACTGGTCTTGCTCTTGCCGACGATCGAGTAGTCCGGGCTCATCTCTCCGTAGTAGACGCGGCCCTCGTACTTGTCACCGAACTGACTGCTCAGTGTCTTCTCGTTGGCGCCGCGTCCCTCAGCCCACTGGGTGGTGTCCTCGTCCCCCGAGGTGGCCACCTGAGTGGTGTTGTTGCTGGGCCGCTGGTTGGCGTACGCCGCGATCAGGCCGTCGCCGTGGGTATAGACGGTGTGCAGGTTGTTCCAGTTGCGGTCGGCATCGGCGATACCTCGCTGATCCAGCTCACGCACCCCGAGCACCATCAGCCGCTGCTGGTCGTCAATCGTGTACCGGTCCACGTCCAGCACGTCGTTGACCGAGTAGTAGGCCTTCCACTGCTGGTTCTGCTCGAACGAGCGTTGCGCGACCTTGGGGTCCACCACCGGTACCGCACTGATGTCGGCCTTGGTCTGACCCGAGGTCGGCTTGCCCGTGGTCCCGTTGTTCTTCCCGGCCGCACCGCTGGCCGCTTCCAGACCGGTGACCGAGGTGTCCGCGACGTCGTAGGCCTGCCTGGTCGCGGTGATATTTTTCGCGATATAGGCGCCCTCCTTCTCGGCGATGCTCGGGTCCACCTGCAGCTTCTGCACCAGACCGGGCCACACCATCCCCAGCAGCACCGCGGAGAGCGCCAGCAACGAGATGCCCACCGAGGGCAACAGCCAGGTACGGCGCCACACGTTGAGGAAGAAGAGCACCGCACACACCAATGAGATGCCGAGCAGGATGTTCTTCGCCGGGAGCACCGCGTGCTCGCCGGTATAGGTGATGCCGTCGATGGTGCCGCCCGAGGCGTTCATCAGGTCATAACGGTCCAGCCAGTAGTCGATCGCCTTGGCCAGCACGAACACCCCGAGCAGAACGCTCAGCTGCGCCTGTGCGGCGCCACTGAGCCGATCGCCACGGGCCTGCAACCGGATCCCGCCATACAAGTAATGCACGACCACAGCGGCGATCAGCCCGATCACCGCGGCCGCCATCGCGAAGTCCACCACGTAGTGCCACCACGGCAGCGAGAAGACGTACCAGCCGACGTCCTTGTCGAACTGGGGGTCCTTCGTTCCGAACGGGACCGCGTTACGCCAGAGCGCGAAGCTCCGCCACTGGCCGGCTGCCGAGATGCCGGCGAAGACACCCATCAGTATCGAGATCGCGACCAACAGCCAGGTCTTGATCGGCGCCACGCCCTGCCGGTACCGGTCCAATCCGTCAGAGGCCATCGTGGGCACGAAGAAGGGGCGGAACCGATAGCCCACGTAGAGGTTGATCCCCACCATGGCCGCCATCAGCACGCCGAAGACGCAGAACAGACCCAGTTTCATCCAGATCATCGTGCTGAAGACGCCGCTGGCGCTGACCGAGTCGTACCAGAGCTTCTCGGTCCAGAACTGGGAGAACAGGCTGAGCGCCACGACCAGCGCCAGCACCACCCCGACCGTGATCAGCAGCGCCCGGGTCCGTCCCGAGGCCTGGGGCATCGGGGGCGGCGGCGGTGCGCTCCGGGAGGGCTCGTCGAACATACTCACGGGTTCTTCTCCTGTGCCGGCGCCTGAATTCCGGTATCTGGTGTCGGGTGGGAAGGGTCGGGAAGATCCACGTCCAGGGTGGTCAACAGCAACTGCAGCAGACCGGGCACCAGGTCGGTGCCGTCCACCACGGACAGATCATCGTCATGAGAGCGCATCCGCAGGGCGCAGTAGGTGGCACCGGCGCGGGTCGCGCCGGCCACCATCCGCACCTCCTGGCGGTCCGGGTGGCTAGCGGCGAAAGTGACAGCCTCGGCCGGGTCCTCGGGAATCTCGGCCTCGACATCGGGCGGGAGCACCAGTCGCTCCAGGGTGACCGCGCAGCCGCTCACCCCCTCGGGCCATTCCAGGGTCTGGAGCACCTGCTCCACCTGGGCCGCGGCAGGCAGTTCCTCCTGCTCGACCGGGGTGAAACCACCCTCGGCCGACGAGTCGTCGAGACCCATCATCGAGGCCAGTCCGGGCTGTTCGGCGACGAATCGGGCGGTCTCCACCAGCGCATAGATCCGACTCGGCTGGTCCCAGCCGTCACCGGCCACATGGCTCTCGATCTCTAGCACGGCGGCAGCCAGCGCGGGATCCGCCGGCAGACGCATCCCCTCGGCCGGCGACTCCGGCGAGGTAGGGGTGTCGTCCATCTGGTTCTCCTGGGTTCGGCTCACTGGGGGCAGGTCGGCAGGGTCGCATCCGGATCGGCG
The DNA here is from genome assembly GCA_964396585.1 of uncultured Nocardioides sp. Classification (GTDB taxonomy): domain Bacteria; phylum Actinomycetota; class Actinomycetes; order Propionibacteriales; family Nocardioidaceae; genus Nocardioides. Next base: position 9,314 of record CAYNFY010000054.1, read on the forward strand.
GCCCATTTCTTGAGCGATTCCGCGGCACCCGACATGGTGTCCGCCCGGACCAGACGCAGGCTGTCGGCATCCGGGGCACCGACCGCCTCACCGCAATTGTCCTTGGGGACCAGGAACAGCTTCGCCCCGGCATCGTGTGCTGCGGAGATCTTCTGCTGGATACCGCCGATCGGCCCTACCGAGCCATCCATCTCGGCGGTCCCGGTACCGGCGATAGTGCGTCCGTCGGTCAGGGACCCCGGCGTGAGGGTGTCGTACACCGCCAGACTGAACATCAGCCCGGCGCTCGGACCACCGATATTGGGATCCATATTGAGAGTGACGTCGAAGGGCAGATCGAAGGCCGGGCCCAGCGTGATCCCGACCCGTGGCTCTCCCTTGACCTCGGTCGGGGTCACGGAGACCTTGAGCGGCTTGCGGTTCCGTTCCAACTCGAAGCGGACGGGGGTACCGCTGCCTGCGGCGGTGACCGCTCGGGAGACGTCTTTGAGCGCGGTGACCACCGTATCGTTCACCTTGCGGATCTGGTCTCCACTCCGTAGCTTCCCGTCCGCGGGCCCACCTTCGAGCACCGACGCGATCTGGACGACCTGCTTGACCTCATAGCCCAGCGCCTTGACGGCATTCGCCACCGCGATGTCTTGGGAACTGACCATCATCGCCTGCGACGCGGCCCGGTCCTCCTCGGCGGTGACATCGGGGGCATAGACGGTATCGCGTGGATAGATGGCGTCGTCGCTGCTGAACCACGACTGCACCAGCTCGGGCAAGGTGACCCGCTGCTTGGGCCCGGAGACGTAGATGGTGGTCAGCCGCAACTCACCGTCGTCGCGGTACACCTTGTGTCCCTCGACCTGAATGACGGGCTCGTTGTCGAAGTCGCCGAGCAGGTTGACGGTCACCCCCGGGCTGTACACGACGAATGGGAGCGGTTTGAGCACGATCACGAGCCAGGCGATGACAAGCATCGGGACCGCGACCAGCCAGGCCACCGTGCGTCGTGTCATGGCGTCACCCTCTCAAATGCCGCCAACTCGCTCAGCCACCGCCCCGCGCGGCGTCCGAGTGCGGAGGCGTCCGGCGCACCGGCCGTACCGCGATGCCCGAACTGCGGTCGCGCGGGCGGGCGGGCCGTTCGGTCGGGTGAACCGGGTTGCGAGTCAGCGCCCGCCCCATCCGGGCCACGGCCTGATCCCGATCGAGGGCACCTCGCCCGGACCGGCCGTACCAGGAGACCCATAGCACCGCCACGAGGGTCACCGCACCGGCCGGCGCCCACCACCACAGGATCTCCACCTGATCACCCTAACGAGGCTTCGACTCCGACGCCGCCCAATAGGTCGACGTGAGCGCGTCGTGGCGCGACTGCCGCAGACCTGGCACCGCATCCGTCAGGGTGTACCGACCCACTCCTGATCTCCGTCCGCGAAATGTTGATGCTTCCAGATCGGCACCTCGGCCTTCAGCGTGTCGATCAGGTCCCGGGTAGCCGCGAAGCAGGCACCCCGATGCGGGGCCGAGGTCGCCACCAGGACCGCCAGGTCGCCCACCTTCAAGGGGCCGACGCGATGCACCGCGGCCAGGGCCACCACCTCGTGACGCTCCGCAACCTCCAGACAGACCCGCCGCAACCGCTCCTCGGCGCTGGGATGAGCGGAGTAGTCCAACGCCAGCACGCCACGCTCCGAGTCGTGGTCACGCACCGCCCCGACGAAGAGGTCGACGCCACCGGCGTTCGGATGGGCCACTGCGGCCAGTACCTCCACCGGGTCCAGCGGCGTCGACTGTATTCGCGCCAGCCGTACCCGCGAGCCGATCGGTGATTCGGTGGTACCGACACAGGCTCCGCTCGTGGGCTCCGACATGCCCCGAGTCTAGTTCCCGTGGTTTGCCCGGCAGCGGGTGCGGTGTCACTTGGGTGACAGGTAGTTTTGGACCATGAGCAGCTCCGACAACACCCCGGACCCTGACGGCGAGCAGAATCCCTTCAACCCGTTCCAGGGGACTCCGTTCGAAGCGCTCTTCGGCGGCGGCTCGGGAGCGACCGGTATGCCCGATCTCCAGTCGTTGATGGCCCAGATGCAGAACCTGATGAAGCCCCACGACGGTGCGGTCAACTGGGAATCCGCCCTCGATACGGCCCGCAAGACCGTGGCCCAGCAGCCGGATCCCTCACCCGACCAGCGGCAGAAGGATGAGGTGGCCGACGTGGTGCGGCTGGCAGATCACTGGCTCGACACCACCACCACCTTCGTCTCCGGGGTGACCTCCACCGCGGCCTGGAGCCGTGCCGAGTGGGTCACCGAGACCATGCCGGTCTGGCAGCGGCTGGTCGAGCCGCTGGCCGCGCGCACCGTGGACTCCCTCAGCGGTGCGATCCCCGAGGAGGCTCGCGCTATGGCCGGACCCATCCTGGGCATGCTGTCGGGCGCCATGGGTGCCATGGTCGCCACTCAGATCGGCTCCGGAGTAGGCACCCTGGCCGGCGAGGTGCTGGGAGCCAGCGACGTCGGGCTGCCGCTGGGGCCGAGCGGTCGAGCGGCGCTGTTGCCCAGCAACGTGGCGGCCTTCGCCGAAGGCCTCGACGTGACCACCGACGATGTGCTGCTCTACCTGGCGTTGCGCGAGGCCGCACACCAACGACTGTTCGCCAACGTCGGCTGGCTGAGCGAGCACCTGCTGGGTGCGGTGGCCGACTACGCGGGCGGGATGGAGGTCAACGTATCGGGACTCGAGGAGAAGCTGCAGGGACTCAACCCGATGGATCCCGGCGCGATGCAGGAGGCGATGGAGGGCGGCCTGTTCGAACTCGAGGACTCCCCCGCTCAGAAGGCCGCCCTGGAGCGCCTCGAGGTCACCCTGGCTCTAGTCGAGGGCTGGGTGGACGAAGTGGTCGCCCAGGCCACCGTCGAGCGGATGCCGGCAGCGACCAAACTCGCCGAGGCAATGCGCCGTCGCCGGGCCGCGGGCGGGCCGGCCGAGCAGACCTTCGCCACCACGTCGGCCTGGAGTTGCGCCCTCGCCGGCTACGCGACGCGGCAGCCCTGTGGGGATCGTTGCGCACCCGGCAGGGCTCGGAGGCCCGGGACGGCGTGTGGATGTCCCCGGCTCTGCTGCCCACCGCCGCCGATCTCGATGATCCGCTGGGCTTCCGTGAGGACGCCAGCGCACCGGCGCCGATGTCCGAGGAGGACTTCGACACCGAACTGCGCAACCTGCTCGACGGTGGTCAGTGAACGGAGTCGATCGACTGCACGCCGATGCGGTCGCGCTGCTTGACGCCTGGCCGGCCCCCGACCGGACCCAACAGGCCCTCCGGGACCGGTTTCTGAGCCATCTGGAGCGCGAGCCGGAGGGTGTCTGGCGTGACTGCGTCCCCGCTCACCTGACCGCCGGCGTTCTGGTCGTGGACCGGGACGGTGAGCACGTGCTGCTGAATCTGCACAAGAAGGCCCGCCGCTGGTTCGCCTTCGGCGGGCACTGCGAGCCCGGCGATCGAAGCGTGGCCCAGGTCGCCCGCCGGGAGGGCCTGGAGGAGTCCGGCCTGGCTGCCTTCGACCTCGACCCGGTCCCGGTGGACCTCGATGAGCACTCGGTTCCGTTCTGCGGTGACAGCGGCACCGTGCAGCACCTCGACGTCCGGTTCACCGCCCGGGTCGAACGGAGCACCCGTCATCTCGCCAGCGCCGAGTCCTTGGCGGTGCGCTGGTGGCCGGTCGCCGCGCTGCCCGAGGATCTCGAGGACGAGATGCGCGTGTTGATCTCCCGCAGCCTGGCGCGCTGGGCCTGAGCTCGTGGCCTGAGACTGCTCTTCACGCTCGACTGAGCGGTGCACGGGCCGGGCCTCTGCTCGGCCCGAAATGATGAATGAGGCCCTGACCTCAATCCGAATACTTGCCTTCCCCTTGCGAGCATCGGGTGAGTGCCGGGGCCTCATCCACGCCAGAACCTAGGGGGTCCGGGCGGCTCCGGTCAATCGCCCGTCCACGGAAATTCGGATGAGCTGCTCTCCACCGCTGTGGAAAACCCTGTGGAGAACATGTTGATCGAGCCCTGATCCCGTGGAGAAACCGGCTTCGGTTCTGGAAGGAGATGTGGACGAAACGCCCGGGCGTCAACCGCCACTTCCCCACTGACCAGCAAGAATGGATCGGAGCCGGGTGTGGACGAACTCAAGGAGCCGACGATAGAGATGACCGACACCACCGCACAGGACTGGCCACACGGTCCCGTCGCAGCATTACGCCGGATCGCCTTCCTGATGGAGCGTCAACGCGAGGAGACCCGCCGGATCGAGGCCTTCCGCAAGGCCGCCGCGGTGATCCTTCCGCTGGATCCCGACGAGGTCTCGCTCCGGGCCCAGGCCGGCACCCTGACCGATCTGACCGGCATCGGCCCCAGCACGGCCGCGGTCATCACGGACGCGGTGGCCGGGGTGATCCCCGAGCGGCTGGCCCGACTCGAACTCACCTCGGGTCCGCTGGCACCCGGCGGACGTGCCCTGCGCGCCGCACTGCGCGGCGATCTGCACTCGCACTCCGACTGGTCCGACGGGGGCTCACCGCTGGAGGAGATGGCCTTCACCGCCCTCGAGTTGGGGCACGAGTATCTGGTACTCACCGATCACTCGCCCCGGCTGAAGGTGGCCCACGGGCTCTCAGCAGAACGACTGGCGCGCCAGTTGGGGGTGATCGACGCGGTCAATACCCATCTCGGCACCCCCGACGAACGCCCGTTCACCCTGCTCAAGGGCATCGAGGTCGACATTCTCGACGACGGCTCCCTGGACCAGAGTGAGGAGATGCTAGCCCGACTCGACCTGCGGGTGGCCAGCGTGCACTCCAAGCTTCGGATGGACTCGGCGGCGATGACGCGGCGGATGCTGGGTGCCGTCGCGAACCCGTTCACCAACGTGCTGGGGCACTGCACCGGGCGACTGGTGACCGGCAACCGTGGTACCAGAGGGAGCTCCACCTTCGATGCCCGAGCCGTCTTCGAAGCCTGCCTCGAACACGACGTGGCGGTGGAGATCAACTCCCGCCCGGAGCGCCGCGACCCGCCCACGGCACTGCTGGAACTGGCCCGCGACATCGGCTGTCTCTTCGCGATCGACTCCGACGCGCACGCCCCGGGACAACTCGACATGCTCGACCACGGATGTCAGCGGGCGACCGATGCGGGGATCGATCCGGAACGAGTGGTGAACACCTGGTCCCGCACCCGACTCCTGGACTGGGCACGGGCGGAGTGAGGTGGAACACGCTAGTTTGTTGCCATGGAGAGCGCGCGTGCCGACCCGCAGGTCGAGGTGCGCCGTTCGGTGCGCCGACGCCGCACGGTGTCTGCATACCGTGACGGCGACCGAGTGGTGGTGATGATCCCGGCCACCATGAGCAAGAACGACGAACGTCGCTACGTGGCCGACATGCTCGCCCGGCTACGACGCTCCGAGCAACGCCGGCGCCCCACCGACGAGCAGCTGCTGGAGCGCGCGAAGGCCCTCAACGACGAGTACTTCGGCGGGTTGGCCGATCCCTCCTCGGTGCGCTGGGTTGAGAACCAGAAGTCACGGTGGGGTTCCTGCACGCCCAGTGACCGCTCGATCCGGCTCAGCAGTCGGCTCCAGGAGATGCCCATGTGGGTACGCGACTACGTGATCGTTCACGAGCTCGCGCATCTCCTGGAGCCGGGTCACGACGACAACTTCTGGGCCTGGGTGGACCGCTACCCCCGCACCGAGCGGGCCAAGGGGTTCCTGGCCGGTTGGGCGGCAGCCTCAAGGGCCGAGCACAGCGACGCCGATGAGGACGACTCGACACACGTCGACTGATCAGCGGCGGCGGAACTCGGGAGCCCGACGCTCCCGAGCGGCCCGAAGCCCTTCCTGAAGGTCTTCGGTGGCCATCGTGATCGGTTGCGCCATCGCCTCCCACTGCAGGGCCGAGTCGAGGTCCCGGTGGCCCTGCCGCAGGGCGAGGGTGGTGAGCCGACTCGCGATCGGGGCGTTTCCGGCGATTCCCTCGGCCACCTCCAGTACCTTCTCGGACAATTCGGCCGCGGGATGAACGCCATTGACCAGGCCCATGGCCAGGCCCTCCTCTCCACGCACCAGTCGACCGGTAAGCAACAGGTCACGAGCTCGCGCCGGTCCGACCACGTCGGGCAGCAGATACGTGCCGGCCATCCCGGGATGAAGGCCCAGTCGGGTGAAGGGCACTCCCAATGCGGCGTTCTCCGCGGCGTAGCGCAGATCGCAGGCCAGGGCCAGGCAGAGCCCGGCGCCGATCGCCGGTCCGTTCAGGGCGGCGATGGTGGGCACCTCGATCCGCCGGACCGCGAGCCAGGCCCGGTAGAAGGGGAGCATCCGATCCCGCAGTTCGTCGACGGTCGCCTCGGGTTCCGCGGCCAACCAGGCGGTATCGCCACCGGAGCAGAACGCCGACCCGGCCCCGGTGATCACCACGGCCCGAACCGAGCGATCGGCGACGATCTCGTCGATGGCCGCCACCCAGGACTCGGTCATCGGAGTGGACATGGCGTTGCGCTGCTCGGGGTTGTCCAGGACGAGCCGGACCACCCCCTCGATGGGTCGCTGGACCCTCAGATGCGGACGTGCTTCGACGTGTTGTGACGCGACAGGTTGCATGGATGAAGTTTCACCCGAGGCGGTGCGCCTGTCACGCTCACCCTTGTGTGTGCCGTAGGGTTTCATCTCGGTGTGGTGCCGAGGTGGGCACAGACCCCGGCGGGCTTCCCCGAATCCCCGTCGCGACGACCAAATACAGATAGGCAAGGAGGCCGTCATGGCGGAGACCTGGAGCGGCGAGTTCTACTGCGTGAAGTGCAAGGCCAAGCGCGAAGCATCCGGTGAGGTCAAGGTCAACGACAAGGGCACCCGGATGGCCAAGGCTGTCTGCCCCGAGTGCGGGACCAACCTGAACCGTATCCTCGGCAAGGCGTGACCACACCCCATAGGTGACCTCAGAGGCGCCGTCCCAGCCGGGACGGCGCCTCTGAGGATTTTGCGATCCCCTGTTCTCTGTGGATAGCCGGCGCGGGGCGGGCCGGATCGACGGCACAGTTGCCGTATGGCTGTTCATCTCGAGGCACGACAGGGCACGGCCGAACCGTTGCTGGAACTGCTCCAGCGGACGTTCACCGACTGTGCCATCCCCCTGACTCGGCATCGGGGCCGTGCCCGGCTCTCGGTGCTGGCGCACAACGGCTCCCCGGCCACCCGGGACCAGCCCCCGGGTGACGATGCCCCACCCTGGCTCGATGTGGCCGTCGGAAGCGGGCTCGGCAGGGTCGGCCCGTTCTCATCGAACGGCCTCTCCACCTGTCCGGGATGTGTGGCCGCCCACGAACGCGCCGGTGAGCTGATCCGGCCGATCCCCTCGACCTGGGTGCCCGACCCGGTGCTGGGCCTGGTGGTGTCCGCGCTCGCGGTACGGGCCGTTCAGCACGACCTGCAGCTTCAACCCTCGTTGCCGGAGGACTGGTCGTGTCGAGGCGGGGTGATCGAGGTGGACGCGACCGGACTGGGTCGGTTCATCGCGTTGCCGCGGCATCCGCACTGCGGCTGTACCTGGGCCGACTTCCTGATGCTGTGATCGGGTTCGGCTCGGCCGCTACCACCACTCACTGTCGAGGCGAGCCTCGGCCGAGCGCAGGTGCAGCCGGGTGCATTCGGTACAGAACCACTGCTGCCGCTCGTTCTCTGTGGCATGGCTCCAGGTGAGCGCGTCCGCTTGTGACGCAGCCACTCGACCGCAGAGGGAACACGTGGGCATCTGCCCACGGTAGCGCGGACGACCGGGCGGGGTATCCGACGATGCCCCGCCCGGTCGCTCTACAGGGCCTTGGCGAGCGCCACTCGGGCGGCGTCCGCCACCCGCTCGGCCCGCGCCAGTTTGGCGCGCAGTCGTCGGGCGACCAGGACACGCCGGACCAGATGGGTCTGATGCGCCTCTCCCAGGCGCGCGGACATTTGAGCCCGCGCCAGTGCTTCGTGCATGGACAACATGTCCACTCCTTCGATGTGGTCGACAGCGGTACGGGGCAGGGTCTGGTTGATCATGTGACTGGGCTCCTCGGGTTGCGAAAGCGGTGACGGATGGTTCAGGCAGCCACGTGGTTGTCGGGGTTCTTGCGAGGCCGGCCCCTGGGTCGCTTGCGCGGGATCACCGCGCCGCGCAGGAGGAGCTCACCGCCCCAGACGCCCCAGGGCTCCTGACGCTCCAGAGCGGAGGCCAGGCACATGTCGCGAACAGGGCAGGAGCGGCACAGGTCCTTGGCGGTCTCCACGTCCTGAGGGGACTCGGCGAACCACAGTTCGGGGTCGTGCTGCCGGCAGGGTTCCGCCGCCGGTGGGCGGTCGAGAACGCTGATGGTCATAGATCTTCACCTCCTGACATCAGACCTGGTCGCTGATGGGCAATGAACTGGCGGACAAAAAGGCCGCGGATCCCGGTTCTCGGGTTCCGCGGCCTGGAGGTGCGCCTCGTCTGATCAGATCAGTCGGGCGGACTCCAAGCGTGGGGTCCCGACGGGTGGGTAGCCGCGATGGCAGTGGCGTAGCCGGCGGTGCGCAGGCGCGACAGGTCCTTGACCTCGACGCACACCTGTGCCCCGAAATCGACCGGACCGGTGGCACCGACGAGGTGCAGGGACGGGTCGACTACCGACGCGGCGGTTGCCGTGCAGTACATGCGGTTCGTGTTCATCGTTATGCCACCTCCTCGGTTCATCGGGCGCGGGCCGTGCCAGGGCCGTGCTGCGCGTGCGTTCGGTTGTGAGAGCACGTTACGACGGCATCGTGCTCGGGTGCAATTGATTTATCGAACCGTTGTCGAACTGGCTCTCAATCGCTCTCGGCAGGCCCCGGAACGGAGGCCTGAACGACCTCGAGCAGGTCCGCTCCATACTTGTCCACCTTGCCCCGCCCGATCCCGGAGAGCTTCAGCAATTCCAACTCGGAGCCGGGCTTCGCCTCTGCAACGAGTTCGAGCGTCGCGTCGGTGAAGACCACGAAGGCCGGGACCTTGTCGGCCTCGGCGCGGGCCCGGCGCCAGGCCCGCAGCCGTTCGAAGAGTGCCTCGTCGTAGCGCGCCGGACAGTCCTGGCACCGACCGGTCCGCTTCTCCGCCGGCGTGCTCAAGGCCACACCACACTGTTTGCAGTGCAACGCCTTCCGGTTGCGGGCGGGCTTGGATCGCTGGGCCGCGACGGAGGCCTGGGCGGCCGTCGGGGAGACGTCGAGTAGGAAGCGGGACGGCTTGCGGTTCGGTCGACCGCCGGGTTGTCGGGCCAGCGACCAGGAGGCGGTCAGGTGGGTCCGCGCACGAGTCAGGCCCACATACAGGAGCCGACGTTCCTCCTCGACCTGCGCCGGGCTGTCGGCATAGACGATCGGCAGGGTCCCGTCCTGGAGGCCCACCACGAAGACGGCCTCCCACTCGAGCCCCTTCGCGGTGTGCATCGAGGCCAGGGTGACGCCGTCGGCGACCGGTGCATGTTGGTCGGCCGCACGTCGGTCGAGGTCATCGACGAAGGCGTTGAGGTCTCCCTCACCGGCCGCGAACTCCTCGGCCAGGTCGACCAGTGCCTGCCAGGACTCCCACTGGTCTCGGACCTGGCCGCGCGCCGAGGGCGGCTGGCTGGTCCAGCCGATGCCGGCCAGGGTGGCGCGCACCACCTCGACCAGGCCCCCCTCGGCCTGTCCGGACCGGGCGGTGCCGCGGATCAGGGTGACCGCGCGGCGGATCTCGGGGCGGTCGAAGAACCTGCCGGCACCCCGAACCACGAACGGGATCCCGCGTGAGGTGAGCGCCTCCTCGAACGTCTCGGACTGGGCGTTGATTCGGAACAGCACCGCGATCTCGCCGGCGGTCAGCCCCGAGCGGACCAGCTTCTCGATCTGTTCCGCGACTCCGTTGGCCTCGGCCACCTCATCGCTGTACTCGGTGAAGTCCACCGAGCGGCCGTCCGGTCGCTGGGCCCGCAATTGGACGCCGGCGCTGTCGGTACCCCGGAGCAGGCCGTTGGCGAGTTCGACCACCTGAGGGGTGGATCGGTAGTTGCGGACGAGCTCGACCGAGGCCGCGGTCGGATAGGTCCGGTTGAAGTCCCGCAGGTAGTCGGCCCGGGCACCGGCGAATGAGTAGATGGTCTGGGCCGGATCACCGACGACGCAGAGTTCGTCGCGACCCCCCAACCACAGTTGCAGCAGCGCCCACTGCAGAGGTGAGACGTCCTGGAACTCATCCACCACGAACCACTTGTACTGTCGGCGCACCTCGGCTGCGACCCGTTCGTCGTCGGCCAGTAAGCCGGCGGTGTAGAGGAGCACGTCCTCCATGTCCATCCGCCCGGCCTGACGCTTGATCTCCTCATACGAGGCGATGATCCGGGCCACCTGCTCGGGGGGCTGGTTGGCCACCGAACGCCCTCGGGCGCTCGCCAGCCGCGGATAGTCCTCGGGTGAGACGTTGCTGACCTTGGCCCATTCGACCTCGCCGGCCAGGTCACGCAGCAGGGCCTGGTCGGCCTTGACGCGCTGCCGGTTGGCGGCCTGCGCGAGCAGCGGGATCTTGGAGGCGGTCAGTTCGGGTAGTTCGTGGCCGTGCACCTTGGGCCAGAACCAGCGCAACTGGCGCAGCGCCGCCGAGTGGAAGGTCCGTGCCTGCACTCCGACAGCACCCAGGTCTCGGAGGCGGAGCCGCATCTCTCCGGCAGCACGGGTGGTGAAGGTGACCGCCAGCACCTCGGTCGGCGCATAGACACCGGTATGCACCCCGTGCGCGATTCGATGGGTGATCGCCCGGGTCTTGCCGGTGCCGGCTCCGGCCAGCACCCGGACCGGCCCCCGCAAGGTCTCGGCGACCTGCCGCTGCTCGGGGTCCAGGCCGTGAAGGAGGTCAGATGGGTTCACGCGCGTTAACTCCTGTGACCCGGCCCGGGTCGTCGACGATTGCACCTCGAACCCTAGACGCCACTCCCGACAAGCAGCGTTTGCACCTGCTCGGTGGTTCCCTGGGTACCCACCGTGAGCCCCGAGGAGAACCCATGACCGCCGCTGTGACTCCGTCCGTCACCATGTACTTGACGCCGTACATGCGTTAGGGAATGCCACGGGCGATCGCCCGTCTTGGGAGTACTGCGCTAGGCGACTTTCTCCGCTGGCCTTGACAGGGAGCGACTCTCGCCTCCAACCGTTCGGCGATCATTCAAGGAGCCGATGGAGCGCCCTTGCGTCCGCTTTCCCTAGGAAGCCGAGTTCCAGTTCTGCCCGCGCAGCGAGGTCGAACGGCCCCGCCTGGGGGGTCTGCAAGGCACCGTGGACGAGCCGATCAAGTCCTGCCCCCACGAGCGGAGGCAAGGTGCGCATCGTGGCCGGGAGCGCTACTGAGTCGAACCTTCCGCCGTGAAGTAGCAAGTTCCTCTGCATATACAGGCGTCGAAAAGCCTCCGCGTAGTACCCCTGAACTCGACTCATCGTCGCGGCGGGTGCGGTCACAAGCCCGCGTACCCGTGCAATCGCTGCAGCGTCCTCGGGCCGCGTCGGGTCCGGACAATCGCCGGTGTCGAGGGCAAGCAGCACCAGATCGATCTTTTGCGTGAGCGAGAGGTTCGTCGCGCTGAGGGTTGTAGCCAGTTCGGTGCCGCTAGAAGCGAAAACATCCACCAACTGTGTAAGTTCCGCCCGCACGAACCCGCCTGCAACGATGGCAGCCATCCTGTCGGCAGCGCGAACTCCTGGATCGCCAGGTCTGGTGAGCAACCCTTCGACAGCCGCCCACATCGCTGCGACGGCAGTCCAGGAGGTCGCGCTCTCCGCAGACGCCAGAAGTTCAATGGCGTCATCCAGGGCGCGGGTTTCCTCAGTCCGCTTGGCCGGGAAGAGTAAGTCATGTCGGGTGATCGAGGACAGGAAAATGTCATGCGTCCGAGAGTCGAGCGGGCGCCACTTAGGGCGCGCACCAGGCAAGACCAGGGCGTGGCCGGTCGGACTCAGGGCGGCCTTTCGCAATCCCACTCCGACCCGGGCTGACAGGCGGCGCACCTCAACCTCGGTGCTGGCGATCGCCGCCTTGGGTTCGCGTGCAGACACGTGGAATCTAAGCGCCCCTACCCCCTGTCGAGTACGTAACGTCGGGAGTCGTTCTGCAGAGAGCCTTGCCTCCAGGTCCGCCCACGGCGTGAACCGATCACCTGCGGCCTTCACAACCTCGGGCGGTAGCGACGTGAACGGGACAATCACCTCATAGTCGACGATGCTTCTCTCGAGAAGTTCACTCCCATGCTCGAGTACCTCTTCAAGCGAACCGCCTTCGCCACCACTTGGGTCCCGCGCAGCGAGAAGCCATCCATGCAGGTGGTCGGAGGCAAAACCTGCGTCCAGAAGGTGCGCAATGACCAGGCGGGCCATCAGTTCAACCTGCTCAGCCCCAACGGCACCTGCCGCATACGCGACTGACCAATTCTTGAGGTAGACGGGCCGTACACGTTGCACCAGGTGAGCCAGTGAGTCGGCAATCTGTTCGTTCAGGACTCCATCCTGCCTGTGCGCACCCTTGCTCAGAATCTGCACAACATGATCACGGACCGTTCCGTCCCCCAGGCCCAAGTCACGGGGAATAGAATTCGCAGCAGCGCTAGTGACGAACGTCAGACCTTCCGCCTTCGCCACGCCGTCTCTCACCCCGGTGGCGTACTCCAGGACCTCATCCAGTACCAAGAGGGACCCGATCTGCCACAAGCGACGGTGCCAGGGGGTGGCGTGATCAACCAGTTCGGTCAACCGCGCCAAGATGAGATCTTCTGTTGAAAAGTTCGTCGCCACCACCTGAGTAGGTTACTGTGGATGCACGGACCTGGTCCGTAACCTGACAGACGGGAGTCGCCCTCGGGCCGCTCCCGTCTTTACCATTTTGTCGCCCCTACAGGGGTCACCGCGACCTGCTTGCGCTGCCATGACCGTCCACGCCGTCGGCGATCACTCTCTACCGAGCCATGGGGATTCCGTGTGATCCAGGTATCGGAGCCATTGCCGGGGCTACGCGTCATCGAGTTCGAGCGCACCCCGCGCGAGGGTGAGATTGCCGCCGCGCGGAACATTCGCACCACCACGATGGTTGCACAGGCGTACCGCTCAACCCGAGGAGAACCCATGACCGTCGCTGCGACTCCGTCCGTCACCATGTACTCGACCCCGTGGTGCGGATACTGCCACCGGTTGAAGAGCCAGATGGACCGGGAGGGGATCAGTTACGAGGTCGTCGACATCGAGCAGGTACCCGAGGCCGCCAAGATCGTGGAGGAGGCTAACGGGGGCAACCAGACCGTGCCGACGCTGGTCTACGCCGACGGATCCGCGCAGTCGAACCCGTCGCTGGCACAGGTCAAGGCGAAACTGGCGGAGCTCTCTGCCTGATCCGTTCTGGTGACCGGATCAGACACCGACCCGGTCACCAGCGCAGGGCGCCTTCCCGAGGCAGTTCACGGCCGTACCAGGCGATGATCAACGACGACGAGATCGAGACGCTCTGCGGCACCCGCACCGACCCTTCGACCAGACCACGAGCCAGTTCCGCGCGGGTGAACCAGCGGGCTTCGGCGATCTCGGCGCCGTCCACCTGGATGTCGGTGGAGGTGGCCCGGCCGGCGAAGCCCACCATCAGACTGGCCGGCAGTGGCCAGGGCTGCGACCCGAAGTACGTCACCTCACCGACATGGATCCCGGTCTCCTCGTACACCTCGCGACGTACCGCATCCTCCAGCCGCTCCCCCGGCTCACAGAACCCGGCCAGGGTGGACCACTGACCTTCGGGCCAGTTGGCATGCCGCCCCAGAAGCAGGCGTTCGTCGGCCGATCCCGGCTCCCCGTGCGAGATGGTGGTGATGATGGCCGGGTCGCTGCGTGGGAACTGAGGCTTACCGCATTCCTCGCAGAGCAGTTCGTGGCCCGCCGAGCGCGGTTGCAGGATCCCTCCGCAGCGCGGGCAGTGCCGCGTGGCCCCCCGCCACTCCGCCATTCCGACCGCGTGGAAGAGCCAGGGCGCCTCGTCTGCGGCCTCGTCGTCGGCGGCGGCCAGCAGGCCGAACAGCCCTCTCAGAGCGACCCATTCCTTCTCGGTGTCCGCGGCCTGTGCCGGATCGGTCAGCACGGCGAAGCGGGTCACACCGTCGCGATGACCCAGCAGGATGCGCTCACCGGCGGGAGCCCGCTCGGGCCCGATCCACTCCACATGCCCCTCGACCGGTCGCACCCGGGCCCCGCTCAGCACCAGAACCCGCGTGCTGGGTTCCGCCCAGCGCTGGGCCAGCCACGCTTCGTCGGTGCGATGCAGGCCCTCACGATTATGGGCCCGCAGCGACAGCGCGACATGTGGCAGATCGACGGCTTCTTCGGGAGTGCTCACCATCGCAGGCTACTGGCAGGGCCGGCGAGGCGATCGGCCGACGGTTGGAGCACCGATCCCGCTAGCGTGGCCCCATGAGCACCCATCTCGCCGCCGAGCCCGGGCAGATCGCCCCGGTCGTTCTGATGCCCGGTGACCCGCTGCGGGCCAGATGGGTCGCGCAACGGTTCCTGACCGATGCCATCTGTTACAACGAGGTGCGCGGGATGCTGGGCTATACGGGCACCTGGCAAGGGCACCCGGTCTCGGTCCAGGGCTCCGGCATGGGCCAGCCCTCGATGGCCATCTACGCCGAGGAGCTGTTCCGGTCCTACGACGTGCAGAGCGTGATCAGGATCGGATCCTGCGGTGCGCTGAAGACCGGGGTGGCGATCCGTGACGTGATCATCGGATCGGGCGCGTGTACCGATTCCTCGATGAACACCCACCGCTTCGGCGGATACCACTTTGCGCCGGTCGCCGACTTCGGACTGCTGCGCGCAGCGGTCGAGGCCGCCGAGGCCAGCAGCGAGCTACGGCACCATGTGGGACTGCTCTTCTCCAGTGACTCCTTCTACTCGCCACGTGCCGACCTGACCGCGCTGATGACCGATCACGGGGTGCTGGGCATCGAGATGGAGGCGGCCGCCCTGTACACCATCGCGGCCGCCCACCAACGACGGGCACTCGCGATCTGCACGGTCTCCGATCACCTGGTCACCGGCGAGGAGACCAGCGCGGCGGAGCGCGAGCAGAGCTTCGAGGACATGGTGCGGATCGCGTTGAGTGCCGCCTTCAACCCAGTCTGAGCGCGGCCTCGAGCGCGGCACGGTCCGGCAACGATCCGGGGCGAACCGTGCGCCCCGAACGGACGTAATGGAAGGCCGCCTGAACCCGATCCAAGGGCAGGCCGGTGAGCTCCGCCCAGGCCACCCGGTAGATCCCCAGCTGAAACTCATCCGCATTCTCGAATCGGTTGGTCTTCCAGTCGATCACCAGATGAGACCCGTCCGGTTCGAGGTAGACCGCGTCGATCCGACCGCGCACCACCTGGGACCCTAGGACCAGCGCGAAGGGTGCCTCCACCGCGTACGGTGCCCGATCGGCGAACGCACCGCTCTCGAACCTGCCCTGCAACTCAGCCAGGTCGGCCTCGTCCTCGATGCCGGTGTCGGCTCGGCCCGGTAGATCGTCGGGGTCGAGCAACTGCTGTTGCCCGACCCGGGCCTCGACCCAGGCATGGAACTGGGTCCCGAACCGGGCCGCGGGCGCCGGCTGACGTGGCATCGGGCGCAACAGATCGGCGGCGAATCCGTCCGGATCGTTGCGCAAACGCAGTAACCCACTGGCCGACAGGGTCCCGGGCACCAGCACCTCGATGTCCCCGCTCCGACCGGCCTGAGCCTCGGCCAGCAGACGGTCCAGTTCGGTGTCCCAGCGGGCGACGAGATCGGCCTCGGCTTCGGAGAACCCGCTCTCGTCCTCGGGTCGGGACAGATCGACGCTTCGGACCAGGGCCGCGACCTGCTCACGACGGCCCCGCTCCGGATCACCCTCGGCTCCGGGCCAGGGCAGCGAGACGGGATCGGCCTGCCGAGGATTCTGCTCATCCTCCTGCGGCACGTACCAGGCTTCGGGCTCAACCTGCCAGCCGTGTTGCAACTCCCGGACGGTGAGCAGGTAGGGCGAGGGCGCCAACGGTTTCTGGGTGCTCCCCCAGACATGGCTACTGACGACGAATTCATGCCGCGCCCGGGTGAAGGCCACATACCCGAGTCGTAGCTCCTCGAGGCTCTGATGTTCCCGGGCCCGACGTTCCAGGCTGTCGTCCTCCTCACCCTTGGCCACGAACTTCGACTTCAGGTCACCTGGCTGCTGCCCCCGTGCCTGGGGCACGGAGTCCGCGTCGCCACGCAGTGGACCGGGCAGGACCGAGGAGACCGTGGTCCATTGGGATCGCAGTTGGGTGTTCGGGAACCGGGTCTCGGCGACGCCGATCTGGAAGACGACGTCGTACTCCAGACCTTTGGCCCGATGAATGGTCAGCAGTTTGACCGCATCGGACTCACTGGGCGGAGCCAGATCGAGACCACCGCCCTCCTCGTCCTCGGTCGCGAGCCAGGCGTTCAGGGCTCCCAGGGTGACCGTTCCGTCGACCGCCTGAAAATCGGCCACCGCCTTGACGAAGAGATCGAGGTTCTCGCGGCGTGCGTCGGCCGCGGGCGAAAGCGATGAGGCCAGTTCGGTATCGAGACCGGTGACGTCCATGATCCGCCGCAGCAGATCCAGCAGGGGCTCACCGACGAACCCCCGCAGGAAACTCAGCTCATCGGCCAGCCTGGCGAACCGGTCCAGAGCCTCGGGTGAGTAGGGCAGTTCCCCCGGTGACTCGAGTGCCTCGCTCAACGAGGCCATCTCGGTCGGATCGGCTCCCGCCACCGAATCGCTGAGCTGCTCGGCCACGCTGCGCTCGATATCCGTGCCGCGCTCGATGCGGGCCAGCTCCTCCGAGCGTCGACCCAACAGAGCAAGATCACGAGTACCGATCTCCCAGCGGGGGCCGACCAGGAGATTGAGCAGTGCCGCGTTGTCGGTGAGGTCCTCCAGGAGGCTCAGGGTGGAGACGACCTGGGCCACCTCGGGTAGCCGGATCAGCCCGGCCAGACCGACGATCTCGACCGGGATCTCGGCAGCGCTGAGCACGTCGTAGGCCTCGGCGCCGTGCTTGTTGGTACGGACCAGAATGCCGATCTCGCCCCACGGGGTCCCGGCTTCGTGTGCAGCGGTGACCTGCTCGGCCAGCCACCTCAGCTCATCGGTATCAGTCCGGTGCAGGGCGGTACGGATGGTGCCCTCGACCGCGTCCGGCTTGGGTTGTAGCGGAGCGACCAGGGCACCCGCCTCGCTCAGCAACGGGGTGGCCAGGGTGTTGGCCAACTCGAGAATACGGCGGTCGGAGCGCCGGTTGACGGTCAGTGAGAACAGATTCGCCTCACCGCCCCCGGCCTGAGGGAACTGGGTGCGGAACTGCTGGATGTTCGCCACCGAGGCCCCGCGCCAGCCGTAGATCGCCTGGTTCGGGTCACCCACCGCGGTCACCGCATGGCCACGACCGGAGGCCGCGTCCGGACCGCTGAACAGACCGACGAGCAGCCGGGCCTGCGCCACCGAGGTGTCCTGATACTCGTCGAGCAGCACCACTCGGTACTTCTCCCGCTCGGCGACACCGACCTCATCGAACTCGCTGGCCAGCCGGAAGGCGCCGGAGATCTGATCGGAGAAGTCCAGCAGACCGTAGCTCTGCTTCAGTGCGCGGTACTCACCGACCAGATCGAGGAGTTCTTCGCGTTGGTCCATCCTGGCCAGGACCCCGCGCAACTCGTCCTGCTTGGTCTTGGTCCGACCACCGGAGTCGAGAAGCAGCTGCACGACGGCTTCGAAGCCGGGCCGTTGCGAGGCGTGGAATTCGCGCACCTGCTCGGGACTGACCAGATGCTCACTCATGGCTCCGTCCAGAGCCAGGAGGTACTTGATCACCGTGGGCGGATGATCCGAGAGGTGCCGCACCGTGGCCGTGTGTGCGGCGATCACTCGTTGCGCCAACTGGAACCGGGAGGCGTCGGCCATCAGTCGCAGGTCCTGCTCATGACCGATCCTCAGCCCATGCTCGGCCAGCAGATTCGCCGCATAGGCGTTGTACGTCGAGATCACCGGCTCCAGCCGCTCCCCCGGTTCCCCGGTCTCCCCCAGCGGACCGCGGTCCAGCCCGGCTCGGGCCAGTGCGGTGCGAACCCGCTGGGCGAGTTCGGCGGTCGCCTTGGTCGTGAAGGTCAGCCCCAGCACCTGGTCGGGCCGTACATGACCGTTGGCGACCAGATAGATCACGCGCGCCGACATCAGCTCGGTCTTGCCGGACCCGGCCCCGGCGATCACGACGCCGGGTACCGGATCGGCGCTGATCGCGGCCCACTGCTGGTCACTGACCGTGAAGTCGGCGCCGGTGAGTCGGCGCAGGGCGGCCGGTGAGTCGATCGGTTGGACGCTCATCGCAGCACTCCCGGTGTGGTCTGGGCGGGGCACATGGAGGCGAACTGGCAGAAGTCACACTGCCTACCCGGAGTCGCTGGGAATTCCTCGGAACGGATCCGGACGGCAGCCGCCGAGAGCTGGCGTTCGGCGAGCAGCCAGCCCTCCTCGTCGGGGCGCTGGGGCGGCTGAGCCTGGATCCGGGGCAGTTCGTCGTTACTCTTACGCAACTGCCACAGCTCGGCACCACCGGAGCTGGCTCCCGGGCCGGCGATCTCATCGAAGGCACCGCGGGTGACGGCGTACTGGTAGATCCCGAGCTGCGGGTGCTCGGCCACCTGAGCCAGCGTCGGCACCGCTTTGCCGGTCTTGAGATCCACCACCACCACCCGTCCTTCGGCGTCCATCTCGATCCGGTCGGCGAAACCCCGGACGGTCACCCGCTCACCATCGGGAAGCGACACCGTGATGGTGAAGCTGGTCTCCGTGTCGAGCACCCGCCGGGCGTCCAGTCCCCGATGCTGATGCAGGAATCTGCTGAGCGCCGCCCGGGCCTCCTCGCGCTCCTTCTCCCGCGACCACGGGGTCCGAAACGGCAACCGGTCCCAGACCTGGTCCACCTCGGCCATCAGCTCGTCGACGTCGGCCTCGGCCAGTGCTCCGGTGGCCACATGCTCGGCGATCTTGTGCACCAGGTTCCCGAAGCCCGCGGCTTGACCCGCGAAGACCGCTCCGCCTGCCTCGCGTTCCAGGAACCATCTGGCGGGGCACTCGGCCAGCGCGGTGACCGTCGAGGCCGACAGCCGGACCGGCTCGTCCACCGGACGCACCGGGTGCTGGGAGAGGGTGCGGGTATGGGTCGCCCACCAATTGATCGGATCCGCGGCCGGCACCAACGGGCGACTACCGGCCGCGCTCCTGGTGAGAAGGGCCAGACGGCGGATCGCGGCGGCACGCAAGGCCTCCGATACCTGCGGGTCGACCGTGGTGCGGCGCAGCTCGGCGACCACACCGGCCAGGGTCATCGGTCTGGACGGTCGACCGATGACGTGGGCCGGCTCCTCACCGAGAAGCTCCTCGAGGAACCGAGAAGCCTGTTCGCCGTCCTCAGTACGAGACGCGACCGCGGTCACCACCAACCGGCTGCGGGCCCGGGTACAGGCCACGTAGAAAAGCCGTCGTTCTTCAGCGAGCAGGGCCGGGGCAGGCAACGGCTCGCGTTCGACGAGGGGCCCGTAGACATCCGCAGCGAGCCGGTCCGCACCGAGCAGGGTGGCACGTC
>CAYNFY010000055.1:0-27150 GCA_964396585.1 uncultured Nocardioides sp.
GCTCGATCTCTACCCCGGCGGCCCAGCGATCAACATCAACTGAACCCTGCTCGCGTGACGGCGGCCGGCCAGGGCAGGTCGGGTCGGGTGGCTTCTCAACACCGGCCCTCAGCAGCCGGTCTCACCCAGATCCTCATGGGAACGATGACTGACCGGTTCGATCTGGAAAGTGCTGTGCCGGATGCCGAAGTGCTCGGCCACGCAGGTGGAGAGGTCGTCGAGCACGGCACCGATGCCGTGCTCGGCCAGCACCTGATCGGTCACCGTGACATGTACCGACAACGAGGGCATTCCCGAGGTGATCGCCCAGGCGTGCAGGTCATGGACGTCCACCACGCCCGGCACTCGCCGCAGGTGTTCCTCGACGGTGGCGACGTCGAGGCCGGCGGGGGTGGTCTCCAGCAGCACCGCCACGCTGTCGCGCAGCAGGCTCAGGGAGCGGGGCAGGATCAGGACCGCGATCAGCAGGGTCGCGATCGCGTCGGCCCGCTCGAAGCCGGTCAACCAGATCACCAGGCCCGCCACGATGGCCAGGATCGAGCCGAGGGTGTCGGTCAATACCTCGAGGAAGGCACCCCGCACGTTCAGCGAGGTGCGGTCGGCGCGCAGCATGATCCCCAGCGAGATCAGGTTCGCCAACAGGCCCACCAGGGCGAACCCGAGCATCCCCTCGCCGTTGACCGAGGTCGGCTCGGCGAGGCGCCGGATCGCGGTCCACCCCAGCACGCCGCACACTCCGAGCAGCACCACCGCATTGACCAGCGCACCCAGGATCTCGGCCCGATGCAGGCCGAAGGTCGCTCGCGGTGTCCGCGGACGGGTGGCGACCCAGGAGGCCGAGAGGGCGATCGCCACGGCGGCACCGTCGGTGGCCATGTGACCGGCGTCGGCGAGCAGCGCCAGCGATCCGGTGAGCAGGGCACCGACCACCTCGACGACCAGCACCGTCAGGGTGACCGCCAGCACCTTGAGCAGTCGCCCCCGGTCCGCGGCCCTCGAGGCGGCATGACCCTCGGCGGCATGGCCGTGACCGTGACCCATCAGTCCTCCGAGGTCGATCGAGAGTCGGCGTGCCGGATGGGGCCGCCCACCGCATGCTCGCCCTGATGGGCGGCGGTGCGGATCAGCTCGAGGGCGTGGTCGTTGGCGAGCCGGTAGAAGATCCGGTTGCCCTCCTGCCGGGTGGCCACGAGCCGCGACATCCGCAGCTTGGCCAGGTGCTGACTGACCGCCGCCTGGGACTTGCCGACCTGGGCGGCGATGTCCCCGACCGAGTGCTCCCCATCGCGCAGGGTGAGCACGATCCGCAGCCGGGTGGTGTCGGCCAGCAACGAGAAGATCTCGACACAGACCGCGACCTGGGCATCGTCGAGCGCCACCTCGCGCCACAGATCTCCATCGCTATTTTCGTACATGCGCATATTGTTGCATGTGTGTGTCCGGAGCGACACGGAGCCCCTCCCCCGACTATGAAGTGAGGGAGGGGCCCGCCCCGATCAGTGCTGGTCTCAGTCCTCGTCTCGGCCCTGACCGTCTTCCTCGACGGTCAGGGTGCGGTGCGCGACCCAGGCGATGCCGAGGCTCAATACGGCACCGACCGTCGCCGTCACCAACACTCCGTGGTCGAACGCGCCGGCGGCGGAGGCGAACAACTGCTCACCGACCGATCCGCCGATCCGATCCGCCACCTCGACGGCGCCACCGAGCGTCTCCCGCGCCTTGTCGACCATGGCCGAGGACAGCCCGGCGGGAAGGTCCAGGCCGTTGCGGTAGGCCAGATTGAGCAGGGTGCCGAGGACCGCGGTCCCCAGTACGGCCCCCACCTCGTAGGCGGTCTCACTGACCGCAGAGGCAGCGCCTGCCTTGGACGGCGGGACAGCCGAGAGAGCCAGGTCGTTGGAGAGCGTCTCGGCCATGCCGACCCCCATCGAGAGCAGCAGGAAGCCGCCCACCAGGCCGAGCAGGCTGCCGCCGGACCCCAGCGCCGCCACCACCGCATAGCCGGCGGCATTGAGCAGCAGGCCGACCACGACCACCCGGGCCGTACCCCACCTGCGAGCCAACGGCACTGCGGCCAGCCCCAGCGTCACGGTGCAGACCAGGCCGGGGATCAGCAGCACCGCCGCCTCGATCGGCGACTTGCCGGCCACCAGTTGCAGGTGTTGGCTCATGAAATAGATGAAGCCGACGAGGGCGAAGACACTGACCAGGTTGACGGTGAGCGCACCCGAGAACACCTTGTTGCGGAACAGACGCACGTCCAGCATCGGCGTTACCGAGGCCAGCATCCGGCGTACGAACGCGACCCCGGAGACCAGTCCGACCCCGATCGCCACGGTGACCACGACGAGGCCCTGACCGGTCCCGGCGGCCTTGATCGCGTAGACCAGCGATCCGAGCGCGGCGGTCACCATCACGATGGCCGGCAGGTCCACCGGGCCAGGACTGGGGTCGCGAGACTCGGGCAGCAGGAGCGGGCCCAGCACCAGCAGCGGCACCAGTACCGGCACCGCGATCAGGAAGACCGCACCCCAGCTGTAGTGCTCCAGCAGCCAACCACCCACCAGCGGGCCGAGGGCGGCACCACCGGAGAATCCGGCCGCCCAGACCGCGATCGCGGTGCGCCGCTCGTTCGCGTCGGTGAAGATATTGCGGATCAGCGAGAGAGTGGCCGGCATCAGCATCGCGCCGAAGAATCCCAGCGCCGCCCGGGCCGCGATGAGCTGCCCGGCACCCGAGGAGAAGGCTGCGGCGACCGAGACCACGGCGAAGCCGACGCCCCCGATCAACAGGATCCGACGACGACCGATCCGGTCCCCGAGGGACCCCATCGCCACCAGCAGGGCGGCGAGCACCAGCGGATAGACATCGATGATCCAGAGCAGTTCGTTGCCGCTCGGCTCCAGGTCACGGCTGATCGAGGGCACGGCGAAGCTGAGCGCGGTGTTGTCGATCGAGACGAGGAGCACCGGGAACATGAGTACCACCAGTGCGGCCCACCGGCGCGCCTTGGAGGCCTGGATCGCCTCGGGCGTCGTGGGGCGGAACTGGGTCAGAGACATGGGAGTAACTGTACCGGCTGGACGGTTCAGTTATCCACTTGAATACCGCGCCCGCACCCGCATTGTGAGCAACCTCCCATCAGTGGCCCCGAGTCGCTCGGGCGCGTGAGCCGGGGCCGGTCCCGGCCCGGCCGCCCACTAGGCTCACGGGCATGGCCCGCCCACCACATGCCCGTGAGAAGGTGCTCGACGCGTACTGCGCCGTGCTCTACCACGAGGGTGAGCGGGCGGCCACCATGGACGCCGTGGCGACCCGGGCCGGAGTATCCAAGGGCGGCCTGCTCTACCACTTCCCGAGCAAGGAGGCGCTCAGCGCCGGCATCCTCGAGCGCTTCCAGGCCGCCGCCGAGCAGGACCTCCAGGAGATGCAGGCAGCCACCGAAGGTCCGTCGCACCACTTCGTCCGGACCAGTTGGGTCATCGAGTCCGAGATGGACCAGACCTACACCGCCGTGCTGCGCCTGGCCCAGGCCTCCTGGCAACCGGCCGTCGACGCCCTGGAGTGGGCTCACTCGGAGTGGCTGCGGCTGATCCACGAAGAGGTGGGCGACCCACATGCCGCCGAGGCGATCATGCTGATCGGCGAGGGTCTCTACCATCAGGCCGCCATGCCGGGCACCTGGGCACGAGGCACCTTCGCGGGATCGATCGACGAACTGCTGGAGCAGGTGGACCGACTCAAGGCCTGAAACCCGTCAGGCGCGGTGGTGGGGGCTGTGCCAGTTGGACAGGTCCGGGCCCTTGGGCACGATCCGGGTCGGATTGATGTCGGAGTGCACCACGTAGTAGTGCTGCTTGATCTGCTCGAAGTCCACGTTGTTGCCGAAGCCCGGGGTCTGGAACAGGTCGCGGGCATAGCCCCAGAGGTTGGGGAGCTCGGTCAGCTTCTGCCGGTTGCACTTGAAGTGGCCGTGGTAGACGGGGTCGAAGCGGACCAGGGTGGTGAACAGCCGGACATCGGCCTCGGTGATCGACTCCCCCATCAGGTAGCGGCGGGTACTCAACCGCTCCTCCAGCCAATCCAGCGCGGTCCAGAGCCGATCGTAGGCCTCGTCGTAGGACTGCTGAGATCCGGCGAAACCGCAGCGGTAGACACCGTTGTTGACCTCGGTGAAGATCCGGCGCATCACCTGCTCCATCTCCTCGCGGACCTCGGCCGGCCACAGGTCGGGCGCATCGGGCTTGTGGAACCGCTTCCACTCGAAGAACAGGTCGTGGGTGATCCACGGGAAGTCGTTGGTCACCACGGCGCCGCTGGGTACGTCCACGATCGCCGGGACAGTGATCCCCTGGGGGTAGTCCGGGATCCGCTTGAAGTACGCATCGGCCAGCCAGTGGATGCCCAGCACCGGATCGAGCCCCTCGGGGTCCAGGTCGAAGGTCCACGAGCGGGCGTCATGGGTCGGACCCGGCCTACCCCACGAGATCACCTCGTCGAGGCCGAGCAATTCGCGCACGATGATCGCTCGATTAGCCCACGGACAGGCCAGGGCTGCCACCAGACGGTAGCGGCCCGGCTCCACCGGCCAGGTCCGCGCCGAGATCGCGGCCGGCTTCCCATCGTGTCCGATCGGATCGGAACTGACCCCGGTCTCGGCGGTGATCCGGTCCGGAATGTAGCTCATGTCCCGGACGTACTCGGCGCCCTCCTGCACATAGCTTCCCTGATCCTCAGTCATAGTTCAATCCTTAATCACTTCTGTCATGGATGCAACCCCCGTCCGGTCAGCGGGTGCGGCGAGCCAGGTCGAGCACCCGTGAATTCGCCTCCGGCTCGGCGACGGTGACCCGCACCCCCTCGCCGGCGAATGGACGCACCGCCAGCACCAACTCGTCGGCGACCGCGACGAAACGGTCCACCTCCCCGGAACCCGCACAGGGAAACCAGAGGAAGTTGCCCTGCGGATCCGGCACCTGCCAGCCCACGGCACGCACCCCGGCCAGGACCCGGTCCCGCTCTGCCACCACCAGGTCGACCCGACGCCGCAACTCCTCGGGCGACGACAAGGAGGCGATCGCCGCGGCCTGGGCCATGGTGGAGACACCGAAGGGCAGCGCGACGGCGCGCACCCCGGCGGCGACCTCGGGCGCGGCCACCGCGTACCCCACCCGGAGCGCGGCCAACCCGTAAGCCTTCGAGAAGGTGCGCAGGCTCACCACGTTCGAGTGCGCACGCACCAACGCCAACCCGTCCACCGGCGAATCGGAGCGATCGAACTCCCAGTACGCCTCATCGAGCACCACCAGCACCCGCTCGGGCGTCGCGGCGATGAACTCGGCGAGCTCCCCGTCGCCCACCACGGTGCCGGTCGGATTGTTCGGCGAGCAGACCAGCACCACTCGGGTCCGCTCGGTGATCGCCGCCAGGAGCGCGGGCAGATCGTGGTGCCCTGTCCCGGTAAGCGGCACCTGCACGGAACGCGCACCGGCCGCCGCGGTGGCAATCGGGTAGGCCTCGAACGAGCGCCAGGCCATCACCACCTCGTCTCCGGGACCGCAGTAGGCCTGAAGCAGGTGGTGCAGCACCCCCACCGAACCGGTACCGAGGGCCAGTCGCTCGCTCGGTACCGAAAGATGATCGGCCAGAGCCCGGTACAGCGCAGCACAGCCGGCGTCGGGGTACCGGTTCAACTCGGTCAACGTGGCTGCGGCAGCATCCAGGACTCCGGGCAGCGGAGGAAAGGCCAACTCGTTGGAGGAGAGCTTGTAGCCACGAGTCCCCTGCCGCATCGGTGGTGGCGGTCCCGGAACATAGGTCGGGATCGCCCGAACGCTGGGCCGAGGCTTCGGTGCCGCACTCACGCCTCCACCGTAGACCTCCCGGGTTCAGAACCGGCGCCACCGCCACGGGCGCAGAGCGATCGCAAGGACCAGGCCGATGCCGACTCCGATCAACGCGCCCGCCGAGTTGTCCACCATGTCGGTGACGTCGCACGCCCGCCCGATCCGGGTCACCGCCAACTGGGTGTACTCGATCGCCACCGAGTAGCCGACCAACGCCGCCAGTCCGAGAGGCACCAGCAACCAGCCGACCCGCCACCGGGTCACCAGCAGTACCCAGAGGGCCCCGGCCGGCATGAAGAGGATCGTGTTGAGCAGCCGCTGAGCTCCGGCGAGGATCCAGAATCCGTCGGGCGCCGGGCCACCGTAGTCGGTTGAGCAGCGCGCCTGGGCCGCCTCCGCCGGGATCGCCAGGTCGATCGAGTGCAGGGGCACCAGTGTGACCAGACCGATCACCAGCAGCCACCAGCCGAGTCCGGCCAGAGCCAGGGAGGTGAGCCAGCCGAGGGGTCGGCGGAGCAGCACGAACAGCCCCCCGAAGGCGATCGCGCCCACGAGCGCGCCGAGCACCATGCTCCCGGTTCCCCCCACACCTGACACGTCGGCGAGATTACCCATCGATGCCATGGATCAGCTGCGTGTGTGATTCTCAACCGACGAGGGGCTCGACCGCGACCGGCAACCGATCCCACTCCGCGGGCCGCGGGACGCTGCGCACCGAGCGAGCAAGGGTCGGCAACAGGGCCACCGCACCCGTCAAGGCGCCCAGCAGCAGGATCGCGTCTCGTCCGCCCAGAAGCGCCAGCAGTGCGCCGCCCAGGATCGGGGCCAGCGGCATGGTGAGCATCGCGGCGAACTGCATCGCGGACTGAACACGTCCGATCAGTCCAGGAGGCGTCACCGCCATCCGGTAGGAGGAGATCCCCGCATTGCCCGCCGGGTTGAAGAAGATGCCCAGGGCCAACACCGCTGCCAGCACCACCGGGCTCACCCACAACGCCATCGGGATCGCGAGCGGGACGAAGACCCAGCACGAGAGGACCATCAGGCGTCCGGTCGGGATCCGGTCGATCAACCAGGGAGCGGCCAGGGCGCCCAGGATCCCGGAGACCCCCATCGCCGCCTCCGCCAGGCCGATGCTCCAGGCCGGGTAGCCGCCCTCGACCAGGCGCAGCACGGTGGCGAAGGCGGTCGCATTGATCGTCAGATTCAGCAACGGACTGCTGAACAGCAACACTCGGAACATCGGCCGGCGCCAGATGAACCGCAGTCCGTCGACCAGTTCACCCATCGGCCGGGTCGGCGTCTCCCGCTCACCGGACGGGCGGGTCGCCCGCCGCAGGTCCGTACGCATCCTGCCCACCAGGAGCCAGCCCAACGCATAGCCGAGTCCACCGGTCAGAAACGGGAACCAGCGGGTGACCCCGAGCAGGGCTCCGCCCAACGGTCCTCCCAGCAGCGAGGCCACATGCTGACGCGCCTGCAGTTGGCTCATCGCGGTCGGCAGCTGCTCGCTGGGGACCACGGTCCGGATGGCCGAGGTCTCGGCCGGGGTGAACACGCCGCTGGCCAGACCGCTGAGTGCGCAGACGACCAGTAGGTGGCCCAGGGAGAGCGACCCGGCGACCCCGGCCACGGACAACGAGGCGTACAGCAGCGCCCCCGCCCCCATCGCGCCGCGCATCAGGTGACGTCGGTTCCAGCGGTCCGCCAACACTCCAGCCGGTAGCAGGGCGATCACCAGACCGCCCAGGTACACGGCCTCGGCCGTGGCCGCCCAGAACGCCGACCCGGTCATCGCGAAGGCCACCAGTGGCATCACGAACGAGCTCACCCGGAGGCCCAGCTCGGAGATGGTCGCAGCCACCCAGAGGACGGTGAAGTCCCGGTTGTGCGACAGGTCGCGGTAGGACGTCATATTACGCACCATATGTTGCGCACTAGATCGTGCGCAATACTCGGTGTGCTTTCCGATAGGCTGGTCGCATGACTCGGTACGACGACCCGCGGATCCTGCGCGCGATCGCCCACCCCACCCGCAACCGGGTTCTGCACGAGCTCAGCGCGGTCGGGCCACTGCGCGCCGCCGATGTCGCCGAGCGGCTGGAGATCCCGGCCAATCAGGCGAGCTTCCATCTGCGCCAGTTGGCGAAGTACGGGCTCATCGAGGAGGACCCCGACGCCAACGGCGACCGACGCAATCGAGTCTGGCGGGCCGTGGACCCGCATGGGCTCACGTTCAGCACCAAGGAGATGGCCAGGCAGCCGGGGGGACCGGCTGCGGTCAAGGTCTTCCGTCGCAGCGCCGAGGCACATGCCCACGAGCTGGTGAGCTCGGCCTACCGGGACTCCGACGACGACGATGAGCCCGAGCCCGGCGCGCGCTCCATCAGCGAGTACACGATCCTGCTGGACGCCGACCGAGCCCGGGAACTGGACGCGGAACTGCAGGAGGTCCTGCAGCGTCATGCCACCGCCGGCCGGGAGAACTCACACGATCCGAACCTCACGTCGTGGTCCTACTTCGCGATGCTGCAGCCGATCCCCCGCCACCCACGCTCAGAAGGCACTTCTGCTTAACCCCCAGGTAACTACTACCGCCGCCTCACCGGTGAGGCGGGTTCACGGGCATGTCCTAGTCTCACCGGCATGAGGTTTGTGACCATGGTGCTCAGCACCGCAGCCGCGCTGGCGGTGGCCACCTGGATGCTCGGCGGCATCTGGTTCGAGAACGACGGCGACCTGACCACCGAGAACGTGCTCCAGTTCCTGATCGTCGCCGCCATCTTGGGCACGATCAACTCGTTCGTGGCCCCGGTACTGAAACTGCTCAGCCTGCCCGTGGTGATCCTCACCCTGGGCCTGTTCCTGTGGTTCATCAACGCCTGGATGCTGTTGTTCACCGATTGGATCGCCGACCGCTTCGACCTCGGCTTCCACGTCGACGGCTTCGGTACCGCCCTGCTCGGAGCCCTGATCATCTCGTTGGTGAACTGGGGCATCTCGATGGTGCTGGGTGAGAAACGATGACCATCCCCGCACTGCCCCGCCAGCAGAGCTCCGAGCAGTACCGGATCGCCGTGGTCTGTCTGGGCAACATCTGCCGTTCGCCGATGGCGCACGTGGTGCTGCGCGAGACACTGCACCGGGCCGGGCTGGGCGAGCAGGTGCAGGTTCGCTCCGGCGGTACCGCCGATTGGCACACCGGCAAGGACATGGACCCACGTTCGGCACAGACCCTGCGCTCGCACGGCTATGACCCGACCGGCCACCGGGCCACCCAGTACCAGCCCGACTGGCAGGTCAGCGAGGACCTGGTGCTGGTGATGGACCAAGCCAACCTGGCCGATGCGGGTGGCCGCACCGACCGGCTGCGGCTGTTTCGCGACTTCGACCCGGTCGGCGCGGGCGGCGAGGTACCGGACCCGTACTACGGTGGTGAGGGCGACATGAGCGGTTTCGAGGAGGTGCTGGAGATGGTCGAGCGGACCAGTACCGCGGTGGTCTCGGCCCTGCTGGCCGAACTGACCGCCACCCCCGACCCGAGAATCGATCCCACCCGAAGGAGTCAGCTGGAACGATGACCCGTCAACCACTGATCGCCCGCCGTGCCGAGGAACTGCTCGGCGCGCAAGTGATCAGCACCGCCCCGGCAGTCGGTGGGGATGTCTCCACCGCCACCCGGTTGCGGTTGAACGACGGTCGCACCGTGCTGATGAAAACTCATCCGCATGCCCCGAAGGGCTTCTTCGCCGCCGAGGCGCGAGGGCTGACCTGGCTCGCCGAGACCGGGACCGTCGCGGTGGGCGAGGTACTCGCCGTCGATGAGGAATGTCTCCTGCTGCGCTGGATCGAGACGGCCCGACCCAGCGTGGACTCGGCCGCCCGATTCGGCCGTGAGCTGGCCGCACTGCATACGACTGGAGCCGGCACCCTCGGGTTCGGTGAGGACGGCTGGATCGGCCGACTCCCGCTACCCAACCGGCCCTGCCCGAGTTGGCCGGAGTTCTATGCCACCCGCCGGGTACTGCCCTATCTGAAGCTGGCCCGAGACCGCGGCCAGATCGGTGACGAGGATGCCGGTTCGATCGAGGCGCTGGTCGGCAGGCTGCCTGTACTGCTGCCTCAGGGACCCGTGGTCAGGCTGCACGGCGACCTGTGGAACGGCAACTGTCTGTGGGGCCTGGACGGTCGGGTGCACGTGATCGACCCTGCCGCGCACGGCGGTGACCGAGAACTCGACCTGGCGATGCTCGCCCTCTTCGGGCTCCCTCACCTGGCCCGGGTGATGGCCGCCTACCGAGAGGCCAGCCCCCTCACCGACGGTTGGGAGGATCGACTCGGGGTGTACCAGCTCTTCCCGCTGCTCGTGCACTCGGTGCTCTTCGGCGGCTCCTACGGCTCCCGAGCCGGCGAGATCGCCCGGCGCTACCTGTGATCGACTCCGAACCACCGCGGTTCTCAGCCCCCGCTCAGATCTGACTGGCAGAGTAGTGCTGTGACACCAGCCGCCGAAAGCCACACCGTCCTCGTAGTGGACGACGACCGCGCCGTGCGGGAGTCGCTACGCCGGTCACTCGAGTTCAACGGATACCGGGTGGCGATCGCCACCGACGGAGCCGAGGCCCTCGCCACCTTCGCCGGGATCGATCCCGACCTGGTGGTGATGGACGTGATGATGCCTCGGCTGGACGGGCTCGAGACCACCAAGGCACTGCGCGCGGCCGGGCACGACGTGCCGATCCTGGTACTCACCGCGCGCGACGCCGTCGGGGACCGGGTCGACGGGTTGGATGC
Source organism: uncultured Nocardioides sp. (assembly GCA_964396585.1). GTDB lineage: Bacteria > Actinomycetota > Actinomycetes > Propionibacteriales > Nocardioidaceae > Nocardioides. The sequence goes on from CAYNFY010000055.1 coordinate 10,641, forward strand.
GGGTGCCGACGACTACCTCACCAAGCCCTTCGCCCTCGAGGAGCTGCTGGCCAGACTGCGGGCGCTGTTGCGCCGGATCGTGCCCAGCAGTGACGAGGCCGAGGTACTCGCCTTCGGTGACCTCTCGATGAACGTGGCCACCCGTGAGGTGCGCCGGGGTGAACGATCGATCGAACTGACCCGGACCGAGTTCACCCTGCTGGAGATGTTCCTGCGGCGCCCCCGACGCGTACTCGAACGCAGTTTCATCCTCGAGGAGGTGTGGGGCTACGACTTCGGCACCACGGCCAACTCGCTGGAGGTCTACGTGGGCTACCTACGGCGCAAGACCGAGACCGAGGGCGAGACCCGGCTACTGCATACGGTGCGTGGCGTCGGATATGTATTGAAGGAAGCATGAAAGCCCCATGAGTCGTTGGCACTACCGTCGCTCGCTAGCGAGCCGGGTCGCCCTGCTGAGCGTGGCGTCAGCCGGCATGTCGATCACCCTGATGGCGCTCGGTGCGTTCTTGATGATCCGGCACCAGCTGCAGGAGTCCACCGACCAGTCGCTGCTGAACCGGGCCGAGGTCACCGCCGAGAACCCCGACATCACGCTCGACCCGCAGCGTAGCGTCGGGCAGATGATCGGTGCCGGTGACGTCAAGGTCCTGGTGCTCACCCCCAGCCGCACGGTACTGATCTCGGACGACAAGATCGCGCCCCGGATCGGGGAGAGCGAGGAGCGGGTCCGCCAGGGCCTGGTTCCGTACAGCATCCGCAACACCACCGACGCCAAGGGACACCGCTATCGGATCGCGACGGTGCCTTCCGGGGCCGGGAATGCGGTGGCACTGGCCCAGTCCACGAAGCCACTGGAACGAGACCTGACCCGGCTCAACCTGGTGCTCGCCTTCTTCGGAGCACTCGGCATCATGCTGGCCGCGCCGACCGGCTGGATGGTGGCCCGCAACGGTCTGCGACCGGTTCGGCGGCTGACGGCCTCGGTCGAACGGATCGCCCGTACCGAGGACCTCACCCCGCTGGTAGTGGAGGGTGATGACGAGGTGGCCCGGCTGGGCGGGGCGTTCAACCAGATGCTCAAGGCGCTGGCCGCCTCGCGCGATCGCCAACGCCGGATGATCGCCGATGCCAGTCACGAGTTGCGTACTCCGCTCACCTCCCTGCGTACCAACATGGAACTGCTCCGGCAGGCCGACCAGCATGGCGGTCTGCCCCCCGATTCGCGAGCCGAGCTGCTGGACGACGTGGCCGCCCAGATCGAGGAGTTGTCCACCCTGGTCGGGGACCTGGTGGAGCTGAACCGGGACGAGCCGACCACCACATCGGTCCAGACCCTCGATCTGGCCGATATCGTCGACGGCGCCCTCACCCGGGTCCGGCGACGTGCCCCCGGTGGGGTCGAGTTCGACGTCGAGCTGCGGCCCTGGGTGGTGACCGGCGAAGCACCCAGCCTCGAGCGGGCGGTGACGAACCTGGTGGACAACGCGGTGAAATGGAGTCCTCCCGCGGGACGGATCACCATCACCCTGGTCGATGGGGTGCTGACCGTGGACGACGAGGGACCTGGGATCACCGAACAGGACCTGCCGCATGTCTTCGATCGGTTCTATCGATCGGATGAGTCCCGGGCCATGCCCGGCTCGGGTCTGGGGCTCTCGATCGTGCGCCAGGTGGCCGAACGACACGCCGGCGCGGTCCGGGCCGGCCGCTCTCCCGCGGGCGGAGCCCGGCTGCAGCTGTGGATCCCGGCGGCCCTCCAGGTGCAGCCGGATAGTCGTTGAGTCCATGCTCGACACCCCGAACTCGACGGCCGTCCCCCGGCGCTGATCAGGTCAGGGCGTGCCGGATCCGCTCCGCCTTCCAGCAGAGCTCGGCCCACTCGGCCTCGACGTCGGAGTCCACGGTGATCCCACCGCCACTGCCCCACTGCCAGGTCCCGTCACCGGGGCTGGTCAGCGAGCGGATCACCACGGCCAGATCGGCGGAGCTGTCGCTGAGCATCCCGAAGGCCCCCGCATAGACCCCACGAGCCGTGGCCTCGACCTGTTCGATGATCTCCATGGTGCGCAGCTTGGGCGCCCCGGTCATGGAGCCCGCCGGGAACAGGGCACGCACGGCGTCGAGGGTGCTGAACTCGTGGCGGAGGCGGCCGGTCACCGTCGAGACGAGTTGATGCACCGAGGGGTGCGATTCGACGACCATCAACTCGGGTACCTGAACCGATCCGGGCTCACTGACCATCGCCACGTCGTTGCGCAGCAGATCGGTGACCATCAGGTTCTCGGCTCGGGTCTTGGCCGAGCTGGCCAGCTCGGTGGCCCATCGCGCGTCCTCGGCCGGAGTGGCTCCCCGCGGAGCGGTGCCTTTGATCGGCCGGGTGTTCAGGATCCGATCGGTCAGGCGCAGATAGCGCTCCGGGGAGGCGCTGAGCAGCCAGCCGGCGTGACCGGCGATGTCGTGGGCCACGATCCCGGAGTACGGTGCCGGGTTGCCCCGCCGGAGCCGGTCGTAGACCTGTTCGGGGCTCGACCCCGACCCGGACCGTTCCCGGATGGTGAGGTTGACCTCATACGAGTGTCCGGCCCGCAGCGCGGCCTGGACCCGAGCGAAGGCGTCACGGTATTCCTCGGGCATCGGCTGAGTCGGACCAGGCGGGGAAGCCGGATCGACGACCGCCGGGGCGGGCAGCTCGATCCGATGGCTGGGCCGCATCCATACCGCGTCCGGCACCGACCCACCGGTCCGGGCCGGCAGATCCGGGCGGGACGCGTAGCCGAACCAGCCGAACCACTCCTCCCCCGGGCCCAGCGCTGCCGACAAGGCCTCGAATATGTCGTCACCGACCACCTCGCTGCGCCCACCGGCATGCCGATGCACGGTCCGGGCGGCGGCGTCATAGCTGAGCGATAGGTCATCGGGCTCCAGAACGGCGAGCACGGGTGTCTCCCACCCGGGAGCGGCACCTCCGTCCAGCCAGACCCAGCGCGCCGGTCGCCCAGGTCGCACCGCCCGACTCACCGCTGCTCCACGAAGTTGCGGATCAACTCGCTGCCATGTCGCGACAGGATCGACTCGGGGTGAAACTGCACCCCCTGCTGGGGCAGCTCGCGGTGTCTGAGGCCCATCACGGTGCCGTCATCGGCGTCGTGCGCGGTGGCCACCAGTTCCTCCGGCAGGCGGGTCGCGGCCAGCGAGTGGTAGCGAACCGCATCGAAGCGTGGCGGCAGATCGGCGAAGACCCCCCGGCCGTCATGGACGATCCGGGCCACCCGACCGTGTGCCGGGGCGACTCGATCGACCTCGCCACCCCAGGCGGTGACCATGCCCTGCAGACCGAGGCAGACGCCCAGTACGGGCCGGGTCCCGAGGCGCAGGACCTGGGTGCCGACGGCGAAGTCATGGGGATCGCCGGGGTGCCCCGGCCCGGGTGAGAGGACCACGAGTTCATACCCCAGGACCTCGGCCGTGGTGGTCTCGTCATGCTGGACCACCCGGGGCAGCACCCCGGTCACGCCGGCCACCAGATGCACCAGGTTGTAGGTATAGGAGTCATGGTGATCGACCACCACCACCCGAGGGGGCCTCACCCTCGACACCGTTTCGGCACCGGATCCGTCCCGTGCAGTTCGCGGCACCCGTCGAACTCCGTCAGTCTCGCCATCAGGGTCCGCACCTGATCCGCATATCGTGGCTCGGCGAACTCGTTGGTCCGCTCCCAGCTCACCTGGTCGTAGGGGTAGTACTCGTAGCCGGTCTCGGTCTCTCCAGCTCCGGTGGAAAGGTCGTTACGGATCAGCAGCCCCTCGTCGCCGCGGACCGCCACATAGCTGGGGATCCGGTCGATCTCGTAGCCATTGCGTACCCGGTCCGGGTCGCCCTCGAGAGCCGGCTCATTGGTGTGCTCGAAGTACACATACCGACGGTTGCGGACGGCGGGGTCGTCGAGACTCGGCACCAGTGACCGGCCGGAGCGGAACGGGGCCGGGGTGAGACCCGCCAGGTCTTCGAAGGTGGTGGCCAGGTCGATATTGGTGGTCCATTCGGACCGCTCGCCGGGAGTGACTCCGGGACCGATCACCCACAGCGGGACCCGGACATCGGTGTCATAGGCGGTGCCCTTGCCCTCACCCAGGCCGTTCTGCCCGAGATGGAACCCGTTGTCGGAGGTGAGGAAGACGTAGGTGTTGTCGTCCACCTCCGACAGGATCCGGCGCACGGTCCGGTTCACCGACTGCACCATCTGGGCCCGCTGCTGCCGCATCGCCGCGTACGCCCGGGCCGGGGCCTGGGGCAGGTCGACATTCCAGGCCCGGGCCGGTCGACCCTGGTCGGTGATCGGACGGTTGTCGGCCGGATCGTCCCCGAACCCCGGCAGCGACCTGGCGTTCAGCGAGGGACAGCGGACCGGACCGCAGTTGCCCGGATGCTCCTCGGTGGGCCGATCGCGGAAGGCGGCCGGGAAGAACGGCTCACCCGGCCAGGCTCCCTGGGCGTCGGTGCGCGAGTGCGGCGCATACGGTGCGACCTCGAGGAAGTAGGGCTTCTCGGAGCCGCGCTGCGCCCGGATGAAGTCCATTGCGTAATCCTCGATCACCTGCCCCGCATAGCTCGCGTCTCGGACCTTCTCCGAGGCGTCACGAGCCGGCGTCGGGTGATGCGTGGTCTGCAACCGCCCGTTCACCAGACTGGTGGAGTCGAATCCCCAGCCGTCGTAGGCAGACCCGAAGACCACATGGAACTGGCTCCAGCCTGGCAATTCGGGCGGCAGCGGCCAGCCGGGGTTGTACTCGTACTCGTTGAGGTACTTACCGACGAACCCGGTGGTCCAGCCCGCCCGGTGCAAGGGCATGTTGAAGGCCCGGTCCGGGTTCCCGTGGGAGGTGAATGCGGGCCAGCCACCGATCGGACCGGCTCCATCCCGGGGCCGGGAGGAGTTGGACCGGACCCCGTTCTGCTCGGGGTACTGGCCCGTGAACAGGGCCGAGCGCGAGACGCAGCACAGCGAGTCCACCACGAACGAGTTCGGGTAGCTGGCTCCCTGTGCGGCCATCGTGTCGGCCACCCCCAGAGCCGGCACCAGGTCGTCGGAGAAGTCGTCCATCAGCACCAGCACGATATTGGGGCGCGCCGGCTTGTCCGGAGCCGTCGCTTCGGACCCCGGCGTCGACGGCGTGCCACTCGCCTTCGCGGTGGCCGAGCCGGTCGGGTCCGGTGCCGGCAGTGGGGCCGCCGGTGCGGGAGTCCCCGAGCGGGAGCAGGCAGCCAACAGCAGCCCGGCCAGACAGACCAGAACCAGGACCGCGAGACGAGTCGAACCGGAGCGACGCATCGAACCCCTCAGAGCAGTTGACGGACCAGGTCGTGGATGATCCGGTAGCCGTGCTGAGTCAGGATCGACTCGGCATGGAACTGGATGCCACGGTAGTGCGGACCCGTCACCAGGTGCACGTCACCGGTGTCGGGGTCCGCTTCCACACGGACACCCTCAGGTAGCGGCCGGTCGGCCCGAGCCACGAACGTGTTGTAGAAACCGACCCGCTCCCGGCGGCCGTCGATCTCGACGTCGGTCTGGGTGCCCTGGAAGACGATGTCCTTGAAGGTCAGCTCCAGCCCCAGCTGATGACAGAGCGCCTGATGCCCCAGACAGACGGCGAGGAAGGGCTGCTCGCGCTCCAATAGCCGGGCGACCGCCGCTCGCAGTCGGACCATCTTCGGGTCGGTGCCGTCACGTGGGTCACCGGGGCCGGGGCCGACCACGACCAGGTCGGCCGCGTCGAGACTGCCCGGGGTGTAGTCGCTGTGCCGGAGCACCGTGCTGGTCATTCCGAGCACGCCCAGCACGTGAGCGATCATGTTCACGAAGTCGTCTTCAGCGTCCAGGATGATGACGTGCTTGCCGGCCAACCGCTGGTCGGGGAGCTCGTCGGCCTGATCGGCCAGCCAGAACGAGGAGAGCCGCCGGTTGCGCTGACCCAGGGCGAGCAGTACGTCCTCGTCCCGAGCCAGGTCAGCGATCCCCTGCGGCGGCACCCGCGATCCCTCGACGAGGCCGAACGCCGTGAGGATCCCGCTCGCCTTGGCGTGCGTCTCGGCGACCTCATAGTGCGGATCGGAGTCGCGGACCAGGGTCGCGCCGGCGGTGATCTTGAGCGAGCCGTCCACCGCCACGTCGGCGGTCCGGATCAGGATCGGTGAGTCCATGGTGCGGGCACCGTCGGCGTCACGGCCGAAGAGGGCCAGCGCGGAGGCGTAATAGCCGCGCCCCTCGGTCTCGTAGGAGCTGATCAGCCGGCAGGCGTTCTCGACGGGTGAGCCGGTCACGGTGGCGGCGTACATGGTGTCCCGCAGCACCCTCCTCGGATCCGCCTCGGTACGCCCGGCCAGCAGGTATTCGGTATGGATCAGGTGCGTCATCGGCTTGAGGAACGGACCCAGTACCTGGCCGCCCTCGGTACAGATGTCGCACATCATCTTGAGCTCTTCATCGACGACCATGAAGAGCTCGTACATCTCCTTCTCGTCGGCGAGAAAGTCCAGCAGACGAGTCTTCAACTCGTTGTCGATACCGGCCGGGGTGACCGCGTCGCCCTGTACCCGGAAGGTGCCCGAGATCGGGTTCATCCGAACCTCTCCGGCCCGGACCGAGACGTGCCGCTCGGGGCTGGCCCCGATCAGGAAGCGATCACCGGTGTAGAAGCAGAACGTCCAATAGGCGCCGCGTTCACGCTCCAGCAGACGCCGGAACACGGTGAGTGCCTTCTCCGCGTCCCAGTCCGCCACCACCGCTCGGTAGTGCCGCCCGATCACCAGATTCGCGCCCTCACCACGGCCGATCTCGTCGCGAATGATCTGTTCCACGATCACCGCGTAATCGTCATCGGAGGTGTCGAATCCGGAATTGTCGGTGAAGGTAACCGGCGCGTCCGGCAGCGCGGCCAGCAACTCCGGGACGGTGACCTCGTACTCCTCGGCGATCTCGACCACGACCAGCTCGGTGCCGTCGTCGATGGCCTCGAATCCCCGCTCACGCACCTGCCGGAACGGCACGGCGACCAGATAGTCGGCCTTGGCTCCGCCCTCGGGGACCCCGTCGCGCAACGGGATGTCCATGATCGAGTCCACCACACTGCGCGGACCGCCGACGATGCCTGCGGTGGGCTCGGCCTTGCGCCGGATCACCGCCCACGCCTCCTGCCCCTGGATGTCGGCGAGCAGCGCTCGGACGTCCTGGGTGGCGGTGGTCTCAGTCATGCGTGAACCCTACGTGGGATCGTGACTGGCGCCGCAACAGTCCCATCTGCAACGCCGGCCCCTGTGGTGACTTCCAGATGAGACGAGCCGAGCGGCTTCCGGCTCGCTCGATCCAAACTCGGTCAGCACGGGTGCCAGACGATCCCGCCCGGTTCGTAGCAGCGAGGTCCGTTGTAGCCTCCTCCGCCACCGCTCGCGGAGCCCCCGCCGGAGCCCGTGCCGGTGCCCGTGCCACCCGGGCGGACGGTGTGGCCCTTCGACTGTGAGCGGATGACCTTCGCCCGCTGGGACTTCTTCAGTGATCGCACCCGCCGAACCGAGGCTTGAGCACTCGACCGCGTTGCGTTCAGATACTGCGTGAACCAAGTGCCGGTGAGCCCGTACCTGGTCTGCTTGACCTTGGCCAAAGTCCGTTCTGCCAACGCCAGCTTCGCCAGAGCGCGCTGGTACTGGCGTTGGGTGCGCACCGGCGTCGACCGAGCCGATCCGACCTTACGCTTCGCTGAGCGCACATCGTTCGCGACCGTGCAACCAACACGTGGGTTGAAGAATCCGACATGTTGCACCTGCGCCCTACGCGCCGCGCGAACCACCCTGCCATAGAACCTCTTGTTGGGTCTGACCAGCATCGGGACCCCGAGCCCCCCGCGAGCCAACGCGACCGACAGCTCAACGCCAGCCGAGTTGGTCACGAAGGCGAGAGTACGACCGTATCGATCCTCTCGCTCTCGGTCATAGGCAAGCCTGACGGTCGATCCGAGGGGCAACTGCCTCGCGGTGAAGGCGGTTGCCGCGTCGGACATGCACCGCCCGACTTCGGGGGTATTGATGTTCAAGAAACGGACACGCCGCCGCTCCTCACCGACGACCACGTCGATGGTGTCCCCATCGACGATCTTCGCCACGACCGCAGAGTTCCGCATGGACGCCGTCGGCTGCTTCGAGGCCATTGCCTCGGCTGGCAGCGCCACCACCAGCGCCACAGCGATCGTGACAGCGATCTTGGATGACCGAAGCATGCGCTACTACTTTCTTCAGAAGGCCGAAGAAGCGGAGTCTATTGCCCCACTCTCTCGTTGGAGTGCTCTTTGCCGATTGAGCCGGACCGGACTCGGAACCCTCTCTGCGAGAGACGGATCTGGGCCACGATGAACCATGTCCGCCACATTGAGCGGGCGAGATGCCGCGACCACCAACGCGTGGCCTCGAGACCCGATTGAAATGCGACGAGCGCTCTCCCGTCGAGGAGCTCTCCGTGAGGGCGGTGCTCTACCTGCGTCGCGCCCGCCCGCGTCGATCCCGAGGTCACGGCGACGTGCCATGCTCTAGGGATGATGATCCGTCCCGCAGAACTGGCCGCCGTCAAGGACGGACGAGTGGACCTGGCCTTCCGCCGCTGGGACCGCCCACGAGTCAAGGTCGGCACCCGGATGCGCACCGCCGTCGGGGTGGTCGAGGTGACCTCGGTCGACCGGATCGCGCTCGCCACGCTACGCGCAGACGACGCCCGTAGAGCAGGCGCCGACTCCCTCACTGCGCTCAGGCAGTCGCTGGCCGCGCGGCCCGAGCTGACCTCCCGACCCGTCTATCGGGTGGGCCTGCGCTGGGCGGGAGTCGACCCCCGCGAAGAGCTGCGCGACCGCCTTCCCACTCCCGACGAGATCTCCGAGGTCACCTCACGGTTGGACCGGCTGGACGCCGCCTCGACGATCGGTCCGTGGACCCGGGCGACGTTGCGGATCATCGATGAGAATCCCGAACGACGAGCTCCCGAGCTTGCGGCGGAACTTGGCCGCGAGACCGCGGAGTTCAAGCGTGACGTGCGCAAGCTCAAGGAGCACGGACTGACCGAGTCCCTGGCGATCGGATATCGGCTCTCCCCGCGCGGTGAGCGGGTCGTCGACGCGCTGCGTCCCGAGGGGCCGCGGACAGACCGGGCCCCACGCCGCGAGGGCACCCCGCTACCGCGCACGATCGGAGCCCCCGCCACTCGGGCCTTGCGTGCGGTCGAGGTGCACTCTCTGGAGCAGGTAGCCACCTGGACCAGGTCCGACCTCACCGCGCTGCACGGCGTCGGACCGATCGCCCTGGACCGATTGCAGGCGGCCCTGGCCAATCTGGGGCTCGACTACCGTCACGCCTGAGACGTCACCCTCCGAGGCGACTGGGCACCGGTACATCCCCGCTCTGGCCACCGCCCACCTGACCGAACTCGTTGCGCCCCCAACACCAGCCCGACCCGTTGCCACGGATCCCGCAACTGGTTCCGTCGTTGGCGGTGACCGACCGCCAATGGCCCGACAGCGCGGTGGCCGAAGCCCGGTCCTCCGTGCTGTCGTCGCCGACCGAGCCGTGCGCATTCGCGCCCCAGCACCAACCCGTCCGGTCGGAACCGACACCGCAACTGGTACTGCCCGGGGTCAGCGAGCGCCACCCTTGGTGGCCGTCCACCGGGGTGGGGTCGGAGACCCCGTTGGAGGGCGTTGTCTCGCCCGGGATCGAGATCACCCCGAATCCGGCCTGGCCATGGTCGTTGAGTCCCCAGCACAGGCCGGTTCCGTCCTGCCGCACCCCGCAGGTGGTGCCGTCCTCAGATGCCACTCGGCGCCAGGCTCCGACGTAACGGTACGGAGCGACCGGCGCGGTCCCGAAGGGCCCGCCGGTGCCCACCTGCAGCGAGTAGTTGGCACCCCAACAACTGGCCAGGCCCTCGATGTCGACCCCGCATCCGGTCCCGGCCTCGCCGGAGAAGCCTACGGTCAGTTGTCGCCAGTCGCCCGGCACCTGCACGGGCGTACTACTGTCCATCCCGACCCCACCCTCGTCGTCAGGGGCATCGCCCAGTTGGTAGGTGTCGTTCGCACCCCAGCACCAACCGGAGTCGTCGCGGCGCACGCCACAGACCGTTGGTCCCGAGCCATCCACCGAGCGCCAGCGACCGTTGACCCGGGTCGGGGTCGGGATCACAGCTGAGGCGCTCCCGCTACCGACGGTGCCACGGGTGTTGTCACCCCAGCAGTACAGAGCCGCTCCGCGCAGACCGCAGGCCGTGCCGTCGGCCACCACGATGCGTTTCCAGCCGCGACCAGGCAGCCGGACCGGGCGATTGCGTTGCACCGTGCTGCCGTCACCGACGGTCCCTCGAGTGTTGTCGCCCCAGCACCAACCGGTGGCGCTGGTTCGCCCTCCCCCGCGCACTCCGCACATGGTCCTCTCATCGCCGGCCAGGTGGGTCCATCCGGCCCCGTTCAACCGCGCCGGACGGGGCACGGATGCCGAGGCGCTTCCGTTGCCGGTCTGGCCCGCGTCGTTGGCACCCCAGCACCACGCTGCCCCGCTGTGCGCCACCCCGCAGGTGGTGGTTCCGGGCAGTAACTGCACCCATACGGTGACCGGTGCCCGGTGCGCAGGACCGGTGCGTGCGGCGGCGCCAGGCGACACCACGACCAAGAGAGCCCCGATCAGCGCCGCTGCCATCGTCGCCGTACGTTTCATGGAACCACCCTGGACCCAGGGGCATGATCGGAGACACCCGAAAATGGGGGAGAAAATGAAAGGCTATCCGGTTATCGGATCACTGCTCCCCCGCGCTCAGTGGGTCAGCACCACGAGTTCCTGGGTTGCCCGGGTCAGGACCACGTAGAGAGTGGCCCGTCCGGTCGACGACTCGTCCTCGATCTCCTGGGGACGAACCACCACGATGCCGTCGAACTCGAGGCCCTTGGTGTCCAGTCCGGTCAGCACGACCACCCGATCCTCACCGCTGGGCGGGCTGGTCGAACCCACCGACGCGGCGGCATGCTCGGCGTCGGTGGCGAACTCGGGCCAGCCGGCCAACCAGGCGTTCACCTCGGCACGGCGGGCGGCCGGCACCACGATGCCGATCGTGCCGGGTAGCCGACCCGCCAGGTCGGACACGATGGCCCGGGTCTGCTGCTCCAGGTCCTCGGTGTCGACGGAGACCTCACGGGGCTCGACCCCCGTGGAACGGATCGCCTCGGGCAGGTCCGCATCCAGGCCGACGCGCTGGGCGTAGCGCTGGGCGTAGGCGTAGATCTCGCTCGAGTTGCGATAGTTGGTGTCCAGGTGGAAGGCGTGCACCTGCTTGCCCTCTAGCGCCCGATCCCGGGCGGCCAGAGCCTCGGCGTAGACGGGCCACGAGGACTGTGCCGGGTCGCCGACGATGGTCCACGACGCCGCCCGCCCGCGACGGCCGACCATCCGCCACTGCATCGGGGTGAGGTCCTGGGCCTCGTCGATCAGCACGTGGGCGTACCCGTCGTCCTCGATCCGATGGGTCGGCGGCTGCCAGCCCCGACCCGAGGAGAACTCCCGGTCCGCGGCCGTGGTCAGCTCGGTGAGGTTACCGCCGACATGGTCGTCCAGGGTGTGATCGGAGTCGGTGCGCTGTGGCACGTCACCGATCGCATACCGCAGTTCATCGAGCAGCGGCACGTCCTGGACGGACAATTCCGCCTCGCTCCACGACTTGACCAGAAGGGCCTGTGCCTCGTCATCGAGCAGACCCTCACACACGCCGGCCAGGAAATCGGCGTCCTTGAGCCAGCCCAGTACCTCGGCCGCGTCCAATGGGGGCCACCACGCGGCGGCGAACTCCAGGAAGCGGGGGTCGCTCAGGAGCTCGTCGTTGAAGAACTCCCGGCCCTGCTCACGACCCCGGTCGCCCCGCACCTGACGCCAGAGAGCGTCCAGCAAGGTGGAGACGACTCGCGGGATCTGCCCGTTGCGTGGCCCGCCGTTCATCAGTTGCCGCCGGATCCGGCCCAGGGTCGGGCCGTCCAGGTGCAAGCGGTCGTCGCGCCAGAAGTAGCGGAACTCGCGGGGGCTCTCGGGGTCCTGCTGACGCGAGGTCCGGCGCAGCACCTCGGCCATCACCTCCGCACCCTTCACATCGGCCACGGCCGGGTCGTCCTGCCGGTGGGCGCGCACCCCGCCGACCACCTCGCCCAGGGAGCGCAGGGCCACCGCGGTCTCACCCAGACTCGGCAGCACGCGTTCGATATAGCGCATGAAGACCCCGGAGGGTCCGACCACGAGAACGCCTCCACGTTCGTAACGGCGCCGGTCCGTGTACAGCAGGTAGGCGGCACGGTGCAGGGCGACCACCGTCTTGCCGGTGCCCGGCCCCCCGGAGATGGTGACCACACCCTTACCAGGTGCCCGGATCGCCCGATCCTGAGCGGCCTGGATGGTGGCCACGATGGAGTGCATGGACCGGTCCCGGGCTCTGGAGAGCTGGGCCATCAGGGCGCCCTCGCCGACGATCGGCAGGTCGGTGTCGACCGAGTCGTCGAGCAACTCGTCCTCGACACCGACCACACTGCGGTGTTCGCTGCGCAGGATCCGCCGCCGGACGACGCGTTGTGGCTCGGCTGCGGTGGCCTGGTAGAAGACCGCGGCGGCCGGTGCCCGCCAGTCGATCAGAAGGGTGTCGCGATGATCGTCACGCAGGCCGATCCGGCCGATATAACGAGGTTCCGGGTCCAGTTCGGGCAGCAGATCGAGGCGGCCGAAGACCAGTCCCTCATGTGCCGCATCGAGTTGGGCCATCCGTTTGGCGGCCTGGAACACCATGGCATCACGTTCGACCAGACCGCCCTCGTGGCCCAGACGTCCACGTCCATGCCCCTCAGCCGCCAGTTGCTGGGCCGCTTCGGTGGATTTCTCCAACTGGACGTAGACCTTGTCTACGAAGGCCTGTTCGATTGCGATCTCGCGACGGGCGAGGTCCTCGCTCACTGCTGTGACTCCCCTGCGGTGGTACGCGCTGTCTCAGGTCGTGACGGGCCGGTGAAGAGACCGAACCGAAGTACCAAGAGGACAACACTACGCGAGGCCCGTAGACGGACGCGGACGGTATCCGCCCCAGGTGGGCCGCAGGTCGGTTCGGACTACTCAGTCAGCCAGATATTTGGCGAGCGGGTCATCGTCGGCGCCCTTGACCGGCCGGGGCGTGGACCGACCACCGGTGTCACCCCACCAGGCGGCGACGGCGCCACCGAGGGCCCCGAAGAGGTGACCCTGCCAGCTGACCCCGTCGGAGCCGGGCAGCACCCCGAGCAGCATCGTGCCGTAGAAGATGAAGACCACGATGCCGACGATGATGTGGGTGGCGTTGTGGTGGAAGAAGCCACGCAGGATCAGGTACACGACCCACCCGAAGACCAGCATCGAGGCGCCCAGATGGAGACTGTGGCTGGCTCCGGTGAGCCAGGTCCCGACGCCGGCGATGAGCCAGACGGTGGCCGTGACCCGGGCCCAGACCCTGATCCCCGAAAGCAGTACCACGAAGCACAGGATCAGAGCCGGCACCGTGTTGGAGATCAAGTGACTCCAGCCGCTGTGCAGCACCGGCGCGAAGACGATCCCCGACAGTCCGTCGACCTCGCGCGGGCGGATGCCCCCCTGGTCGAGACGGTGGTTCATCAGGGCATCGACGATCTCGATGATCCACAGCAGGCCGACGAAGACTCCGGTGCCGATGGCCGCGGTACGCCATGGATTCGGCTCACGCGGACCGCTGGATGTGGGCTGCTCCAAGCTCATGCGCACACAGTATCGGGCCGCCCCCACCGCTGACAGGGCACTTTTGTTAGAACGTGTTCTTACAAAAGTGCCCTGTCAGCGGGAGAGGAAGGCGGCCATCGCCTCCCTGGCCGCCTCCGATCCGAAGAGTTCGGCGCTGAGCCGGGCCAGTTCTTCGCCTCTGGCGTCGATGGTGGCGACCAAGTCCGCGTTCAGGAGCCGTTTGGTGGCTCCGAGGCCCTGGGCGCTGCCCGTCGTCAGGGAGGCGAGCACCTGGTGGGTGACCTCGTCCAGTTGCTGCGCCGGGACGGCCCGGGTGATGAGTCCATACGCGGCCGCCGCGGTCCCGTCGAAGACCTCGCCACCCAGCGCGGTCAGGGCGGCCGCCCGCGAGGTCATCCGATGGAAGACGCTGGGGCTGATGGCGGCCGGGGCCAACCCGAGCTTCACCTCGGTCAACGCGAAGGTGGCCTCGGTCGCGCTGATGGCGACATCGGCGGCCGCGACCACTCCGATCCCACCGGCCCGGACCGCGCCGAGATTCTTGGTCACCACCGGCTTGGGCAGCGTGGCGATCAACCGTTGCAGACCCACCAGGGTCCGTGCGCCTTCGGCCATCGAGCCGGCCCGGGCCTCGCCGAGATCGGCACCCGAGCAGAACACCTTTCCCGAGGACTGGATCAGCACCGCCAGTACCTCGGGGTCGGTACCGCTGCGCTGTAGCTGCTCGACCAGTTCGGTGACCAGTCGGGCGCTGAGCGCATTACGGTTGTGCGGCGAGTCGAGCGTGATGGTGGCTACCCGATCATTGACCGAACACGTCACATAAGGCTGCGGGATCTCGCTCATGCGGCCCATCCTGCCAGTGACCCATCTCACGGCCACAGCGCTACGGAAAGGTCGGGCTCGGGCCCCTCACCGCTCCGGGCGAGCCACCAGCGCGGCGAGCCGCTCCGGGGCCTGCAGACAGTAGGAGTCCAGCAGAAGCTCAGCGACCTCGGCCCAGTCGGTCGACTCGTCGAGCACCAGCCCGATCACGTTGCCACCCCAGCCGGAGCGAAAGTACGGGAGACCCAGGTTCTCGAACGCCATCACCTCGTCGAGTTCACCCCGAAAGGTGATCCGGAAAAGTTGGTCCTCACCACCGAAGACGTGAGCGATGGTGGCCTGGCCCACCCGCCAGCGCTCACCCACCCAGGCAGACTCCTCGTGTACCTCGGGCAGCTTCTCGAGGACGGACCGGATCTGCAACACCATCGACCCGGGGACGTCGGGTCGTACCTTCTTGGCCACCACCGCACTGTGTCACCCGGCACCGACACTGATGATGTTCACCCGCCCCGGGGCGCCACGACGTCGACTCTGGCTCAGCGTGGATCGGGGGTCGGGCCGCGGACCTGACGCCGCAGCGACTCCAACGCCGGCAGCCAGCCGACCGTCACCAGAGCGATGATCGCGAGCGTGAACGGGTGCAACCCCCACCTCCAGGTGACCAGCGCGCCCAGGATCACCGCGAAACCCACGATCGCCACCATCGCCCGAGCCACCGGGTCGCCCCCGCTGCTCTGCTGCGGCACCGCTCGGGCCGGATCGAGGTCCACGAAGCAATGGTGGCGGTTGCGCCACGATCCCGCCGGAGAACACGGGAATCTCTCCGGCCTCACACCGAGCCTCACACTGGGCCCCACGTCGAGCCCGGCGGGCGGCCGTACGCGATCATGGGTACATGAGCACCGCCCCCACCCGTCCCCCTTCTCGATCCATCGCCTGGGGATGGGTGCTCCTCTTCGACGCCGTCGTGTTGCTGGTCTTCGCCTCGGTCGGGCGCCGCAGCCACGACGAAGGCAACGCGATCACCGGAGTCCTGGTCACCGCCTGGCCGTTCCTCGTCGCGGCCGGCTTCGGACATCTGATCAATCTGGCAGCGCTGCGCCGCCCTCCCTCCGCGCTGGTGGCCGGAGTGGTGGTGTGGGTATGCACGGTCGCCGGTGGCATGCTGCTGCGACACCTCGCCGACCGGGGCACTGCGTTCTCGTTCATCGTGGTCGCCACCACCTTCACCGGCGTCTTCATGCTCGGCTGGCGGGCCGCGGCGGCGTGGCGCATCCGTCGCTGACCTCTCGGGGCCTACCCGCGCCTGGCCAGCACGGCGGCCTCTTCATCGGTGAACAGTCTGGAACGAATCAAGAACCGCACCCCCTCCGGAGCCTCCAATGAGAATCCGGCACCTCGGCCCTTGACCACGTCGATGGTGAGGTGGGTGTGCTTCCAGTACTCGAACTGAGCCGCCGACATCCACACCGGGACTGTGCCTTCGAGACCTACCTCCAGATCGCCCAGTCGAACATCCGAGCCACCTGTACGGAACTCACCCAGCGGGTAGCACATCGGCGAGGACCCGTCGCAGCAACCTCCGGACTGATGGAACATGAGAGGGCCGTGGATCTGGCTCAGATGTCGGATCATCGCGGCCGCCTCTTCGGTCACGTCCACCCGATTGACCGTGACCGCGGCACCCTGGGTCGTCTCGTCCATGCCGTTCGTCTCCTCGCGATACTGCGAATGGTTCCGCCCGAGCCCACGGCTCTCGCCGAGCCATGGACCCGGGCGGAGTCGGGGGCTCAGAAGAATCCGAGCTTGTCCGGGCTGTAGCTGACCAGCAGGTTCTTGGTCTGCTGGTAGTGGTCGAGCATCATCTTGTGGTTCTCCC